>CAXSHQ010000066.1:0-5889 GCA_964236875.1 uncultured Acidobacteriaceae bacterium | reverse complement strand
GTCATGATTTATCTCGGCACCGGCTTCGCGCCCTCCGGGTGGAACACCGGCCACGCATCCTTTGCGTTCAACCCCAAGGTCTTTCCAGACCCTGAGGTCATGTTCGCCCAAATGCACAGGGAGAACATGAAGGTAGTGCTTCATACCCTCGGTGTGCCGTTCGATCTCCACGGGCGGGTATCCGACGTTGCAGCTGAGCCCGATTCAGCCGCAAACTACTGGCGCGACCATCTGCCGGCGTTCGGCAAGGGTGTCGATGGCTGGTGGGTGGACGATGGCGATGAGCTGCTGCCCGAAGCGCGATTGGTGCGCAACAGGATGTACTGGGAAGGATCTCTGCACGAGCGGCCCAACGTTCGCCCTTACGCCTTGCAACGCAATGGGTACGCAGGTCTGCAGCAGTATGGCTTCCTCTGGTCGGGAGACGTGAACTCGGAGTGGCAGACACTCCGTACCCAGATCGCCGCTGGCCTCAACACCGGGATGAGCGGTATCCCGTATTGGGGCACAGACACCGGAGGTTTCTTCTCTACCGCGGAGCTCACTGCGGAGCTGTACGTTCGCTGGTTTCAGTTCAGCGCGTTTTGTCCGCTCTTCCGTTCCCATGGCAGAACCTGGATGCTCCGGCTGCCGTGGGGCTGGGATCGCGGCGAGCTGGGTCCTGTGGAAGATGATCCCAAGGTGCTCCCCGCTCCGGAAGATCTCCATCATCCAGAGGTGGAAGTCATCTGCAGGAAGTATCTCGAACTGCGATATCGCCTCCTCCCGTACCTCTACTCCGCCGTGAAAGAGACGCAACGCACCGGCCGGCCGTTGATGCGCGCCTTATGGCTCGATTTCCCGCAGGATCGCGAAACCCATGCTGTGGACGATGCTTATCTCTGGGGAGCCAACCTGCTTGTCGCCCCGGTCACCACGAAGTCTGCGAAAGAACGCACAACCTACCTGCCGGGAGCGCACTGGTTCGACTACTGGACGGGCGAGCCACTGAAAGGCGGCCAGCACCACACACGCGGTGTGGATTTGGCGACGATCCCGCTCTACGTCAGGGCGGGAAGCATACTTCCGCTCGGTCCAGTCAAACAGTCCACGCTGGAAGCATCCACCTCCCCACTCGAGCTCCACGTCTACCCAGGTTCGAACGCGCACCTCGCACTTTATGAGGATGACGGCATCTCCATGGAGCACACTCGTGGGGTCTCATCGACTCTCGACATCCATTGGGACGACGGCACGCGCCGACTCTCCGTTGCGCTCGCCGCAGGTTCGAGGCTGCACGCGTTCACCACTCGCCGGTTTCGCGCAGGCGTAGTTGGTGCGTCTGCCATGTCTCCATTCGACTTCAGTGGCACGCCTATGACGGTTCAGCTTTGAATGTCGGACTCAGAGCGTAACCAGCTCAAGAGACAGCGAAGCGCTTCGATGCCTCTTTCTACTGACAACAATCAGAACTCGAACCGAGCCCCCAGCTGAAGGAACCTTGCGTTGTACTGCGAAGTCGCCTTGCCGAAAGTCGAGCTGGTCACTGAAGAGCCCAGGCCTCCAAGGTTCGCCCGGTTGAAGAGGTTGTAGACCTCCACGCGAAGCTGCAGGTTCGCGTTCTCCCACAGGTGCGTGTTCTTCAGCAAGGCGAAGTCCGTATTCGCGTACCCGGGACCTCTATAGCCGTTGATGACTTCGTTGCCCTCACCCGGCAGCGAGCTGGGCGCCGTGAAGTCTCCCTGCTTGAACACGCCTGCCAGTTCGGCAGCTCGATCTGTGGGTATGTTGTAGCCGTAGGAAGGCACGTTCGGAAGATCGCTGTTGACTCCATCGGCGTTATAGTCCCCGGCACTGGTGCTGATGATGGGGCTTCCCGCACCCACACCGGTCTTATACGCTGCCGAGTTCAGAACCGTAAACGGCGTTCCACTCTGCAGGATGGTGACCGCGCTGGGCTTCCAGCCGTTCGCAACGACCTTCAGGAACTCCGGCCCGCTCCGTAGATGCGGCAGTTCGTAAGAAACAGCCATCGAGAGGCGGTTCGGCGTGTCCCAGTAGGAGGGCGCCCAATACTGGTGGTAGTCCAGCGTGTTGGATTGCACTGTCGGATACGTGCCGGCGTCGTCATAAGAGCGCGAGTGCGTGTACGAGACGTCCACAAAGCCACGGCGCAGGAACCTGCCCTTGAACTCGGTGATCACTGCGTTGTACTGCGAAGTCGGTCCATTCACCGTGTAGCGAATGGATCCGAAGTTGGCGTTTGGCCGTACAAGCTTTCCATTGTTGGCAATCAGGTTGCCGGGAACGTTGTTGATGTCCACGCCATAGTAGGCGTTGGTCGTGTGACCCGCGAAATCCACGTAAAGGTCATTGGAGTACGAACCGGAGTAGCCGACAGCCAGGGAGAAGTTGGGTGTAAGGCTACGCTCCAGCGTTGCGGTGTAGTTCAGCGTGTTCGTGGCAGTCAGGTTCGGGTCGTTGCCGGCAACGTTGGACTGCACGCCCACAATACCGCCGTGGTCGTTCAACCCGGAGCTTGGGATCGTGGGATAGGTAAATCCGTACGGGTAGACATCACTCGTTCCCAAGCCATACACCGGTGCTTGCGTCGTACCTGTTGTGAACGTTACGGTAACCGGCGAAGGTGGATTGCCGAACTCGTTCTGAACGTTTCCGATCGTAACCCAGTCATGGTACAGACCAAAGCCGCCTCGGATAAGCCACTTACCCGCGCCCGTAGGATCGAACGCAACGCCTGCACGTGGACTCCAGGCCGTGATCGCGTTGTTGAACGCATGATCCACCTGCTTCACATAGCCGTTCGCTACCTGCTGGATGATTGTCGTTCCGGGACCATAGAAGAAGTTCGACTCGACCGACCCATTGGCGGGCTTCGGGTTTCCGAAGTCGTCCCAGCGCACGCCATAGGTCAGCGTGAGACGCTTGTTCACCTTCCATGTGTCCTGCGCATACAGGCCCGTGGAGTTCCCAATGATCCTGTAGCTTCCTCCCAGCAGGCCCGCTGGCTGCCCCGTCAGCAGGTTATAGGACACACCTGTCTCCTGATAGACCTTGTCCTGCAGAAAATCCGAGACGGATTGGAAGGAGAAGGCCGGCTGCGAGTACCAGGGACCGAAGAGCGTGTGGCTGTCTCCCCAGAAGCCTTCATAGCCCACGCGGATGTCGTGCGACCGGTACACGCGGGTCAGTGCGTCATGCCAGGTGTAGTGGTACTGAATGTAGTTTTCGTCCGCCTTGCTCACCCCTAAAGACGTGCCCCACGCTGTGGCCACCGTGATGATCGGAACGTGAAAAGGGCCGGTTGGATTGATAAGGCCTTCCATGCGCAGAACGCCGAAGCTGGCCTCGTTCAGCATGCTGGACGAGAAGGTGTGTGTCTCATTGCCCTGCAGCGAGCGCACGAGGTACCGCTGCGGCTGCTGATGTCCCACGCGGACCGAAGGTCCTCCCAGGTCAAGGCCCGTCCGGTAGTAGTTCCCGTAGAGACGATCTTTGCTGAAGTACTTATCCAGCCGGATGTTGTACTGCAACGCGTTCCGGGTATTCGTTGCGTTGAAGACGCCGTTGTCCACCACAGGCAGGGAGCAAGGGATGTTGGCCGCCGCAGCCGTACCGCACGTGGTCGGGTACAAGTCGCTCCCCTTCTTCGCCACGCTGGTTGTGGAGGCATTTGTCGAAGGGTACTGCTGCAGCAGCTTCACCCCAAGAGAGTTCGGCCAGTTCTGGGCCGCCCAGGCGGTGAAGGCAGGGTCCTCGTAAGTTGTGGAAGATGTCGTCTGTGTGAGTGCCAGTAACGGCTCCCAACCGGTAAAGAAGTACATCTGGTGCACGAACGGTACAGGCCCGCTAAGGGTGGTGGAGATGTTGTTGCTGTGAAATGGAGGGAACTTTGTCGTTTCTTTCGGCTGGAACTCGGTGCGCGCAGTCAACCAGTTTGCGGTGTAATATTCGCTCGCCAGGAAGTGGTAGCGATTGGTTCCGCCCTTGCTCGTGATCACTTGAACGATGGAGCTGCTGCGCCCATACTCCACATTGAAGACGTTCACCTGCACGGTTGCTTCCTGCACGGTATCCGGGTTGGGCACAAGGTTCAGCACGCCCGGCGTGATGTTGCTGGTAATGTCCAGCCCATCCAGCACGAACATATTGCCCACGCTGCTGCGGCCGTTGGCACTGGCTGTTACCTGCGTTTCGGCCGCATAGTTGTCGTTCGATTGCCCATTGCCGCCGCTGCCGATGACACCCAGGCCCGTTACTCCGGGAGCCAGCGACGTGAGCGCCAGCAGGTCTCTGCCGGGTAGCGGAAGCGACTCCAGCGCGTCTTCGGTGATGGTCAGCTCCGTGCGGCTGTCAGCGGTGTCCAGCACCGGCGCACGGTCGGACACATCTACAGTCTGTGAAGTTCCCGACACTCCCAGTGAGAAGGGAACGTTCATCGTCTGACCCGTGGTCAGGGTGACAGCGACATTGTGCGTCACGAAACCGCTTGCACTCGCGACAATGGAGTAGGGTCCCGGCGAGAGGCTCACAAAGCGGTAAACACCACTGGCTCCGCTGGTGGTTCGCTCCGCGACGCCGGTGCTCGTGTTGGTCAGCGTGATCGTGGCGCCCGGAACGACAGCTCCCGTTGCATCCGCGACTGTGCCCTGCACGTTGCTGGAAAACTGGGCCTTCGCCATAGGCAGGATGCCAGTCAGCATCACCGCTAAAACGCCTGAAAGCTTCGCTGTGCGCAGTTTCACTTTCTAACCTCCTCGTACAGCTCTGCTCCGGGCATGCATCGATGCGTTGCACGGAGGTACCACCAGGAACGGCGGCTTTTTGAGATGGGCGCGAGAATATAGAGACGGGCTTCTCCTGTCAACGCATTCTCGTGAGCGACAGACCAAGCCCATTCACACGCCTTCGAAGGCGCAGGTTCGCGCCGCTCGCATCCACTTAGCCGGTCCAGGTGTAGCCTGAACCCGCCATAGAAGCTGTGTCCCGGGGCCACAATGCGGAACGGAGCCTATGGCGCCCCTGCCGGGCCTTGCACTCCGCCGGCAGGCTGGCCACGCGCAGGCCTCAGCCAGGCCGGCACACCCGTTGCAGCGCGCAAGCCTGCGAACCGGGTGCAAGGTAAGCGACCCGGGGAGTCAACTTACGGGTGCATCCAGGGTGCAGGCTCTTGGCCAAATTCCGTCTAAGTTGTGGGTTTGTTTGGTAGGCACGTCCGGATTCGAACCGGAGACCTCTACCGTGTCAAGGTAGCGCTCTAACCAACTGAGCTACGCGCCTACGTGTGTCGCTGTAACGCCCGCGGGTACGCGGCAGCGAGAGCTGCGGAGCAGCCGACTCTTTGAGTGTACGGGGTTCGTTCCGGGGCGGCAAGTGGATGCGGGGCAGGTTGCCGGAGCGCTTTCTGTTTGTGCGGGGTGGGCCATAGGAAGCGGCTATGCTGCGGATATGCGAGATGCAAGGTTGCCGTTCGTTTCAGGCGCGATGGTCTGGGTGGCACTGTGGGCTTCGTTGTGCGAGCCGGTGTGGGTCCTTGCGTTTGAAAACCATGTCTCAGAATCGAGAGGTGGGGCACTCGGTTCGACAATGTCCGCGGACGTGCAGATGCGGCAGGCGCGCGATGCCGGGCGGCGGGGAAACGCTGAAGAAGCGAAAGGCGAGCAGAGGAAGAATGGCGCGGGCGCGGGTAGCTTGGTTTACGGATTTGCAAGGGCGTCGGAATGTTTGGGTGAGGGGTCTTGCGGAGCCCGGGCCTGCGTGGCAGGTGACGCACTACACGGAGGACGATGGGCAGGACCTGGATGGGCTCGCGTGGTCCGACGACGGGGAGCAACTGGCGTGGACGAGGGGGACGGGGGTGGGGCTGTCGGCGTCCTCGATCACGACCAT
>CAXSHQ010000065.1:10763-16809 GCA_964236875.1 uncultured Acidobacteriaceae bacterium | reverse complement strand
CCCTGCTTCAACGAAGAGGACAACGACCTCAACGTCTACAACCAAGTTCGCGCCGTGATGGCCGGCATCGGCACCTACGAGTACGAGCACGTCTTCATCGACAATTCTTCCCGCGACCGCACCGTCGCCATCCTCCGCATGATCGCCGCCGAGGACCCTAACGTAAAGATCATCGTCAACAGCCGCAACTTCGGCCACATCCGCTCCCCGGTGCACGCCTTCCTGCAGTGCCGCGGAGACGCAGTCATCTCCATCGTCGCCGACCTCCAAGACCCGCCGCCCATGATCGTCGATCTCATCCGCGAGTGGGAAAAGGGCGCTTACTGCGTGCTCGGCATCAAGCGCACCAGCGAGGAAAACTCGCTCATGTTCTGGCTCCGCAAGCAGTACTACAAGTTTGCCGACCGCATGAGTTCCATCGAAACCATCCAGAACTACACCGGCTTCGGCCTTTACGACCGCAAGGTCGTCGAGCTCGTCCGGCAGTTCGACGACCCGTACCCCTACTTCCGCGGCATCATTGCTGAAATCGGCCTGCCCACCGTCAAGCTCTTCTACGACCAGCCCGGCCGCAAGTTCGGCATCAGCAAAAACAACTGGTACAGTCTCTTCGACATCGCCATGCTGGGCATCACCAACCACTCCAAGGTACCTATCCGCCTGGCAACGTTCGCCGGCTTCGGCGGCGCGCTCGTCAGCTTCCTGTTGGCCATCGGGTACCTGGTCGCCAAGCTCATCTACTGGCATACCTTCGTGGTCGGCGTCGCTCCCATGATCATCGGCGTTTTCTTCATGCTCAGTATCGTGCTGGTGTGCATGGGCATCATGGGCGAGTACATCGGCTCCATCTTTACCCGCCTGCAGCACCTTCCCTATGCCGTGGAGCTCGACCGCATCAACTTCGAAACCACCTTCGGCCACCCGCGCGCCGAGCCCCTCACCCTCAACGGCCTCGCCGCCGGCAACCCGCTCACCATGCCTGCTCCCAGCGCCTCTGCCGTGCCCTCCCCTTCGTAGCTTTTGCTTCTGAGATAGGCCCGGGCTTCAGCCCGGACGTCTGAGACCATCACCAACAGCGGCTGCTATCCTGTCTCCGCTTCCGCTTCACGGGCCCGACAAGACTCTCAGGAGCCCAGCTCCGCAAGGAAACTACATGCTCATCAAACCGATCCTCCTCACTTCAGCCCTGGCCTTCGGCCTCGGCCAGCTTACCGGCGCCCCGCCCATGAAGATGGGTCTCTGGGACGAAACCGTCGTCACCGACATGTCCGGCGCGAACGTTCCGGCCTTCCTCGCCCATCACACTACCAAGCTCCGCGTCTGCGTCACGCCGGATAGCTGGGCGAAGGGCCTCGCCGCCAGCAACAAGAACTGTGAGCGCAAGAACGAGTCGCTGACCGGCGGCCATTACAGCGCCGACCTGTCCTGCCCGCGCCAGACCGGTCACATTGACATGAACTTTTCCGGCGAAGACACCGCCCACGGCACCGTCCAGATCACCATGCAAGGCGGCATGACCGTGAACTCCGTCACGGACATGCACTTCGTCAGTGCCGATTGCGGCTCCGTCACCCCCGACAAGCCCCAGATGGTCCACTAGCCCCACCGGGGCCGCCGCCTTTTCCGTGTGAGAACCGCGGCGGCCACTCTTCGGCTAGACCACCTCAGACGTCGTCACCTAATCACGTTCTCGCTGCTTCCTGCTTCCTCACCCCTGCTTTAAGGCCCTCATGACTGACCTCGTCCGCCGCCAGCTCCAGCAATCTCTCGACACCATGACCCGCGTTCTCGCCGACGACGCCATGCACACCACCGTCGTCGAGGCCGGCCGCATCACCGCCGACGCCATGAAGGCCGGCCGCAAGCTCCTCGTCTGCGGTAACGGAGGCTCCGCCGCCGACGCCCAGCACCTCGTCGCCGAGTTCGTCAGCCGCCTCACCGTCGACCGCCCGGCATTACGCGCGATTGCACTGACAACGGACACGAGCATCCTCACCGCCATCGGCAACGACTACAGCTACGACAACGTCTTCGAGCGCCAGGTCGAAGCCCTCGGCATCCCCGGCGACGTCCTCCTCGCCATTTCCACCTCCGGCAACTCGAAGAACTGCGTCAAAGCCCTCAAGCTCGCCAAGCAGATGGGCATCCACACCATCGCCTACACCGGCAACAACGGCGGTACGATGAAGGATCATGCCGACCTCAACGTCATCATCCCGTCCGACACCACGATGAACATCCAGGAGTCCCACCTCGCCCTGGAGCACATCTTCTGCATGGTCGTGGAGCGCTTTTACTTTGGTGAAGACTTCGGCCAACAGCCCCAGCAGCTGGCTGAGTAGTTTCTAAGAACAACCCCTACCATGCCAACCATCCCGGAGAAGGTGCTCCTGAAAATCCGCGGAGCCTCGAGATGGCCCTGGACGGACGCTAAGGTGTTCAGCTTCGAACTCAGCGAAACAAGCCGGAGCGGCCAACGGCACGCCGCACTGAACTATAGCTTTTGGGTGCGAGAGCACATCTACTCGGCAGTCGCGACTTGGTATCAAACTGGCAGCGACGAACCTTACATGAGAGACGACACGATCCAGATTCAGTACAACCCGTCTGATCCGAACCAGTCATACTTTCCTGAACAGGAAGATCCCTCAATTGCCTTTTATCTAATGCTGGCAGCAGTAGTTCTCGTAAGCGCACTCATTTGCCTCGCCTTCACCAGGTAACATGCTGTCCGAGCAAAAAGCTCACTCTCATGCCCATCTCCTACCGAGCAGCCCAGAACCTCATCAAGCGCGGCGACGAACCCGCCCTCCGCGCCGCGCTCGACAGCGGCCTCGATCCCAATCTCACCAACGAGAACGGCTGGTCGCTCCTTATGCTCGCTGCCGTGGAAGGCTCCGTCCCGCTCGGCCGGCTTCTCCTGGAGCGAGGCGCCGATCAGGCGAAGCAGAACGTCAAAGGCGACACAGCCCTTACGATCGCAAATCATCGCGGCTTCAGCCTCTTCGCCGAGTTGCTCAGCCCATCCGGCACCGCATACTAGAAGCAATGCAGCCCCAGCCGCTTCCGGTCGAAGATCTCCAGCACGTTCTCCAACTCGCACGAGAGCCCTTCCTCGCACTTCGGGAGGCTCGAATCTTCATCACCGGTGGAACCGGCTTTTTCGGCCACTGGCTGCTCGAATCCCTCCTGCACGCGAACCGAGAACTCGCGCTCAACCTGCGAACCACGGTTCTCACGCGCTCGGCGTCGGGCTTCCGGCGCAGGGCGCCGCACATTGCAGGCGACCCTGCGGTCACCCTGCTTGAGGGCGACATCCGCGCCTTCCCGTTCCCTTCCGAGCCCCACACGCACATCGTGCATGCGGCCACGGATTCCACCGGCGCGCAAGCCAACGCGCCGGCTTACCAGCTCGCCGAATCCGTCCTCGAAGGCACGCGACGCGTCCTCCAGTTCTCTCTCGCGACCGGCGCTCACCGCCTCCTTTACGTCTCCTCCGGAGCCGTTTACGGCCGCGGTATCACCGACGTGACACGCATCCCGGAAACCTATCGCGGTGCTCCCGACCCGCTCCTCCTGCAAAGCTCTTACGACGAAGGCAAGCGCATGGCCGAGCACCTCAGTGTGGCCTACTCCGCCAACACCGCGCTCCAATGTACCGTCGCCCGCTGCTTCGCCTTTGTGGGCCCTCATCTTCCTCTGGACCAGCACTTCGCCATCGGCAACTTCATAGCGGACGCCCTCGCCAACCGCCCCATCCACATCCGCGGTGACGGCACTCCCCTGCGCAGCTTCCTCTACATGAGCGACCTCGCGGCCTGGCTCTGGACTCTGCTCCTGCGCGGCGGGCACAACCGCGCCTACAACGTCGGTTCTAATCATGCCGTCAGCATTGGCGAGTTGGCTCGCGCCGTTGCCCGCGCGCTTCGCCCTGACCTCACCGTGCAAATTGACGGCGTGCCAAAGGCCGGCGCCGCTCCGGCCAGCTACGTCCCGGAGATCGATCGCGCCCGCAACGAGCTCGGCCTGCAGGTAACGGTCCCGCTGGAGGAAGCCATCCGCAGGACAGCCGCCTGGCACGGCTACGCTCTTCCGTAGCCGTAAGCTCTCACTTAGTCCGCGGCTGTGTGTCTACATGTTCTCGATCATGCGAGTGGCAAACTCGCTGGTTTTCGCCTTCGTGGCGCCCTGCATCTGGCGCTCGAAATCGTAGGTGACGAACTTCTGCTGGATCGTCTTCTCCAAGGAGGACTCGATCAGGCGCGCGACTTCGCTCCAGCCGATGAAGTCGAAGAGCATGACCCCGGAAAGCATGACAGAGCCTGGGTTGATGACGTCCTTGTCGGCGTACTTGGGCGCGGTGCCATGCGTGGCTTCGAAGACGGCGTAGCCATCGCCGATGTTGCCGCCGGGGGCGATGCCCAGACCGCCAACCTGCGCGGCAGCGGCGTCGGAGATGTAGTCGCCATTGAGGTTTGTGGTGGCCAGCACGCTGTAGTCCGCCGGACGGATGATGATCTGCTGGAAGATGGAGTCCGCGATGCGATCGTTGATGAGGATCTTGTCCTTCCACTGACTCTTGCCGTGCGAAGAGCCGATGCTGGCAATGACGTTCTTGACTTCCTGCACCACGCTATCGCCGAACTCCTTGGGAGCGAACTCGATGCCGGGCTCCACGAGCGCTGCGTTTTCCTCGGGAGTGAGGTCCGGGTTGGCTTCGAGGTTGCCGAGAATCCAGCTTTCGCGTTCGGTGATGGTGTCGGCGCGAAACTCTTCGGTCGCAACTTCGTAACCCCACTCGCGGAAAGCGCCTTCGGTGAACTTCTGGATGTTGCCCTTATGCACCAGAGTCACGACCTTGCGGCCGTTGGCGAGAGCGTAGCGGATGGAGGCGCGCACCAGGCGTTTGGAACCGGTGATCGAGATGGGCTTTACGCCCACACCGGAGTCGAGACGGACCTTCTTCTTGCCGCCTTTGAGCATCTCGTCGTTGACGAAGGCAATGAACTTCTGCGCCTCGGGCGTTCCTTCGCGGAACTCGATGCCGGCGTAGATGTCTTCGGTGTTTTCGCGGAAGATGACGACGTCGAGCTTCTCCGGAGCCTTCACCGGGCTAGGCACGCCGGTGTAGTACTTGACCGGGCGAATGCACTGGTAGAGGTCCATCAACTGCCGCAGGGCTACGTTGAGCGAGCGGATACCACCGCCAACCGGCGTGGTGAGCGGACCCTTGATGGAGACACGAAAGTCTACTGTCGCTTTGACGGTGTCATCGGGGAGCCAGTTCTGCGTTTGGCGGAAAGCTTTCTCGCCGGCCAGCACCTCATACCACGCTACGGAGCGCTTGCCGCCATAAGCCTTCTCGACCGCCGCGTCGAACACGCGCTGCGATGCGCGCCAAATGTCGCGCCCTGTACCGTCGCCTTCGATGAAGGGGATGATGGGATGATCGGGGACGATGTACTGGCCGTCCGTGTACTCGATGGGCTGGCCGTTCGCCGGGACAGGGATGCCGTTATAGCTGGTTTGCATGGGGTCTCCGCGGAGTGGGGTGTATCTGAAGGGGCCAAGAATACCAGCGCACGGAGACCCATGGCAACGAAGTGCGATAAGCGGCGCGCGGTGTAGATCACAGCGCTCCTGATGGCAAGCGCATCGGAATCATGTGTGTACTTGCTACAGGGCTGCCAGGTTCTTTTCCGTGAGCAACACTTCAGGGTGATCCCCGGCGAAGAGCTTCCGCTTGATCGCGAGACAGCGGAAAAGCGCTGCTTCCGCCGCGGCATAGTTGCCCTCGGCGGCTTCGGCCATGCCCAGATTGTTGAGCGTGGCGGCTACTTCGAAGTGATCAGGGCCGAAGCGCGTTTCGTAGAACGAGAGAGCGTGGCGGTAGATAGGCAGGCTCTCCGCCTGGCGCTGCAGGCCGTCCAGGAGGCCTCCCCAGGCGACGGCGTGGCCGAGAGTCTTCTCATGATCTTCCCCCAGCGCCTCGCGGCTGATCTCATAGGCCTTGCGCGCGAGCGGCTCGCCTTTGCGGAAGTCGCCG
>CAXSHQ010000065.1:1349-10753 GCA_964236875.1 uncultured Acidobacteriaceae bacterium | reverse complement strand
CTCCAGGCCACCGAGGTTGTGAAAGAGCGTGGCGGTCGCCAGGGAGTCCTTGCCGTGGCGCTCCTCCAAAAGGATTAGGGCGCGGAGATAGGCACGTTCGCCCTCGTCGTACTTGCCCCAGTATTTGCAGAGGATGCCGTACTCGTTGAGGTACGCGGGCAGAGCGGCTTCGCTGGATTCGCGCATCGCGGTCAGGAGGAAGGGCTGCGCCTCCGCGTAGCGTCCCAGCTCGCGGAGAGAGCGGCCCAGCAAGCCGTGGGCGCGCGCGACAAGCTGGGCGCGAGTGTCCGCGTCCAGTAGCGCGGCATCAGCGGTGACAAGGGCGTGCACGCGGCGCGCGGTCTGCTCGGCTTCCCCGTATCGGCAGAGCGCGTGCTGCGAATCGGCTTGGTCCATGAGGATGTTGGCCAGCTCAGGCGCGTGATTGCCCTCTGCGGATGCGAACCAGGCAGCGGCGCGATCGAAGTCCGCGACCGCTTCGGCATGCGCTCCAGCAAGCTGTCGTTGCTGCCCTCGTTCGTGGTACTCCATCGCCTCGAATTCGGTCATGAGTTCTTCCTGCAAGATAACTGGAGCGCCACGAAGGTATCGCGTGTGAGAGGAACGATTCTCCTCCTTAACGGGCTCCCGCGTGCCTTGATGGAGACATGGCTGGCCACCCTGGGGGAGCGCCCCTAATCGCTTTCATGGCCTCGCTTGGATGCCCCGTATCGGAGCCCATCCACCAGCAACTTGACCATCCGGCGCGCATGTTGCGGGTCGCGCCCGTAACCGGCATTGCAAAGGTTCGAGGCGGCCACCAGCAGATCATCCGGATTGGTACCTGGACGCACGGCCTTGGCGCCAACCGCTGCATCCAGCAATGCCACCAGTGCGGGACGCAATCGCTCGTTGAAATATTCCGGCAGCGCCTTGTACGCCGGATCGCCCGAGGACAGTGCCTTGCAAAGCCCGTGCTTCGTTGCGATGAAGTCCGTGTAGCGCTCCATCCAAAAAGAAAGAGCCGTGATGGGCGAGTATTCCTTTGCAAGTGCGGGAGCGGCGTCCGCGCAGCTGTCGACGCTGCTTTGAAAGACGGCCACGATGAGGTCGGAGCGCTGCGGGAAGTGCCGATACACCGTGCCCAGGCCAACTCCTGCGCGCTCCGCGATCTCGCGCACTGGTGCATCGACACCTGACTCCCCGAACACCTCGGTCGCCGCCTTCAGGAGCGAACCCATTTTGCGCTGGGCATCTGCCCGCTTCGGGCGCGGCTGGTTCTCTACGATAACGGCTAACTGTTTTTTCATGATGCGTGTTTGTATATGGAACGATGTTCCGGATAGAATTATCGGAACATGGTTCCGCATGTGCTCAGCATACTGGAGGCACGGTACCCATCGAAGGAGTTCTTATGTCAGAAAAACGCGTTGCCCTCATTACGGGCGCAAACAAAGGCATCGGGCAGCAAATCGCGAAGGATCTCGCCGGCTCCGGCTTCACCGTGCTTATCGGCTCTCGTAAGTTCGAAAGCGGCGAAACCGCGGCCACGAGCATTGGCGGAAGCGCCCACGCTGTTCAGCTCGATGTGACGGACCAGGTCTCCATAGCCGCAGCAGCTGATCGCATTCGTGCGGAGTTCGGCCAGCTTGACGTGCTGGTGAACAACGCCGGCATTGTGGGCGAGTTCCCCGCGGGCACGCCGTTCGAGGAACGCATGAAATCCAATGTGCCCAGCCAAGCGCCGCTCGATTACGTCCGTTCGGTTTACGAGACGAACGTCTTCGGCGTCATGGCCGTCACACAGGCCATGCTGCCGTTGCTGCGCGAGGCTCCAGCCGGACGCATCGTCAACGTTGGCAGTTCGTCTGGTTCGCTTACGCTGAACGCGAATCCGGAGTTCCAGTACCGTAATGTCTTTGGCGCTGCATACAGCCCATCCAAGGCTGCTCTCAGTGCGGTTACGCTTGCATTTGCGATCGAGCTGGAGAAGACAAACATCAAGGTGAACGTTGTTTGCCCCGGTTTCGTCGCAACTGACCTGAACGATCATCGTGGCTACCGCACAGTCGAGCAGGGTGCCAGGCAGGCGGTGAAGATGGCGCTTCTCGGTCCCGACGGCCCGACGGGTACCTTCACCGACGAAGACGGTACCGTGCCCTGGTAAGGCTGAATCCAGGAGCCTGTTCGCGCAAGAGGTATGCCCGCTTGCGCGGCAGTGCGTCTGTGCGGAAATCTCTCACCAGTCTCCTTTCCTCAACGCCTGCAGCGCCATCGGATACCCCTGCGGGATGGCACTCGCTAATGGGAACACCTGGAGCTACTACAGGGAGAACTGCTTCCTCATATCTCCGACGAAGGTCGCATCATCCTCCGCGCTTCTCTTCGCAAGAATCGCGTGCGCATCGTTGCCGGAAACATAGCGAAGCTGGTCAGTACCGTCAGTCGCCGCTTCATAAATGACGCCCGCCACACCGGTCACCTCTTCTGCCCGGTCCCAGAACGAAGCGAAGCCCTTCTGCACCTTCTCGACGATCTCCGCATACTCCGTCATGCTTTCGTCGTTGCTGAAGGTGAAGGAGCGTCCGCCGAAGTCAGTCTTGACTCCACCCGGCTCTACAATCTTCACCGTCACTCCGATCGCCGCCAGCTCAAAGCTGAGCGCTTCGGAGATGCCTTCCACCGCGAACTTGGTCCCGTGGTAAAGACTTCCAAGTGGAAAGGTGAGCTTTCCACCGATGGACGAAACGTTGATCACAACTCCTTGCCGCCGCGCGCGAAAGGCTGGCAGAACGGCTTTCGTCGTCTCCAGTAGACCTATGACGTTGGTATCGAACTGCCGTCTGATGGTGTCGAGCGAAGAAGCCTCGAGCGGGCCATACACGCCGAAACCAGCGTTATTGACCAGTACGTCGATCTGGCCGAAGCGCTCGGCCCCGGCGGAGACTGCCGCGCGAATCGAGTCCGGTTCCGTTACATCCAGGTGCGTTACCAGCACGTTGTCCAGCTTGGTCAGGTCTTGTTCCTTACTGGGGTCTCGCATCGTTGCGACGACATTCCAGCCTCGCTCCTGAAACAGCTTTGCTGACGTTTTACCGATCCCGCTCGACGCACCCGTAATAAGAACTGTTTGGCTCATACCTGACCTCTCTAGTGGTGACGCAGTTCATCTCTTAATGCCCAAGATGTCTACCTGACTTGCTGAACTTTGGAGCGAGGGTGCAGCACCGCAGATCTGTGGCCGCCGCTGACATCCTCGTTTCTACTGGCCGTCTCAACGCCAGCCCAGCGCGGGAGCGACGAGCTTCAGAATGGTTTCCATCACATGCGCGTTATACGCAACGCCAAGCTGATTCGGAATCGTAAGCAGCAGAGTATCTGCCTCAGCGATGGCCTGATCGTTCCGGAGTTGCTCGATGAGTACATCTGGCTCTGCAGCGTAGCTGCGACCGAAGATCGCCCGTGTGCTCGAGTCGATGAAGCCTACTTGATCAGCTTCCTGGCCGCCTCTGCCGAAGTAGGCGCGATCCATGTCGTTTACCAAAGCAAAGATGCTTCGGCTGACAGAAACACGTGGCGTACGGCTATGCCCGGCGTCAGCCCAGGCTGCTCGGAATGCGCGGATTTGCGCAGCCTGCTGGATGTGCAGGGGCTCTCCTGACTCGTCGAACTTCAGGGTTGAGCTCTGCAGGTTCATGCCTTGCTTTGCAGCCCAGACGGCAGTGGCATTCGAAGCCGATCCCCACCAGATACGATCTCTGAGCCCCTCGGAATACGGTTCGAGCCGCAAAAGTCCAGGCGGGTTCGCGAACATCGGACGAGGGTTGGGCTGAGCGAACCCTTTGCCCCGCAACAGCTCGAAGAACTCCTCCGCATGCCGGCGCCCCATGCCCGCATCGTCCTCACCGTTCGCAGGGCTATAGCCGAAGTAGCGCCAGCCCTCGATTACCTGCTCGGGAGAACCGCGGCTTATGCCAAGTTGCAGGCGCGACCCGGCAATGATGTCGGCGGCACCCGCATCCTCGGCCATGTAATGCGGGTTCTCATACCGCATGTCGATGATGCCGGTCCCAATCTCAATCTTCCGCGTTCGCGCGCCAACCGCCGCGAGTAGCGGGAAGGGCGACGCCAATTGCTGGGCAAAGTGATGCACGCGGAAGTAGGCGCCATCCATCCCAAGGCGTTCGGCCTCGACAGCCAGGTCGATGGACTGCAGAAGCACGTCTGCGGCCGATCGCGTTTGAGAGTGTGGTGACGGCGTCCAATGGCCAAACGATAAGAAGCCAATCTTCTTCATGCAAACGGATAGATGTCCGAACGTCGGAATCGACTCTCATCGAGCCCGGCTAAACAACGGCGGGTCTATAACTGATTTGCGCTTCGCTTCGTGTGTAGCAGTACTGCGATTGGTAGGGGTTCTGAAGGGAGCCAGAGAACTTATCTGTGTCACGCCTTCTAGATCGCTACGGTTGTCACGGCAGCTTCGCTGACTCCGATTGGTACGTAATGTGCCATACGGAGCGGCTGCCATCGTCGGTCACGAACATGCTCCCATCCTTGGCAATCGTGACGCCCACCGGACGGCCCCAGACCTGTCCCTCCTGTGTGACGAATCCTGTCAGGAAGTCTTCATACGTTCCTTCCGCCTTTCCGTTATGCATGGGAATGCGGATCACCTCGTATCCGGCTCGATTCCCACGGTTCCAGCTTCCGTGCTCGGCCGCGAAAGCGTCTCCATCGTACTGGGTGGGAAACACCCCGCTTTGCGGGTAGAACGCCATCTCGAGGGAAGCCATGTGCGGCTGCACAAGTACATCTGGAGTGAGAACTTTGTCCTTCAACTCCGGGTGTTTGCCCGCCAGGCGCGGGTCCTGGTGACCGCCCATGTAGAACCATGGCCAACCGAAGAAGCCACCTTCTGGCACGCTGGTGATGTAGTCGGGAACCAGATGATTGCCGAGGTTGTCGCGCTCGTTCGTAGAGCACCACAATGCGCCGGTCACCGGGTGGATGGCCTCACCGACGCAGTTGCGCAATCCCGATGCATACACCTTGAGGAACTTGCCTTCCGGCGTAAACTCCAGCACGTCGGCCCGATGAAACTCGGTCGGATGCGTGTCGCTGTCATCCACGTTCGACGCTGAGCCAACGGAGACAAGCATCTTGCTTCCGTCTTTCGTGAAAACGATGTCGCGGGTCCAGTGGCCACCGCCGCGGAGTTGCGCGAATCCAGGCAGCTCAGGAACGACTTTTTCTGGAGGACCGCTGGCTACCAGATCGCCGGACTTGTAGGCGAAGCGCACCACCGAGTCCGTATTGCCGATGTACACCCATTTTGGGTGAGGGCCGGCCGGATAGAAATTGATGCCGAAGGGTAAATTGAGACCGGCCGCAAACGTGGAGATGACCTGCGCCTTCCCGTCTGGGCGCACGCCGCGCAGCACAAAGATCTTGTCTCCTCGCGAGTCCGATAGGAAGATGTCCCCGTTCGGCGCTGTGCGGAGCAGACGCGGCTCCCGGAAAGTCGATGGGGCCGCGGGTACCGAGGGCGCTTGATTGTTGACGGAGGAGGACTGCGCCGTGGGCTTGAAGTCCCCGCCCGCATACAGCGATACCTTGAACCCGGGAGGTGCGACCGGCCAGGCATTGTCCGGCCGCGCCACCAAGCGCGGACCATTGTTGACGGCCTCCTCCGGTTTGGGCTCGGGCAGGTCCGCGACAGTAATCTTCCGGCGTACGCCCGGCTGTTGCTGGTTCCAGTCGGCAAAGGCAGCCTGTCCGGTGACAGTTTGCTGCGCATGCGACGCGACGGGCAAAGCGGCGGGAGCGATAAGTGCGAAAAGCAGAGCTGCGTGCTGGCGCATGGGACCTCGGCAAATCTCAGTCGTTCTGAATGGATGGTTCTCGAAGTGCCGCTGGACTGTTAGCTACGGCGCGTTTGGCTGGTTCGATCTTACGGCTGTTCTTTATAGCAGAGCGCTTCAGACATAGAGTGAGCATGGCACGCTGACGTCGTTGTCACAAAGCGATCGCCGCCTTAGATTCCGCAAGCGCGTGCTTCACGGCCACTCGGAGTGTGAAGTTCAAAGTATAGGATGCCTTAGCGGAGGAAGAATGCGAAGACGGGATTTCATCAAGACCTCAGCCTCTGTTCTGGCGGCATCGACACTGGCGCCCGGACGCGTGTTGGCGCAGGCCGGCGGCTCTCCATCGCGCGCCATACTCCCGATCAACCGCGGCTGGCGCTACCATCCGGCGAAGATAGAGGGAGCGCACCTGCCCGGCTTCAACGATGCGTCCTTCGCGAGAGTGGTGATCCCTCACACCAACGTCATGTTGCCGTGGCATAGCTTCGACGATCGGGCGTATGAGTTCGTGTCAACATACCGGCGCCGCTTCCGTTACCCGCCAGCCGCTCAGGGCAAGCGCGTCTTCGTCGATTTCGAAGGTGTCATGACGGCCTCAACCGTCTGGATCAATGGAGTGCCACTCGGACAGTACAAGGGTGGCTTCACACCCTTTTCCTTCGAGTTGACACCTCACCTGCGAGCGAATGCGGAAAACGTCCTCGTCGTGGGAGTCGACTCCACGGAACGAGCGGACATTCCTCCCTTCGGCCACGACATCGACTACATGACCTTCGGCGGTATCTATCGTGAAGTTTCCCTGCGCATCGTTGCCCCCGCGTATCTCGACAACATCTTTGTGCGCTCCACAAACGTTCTCTCCGCGGAGCCTTCGGTCGAGGTGGACTGCTTCCTCGCCGGCGAAGCTGGAGCGGGTGCTCTGACGATTGAGGTGGAGCTCCGGGATGGCGACAAAGTCGTCGCAAAGAACACGCAGCTCGCAAAGGTCTCCGGCGCCGCAGACCCAAATGCTTCGCTTGATCCGGTGCGGGTGGCACCCGTCCACAACAGCACAGAAACCGGGACAGATCCTGGCCGCAACGTTGTTTCCCTCGGCCACACCGGGCCGCTCAAACTTTGGGACTTGGCAAAGCTTACGCTCTACACAGTGCAGGTGCGCCTGCTGCGCGACGGCAGGGAAGTGGATCGCGACGTGCGGAGGATTGGTTTCCGCGACGCGAAGTTCACCGAAGGTGGTTTCTCTCTCAACGGCAAGGTCGTCAAGCTGCGCGGCCTGGACCGGCACCAGACCTTCCCCTTTGCAGGGCAGGCTATGCCGGCACGCGTCCAGCGAAAAGACGCCGACGTTCTGCGCAAAGACCTCCATTGCAACATTGTCCGTACATCGCACTATCCCCAGTCGCGTCACTTCCTGGATCGTTGCGACGAGATCGGCCTTCTGGTCCTCGAGGAAATCCCAGGCTGGCAACACATCGGCCCTGAAGAGTGGAAAGAGACTTCGATCGATAACGTCGGCCGGATGATTCGCCGCGACTGGAATCATCCCTCGGTCATCCTCTGGGGTGTTCGGATCAACGAGTCGCCGGACGACCACGACTTTTACGTTCGGACCAATGCGCTGGCGCACGCGCTTGACCCGACGCGGCAAACCGGAGGTATCCGGAACAACCGGCAGTCAGAGCTGCTCGAAGATGTGTTCACGATCAACGACTTTGGGTTTCCCCTCAAGGAACCCAACCACCCCTTCTACCTGAACACCGAATTTGTGGGGCACACATTCCCCACCAAGACGACTGACGACGATGAGCGACAGCGAGAGCACACACTGCGGCACGCGCGCATTCATAATCAGATCGCCTCCGATCCGCGCTATGCGGGCGGCATCGGCTGGTGCGCATTCGACTACAACACACACGCGAACTTCGGCGCCGGCGACCGCATCTGCTATCACGGCGTGACCGACATCTTTCGCGAGCCGAAAGCGGCGGCGGGGTTCTACAAATCACAATGCGACCCGGCCGAGGAGATTGTGCTGGAACCAGCGTTCCATTGGGCCAGCAGTGACGAATCTGTCGGTCTGACAGACGCGGTGGTCTGCTCCAACTGCGATCACCTGAAGTTCTATCTGCGCGATGTTGGCGGCGGAGCTCGATCCGGAGCGCACAGAGTTCAACCACCTGAAGTACGCGCCGTTCGTCTGGAACTATCGCCGCACGGACTTCCGGCGGCTCGGTGTCCGCTGGGGCGATCTGCGCATCGACGGCTTTCTTGCGGGCCGGCAAGTCATCTCGAAATCATTCTCCGGGCGCGGCGCGGATCAGAAGTTTGCGCTGTGCGCGGACGACAGCGAGCTCCTGGCCGATGGTACCGACACCACGCGCGTGGTCATGCGCGTCACCGACGAGTTTGACGCAATTCGACCATACGCGAACGACCCCATTCTTCTCACCCTCGAAGGCCCCGCGGAGCTGATCGGGCCCAACCCGTTCGCGCTGGTGGGCGGGACGGGTGCGGTGTGGCTTCGCGCGGGCGAGCGCTCAGGTACGGTGCAGCTCACAGCAAAGCATCCGCTGCTTGGCACAAAGACGCTGGAGCTTGCGTTGCGTGCGGTCGCGTCGGAGGTGGTGTAACCGGCAAAAGCAAACGAAGAGGTACGCACGCGTGCTTTGTCCGTTTGCTCCTCAGGCGATATTCAGGCTCAGCACGGTGACCGAGGCCGGCGGGAACGTGTGGACAAAGCTGCCGCCGTCCGCCGGCGCGACGGTAGCTGGACGCGCCTGCACCGCGTTCGGCTGTTCAAAGCTGTTGTGCGCGTGGATGTCATCGCTATGCAGCACGCTTCCCTGGGCCGAGCTCACCCGGACCCCGCGCAGCGAAATCTGCACGCTCAGCGCGTTGGCCAGATCGCTGTTCACTACGCTCAGCGTGACTTTGTTACCCACGCGCGAAGCCGAGCCGGAAAGACTGGGCACCGTACGCTCGGGCGGGATGCTTCCCGCAGAGCTGTTGCCGCCCACCGGCGTGAGTTGCGCGAGCGGATTCTTGAGCGCGCCCGCCGCGAACTCCGCGCGCACAGCCTGGGCGCCCATGTGCGGCATGTACATCTTGAAGACTTCATAAATAGGTGTGGTGGTGAACTTGTCGCTGGTCGCGAGCATAAGCGAATGAAGACAATTGATGGTCTGCGCAACGCATGCCATGCCGATCTTCTCCGCATTGCGGTGGAAGATGTCCAGGGTCAACCCACTCAGCAGAGCGTCGCGCATGGTGGGTATCTGCGACAGGTTGTAATGCGGGCCAATGCGCGAGCTGGGCCCGTACCAGGATCCCCACTCATCCACCACGAACTTGGTGCGATGCGCCGGGTCGGAGATCTGCATCTGCAGCCAGTGGTCTTTGAGGATGCGCTCCATGGTGGTGGCGCGCGCCAGCAGGTCGTAGTATTCGTCACTGGAAAAGCTCAGGGCGTCGCCGGCGGCGAACTTCCTGGCATCGCCTGAAACGTAGTAGTGGGTCGAAAGTCCCCAGGGCAGATGGCCGCCTAGCGCCGGGAACAAC
>CAXSHQ010000065.1:0-1319 GCA_964236875.1 uncultured Acidobacteriaceae bacterium | reverse complement strand
TTGGGGCCCACGGCGATCAGGTGCATCGGCTGCTGGCCTTCATAGCGGGGCAACCAGGTAGCGTACTGACGATATGCGTGTGCGTACTCTTCCGGCGTCATGTCGCCGCCGCAACCCCAGCTCTCGTTGCCGACGCCCCAGAACCGCACGTTGAACGGCTCGCGCGAGCCATTCTTCTCGCGCAGCGCCGCCAGGTCGTTCCCAATGCCGGCAGGCGCGTTGCAGTACTCCATCCATTGGTAGAAGTCCTTCGCCGGCATGGAGCGCACATTGGCCGCCAGATAAGGCTCGCATCCAATCGCCTTACAGGTGAACAGGAACTCGTGCGTGCCGAAGCGATTGCTATCCTCCTGCGACCAGAAGGCCGTCCTCTGCGGCCGGTGTTGTCCCAGGCCATCGCGCCAGTCATAGCTGTCGGCGAAGCAGCCGCCCGGCCAGCGCATCACCGGCGCCTTGATGCTGCGCATCGCGTCCAGAAAAGCTTTGCGCACACCGCGCTCGTTGGGAATCTTTGAGCCCTCACCAACCCACACGCCGTCATAGATCACTCCACCCAACTGCTCGATGAAGTGTCCATAGAACTCCGGCGCAATGGTGCCCACCGTCTCGGCATGATGTCGATGTGGGCGTCCACCAGGCGGCTCGCTTGCGAAAGCAGCCGCGGTCCGCGCCGGGCGGCTGCGGCCGCAGCCAGGATAGCGGCTGTAACGAACGTGCGGCGGTTCCATGCTGTGCTCATCGTTGCTCCTTGGCAAACAGGTCTACCTATTTCAACCGCACTAGCGGCGGGTGCCGGCTGTCGTTTTTGCGGCGCGTGCCGGCGCCTTGATCTCCACAGCCGCACGCAACCGTATGTCGTCGGAGGAGGAGCCTGCCAGCACATCGAACGTGCCCGTCTCCACACGAAAATCATGGATGGCCACGTCGTAGTAGGCGAGTTGCTGCACAGGTAGCTGAAGTGTCACGTTCTTCGTTTCCCCGGGTTGCAGGCTTACGCGCCGGAATGCACGCAGCGTCTTGATGGGCTGCACCACGACACTGTTCCGCTGATGCGTGTATATCTGCGCAACCTCATCACCGGCACGCGTTCCCGCATTCTTCAGGTCGAACGAGATGTTCAAAGTAGCCCCTGCCGCTGTGCCGGTCTGTGTCACCTTGTAGTGGCTGTACACAAAGTTCGTGTAGCTCAGGCCGTGGCCAAAGGGATACAGCGCGTTGCCTTTGAAGTATTGGTAGGTGAAGCCTTTGCTCACGTCGTACTCGTTAGGAGGCGGCACGCCGTCCAGGCTCGCGTACACCGTGTAGGGCAGCTTGCCACT
>CAXSHQ010000064.1:5150-16939 GCA_964236875.1 uncultured Acidobacteriaceae bacterium | reverse complement strand
TGTCATCTTGTGTCACAGACGCAGAAGGCTTGCGCCGACTCCTAACGACAGGAGCGGTTGAAGCCGACTTTTTCGGTGTCTCCGGGCTCCGCCCGCTCGACTTTCGCAGCTCCAAATTGATGGAGTTGATGGTCGATTGCACACTCTCCGGAATCTCCTGCATGTACACATCCGTGGTGGTAGCGGTGCGTGAGTGCCGGAGCACACCTTGAATGTCCTTCACCGTCCCTTTCTTCTGTGCCAGGGTCGCAATGGTCCTGCGAATGACCTGGAACGTCAGTTTGGGCAACTGCAGGTCGCGAGCAACTTTGTGCAACACCCGGTTGCGAAAGTTGTCAGTGTCAAGAAGCCTCCAGCTTCGTTGGCGAAGATAAAGGCATCCAGCGACAGAACTGAAGACTTCGACTCGTCTCTCGCCGCATTTTCCCCGAGCACGTTGTTCGCACTCAAGACGCCATGCGTGCAGATCGTCGGCAAGCTCTCGCGGAACATGGATCTCGTGGTCAACATAAGGATGGGCGTGTC
The DNA here is from genome assembly GCA_964236875.1 of uncultured Acidobacteriaceae bacterium. Taxonomy (GTDB): domain Bacteria; phylum Acidobacteriota; class Terriglobia; order Terriglobales; family Acidobacteriaceae; genus Granulicella. The sequence continues at coordinate 16,414 of CAXSHQ010000064.1, read as the reverse complement.
CGTCACACGCCTCAGCCGTTCCAACACTTCGAATCCGCTTATTCCGGGCAGCATGACATCGAGAATGATGAGAGCAAACTTTTGCTGTCGGATCAGCCGTAGACCCTCTTCTCCGTTCAGAGCGGAGGTGACTGAGAATCCACCGCCGTCGCAGTACTCCGATATCAGCGTGGCCAAGGAGCGGTCATCGTCAATGAGCAGAAGTGGGCTTGGGCGCGCGCCCGATAGAGGTGTCGAGGTCGTCACATCATTATTGTGAGCCTTCTGTAGCGGCGCCGCTTGTCGAGAACTGTCGGAACTTCTTTTGAAAGGGCAGGTGTTCTCCAAGGTAACGAGCGGCTTCCCGAAGCTACTCTCGGGCGCAAACGTGCTTCTGTTCCAACTCCAGGAGATGGAGCTCATCCCGGTCCGTAGCTATGACTGCCAAGCAGCGTTCGCAGGTTGAGTCCAATCCATTTCCTTTCGTTTTAAGCCACGAATGCTTGAAGCTGGTTGCCTTGGGTTGATCTTGAGCCGGTGGAGCGGGCGAGTAGTGCAACGGACGGCAATCCTCGGCTCCGTTGCGTATTTGCTCTGCTTGAACGAATGCCTCGCGCATGTCGATTAGAGCGCCTCTGAAGTGGCTTGTTATCTCCGTCCAGGAGATCGCCGGAAACAACGCTCCACCAACATCTTCTGAGTTCGCTGTCCTGACAAGAACGGGCTGCTGCAGACGATGACGGAACCCGCAGGAAGTTACCTGCCGGGCGCTGCGCCGCGCGTACCTCCTGACAACTCATCGAGGGCCAGGTTCAACTGCAGCACATTCACTCTGGGCTCACCCAGCAAGCCTAGCTGCCGCTGAATGGTATATCGGCTCACCAGATCGCGCACTCGGTCCTCTGCCAAGGAACGCTCCTTCGACACACGAGGTACCTGGTAAAGGGCGGCAGCGGGTGTGATGTCCGGATCCAGACCCGACCCGGAAGTCGTAACGAGATCGACCGGAACGTCACCGGCTTGCTGTTCGGATGTAACACTGGCCGCAACGCGGCTTACGAATGCTTTGTTTGTAGGCGCCAAGTTGGAGCCGGAGGAGGAAGACGCGTCGTACCCTGTGCCCGCCGCCGACGGACGGCTGTGGAAGTACCTGGGCGCCGTAAAAGGCTGACCGATGATCCTGGAACCGACGAGCTGGCTGTTGCGCTGGATAAGCTGTCCGTCAGCTTTGTCACGAAATGCGAGACGGGCGAGGCCTGTAATCAGAAGCGGATACAGAACGCCCAATCCCAGAGCGGTAATAACGGTGTAGAGGCATGGTGTAACCATGTGTTTCTTCATATACGTTTTCTTAGGCAAGGTGGAGAGCGGTCACAACGAGGTCAATAATCTTGATCCCGATGAAGGGGATGATCAGGCCGCCGAATCCGTAGACGAGAAGGTTGCGCCGCAGAAGGGCTGCGGCTGACATGGGACGATAGCTGACGCCCCGAAGAGCAAGTGGAATCAGCCCGATGATGATCAGTGCATTGAAGATAACGGCCGAAAGTACGGCAGATTCAGCATTGTGCAGATGCATGATGTTCAGTGCATTGAGAACTGGAAAAACACCAGCAAACATGGCTGGAATGATGGCGAAGTATTTGGCGACATCGTTCGAAATAGAGAAAGTAGTCAGTGCGCCTCGGGTCATCAGCAGTTGCTTGCCGATGGCGACGATTTCGATCAACTTGGTCGGGTTCGAATCGAGGTCGACCATGTTGCCGGCTTCTTTTGCCGCCTGCGTGCCGGAATTCATGGCTACACCTACGTCTGCCTGGGCCAGGGCCGGCGCGTCATTCGTGCCATCACCAGTCATCGCAACGAGCTTGCCGTCGGACTGTTCCCGCTTGATGAGGTCCATCTTGTCTTTTGGCTTTGCTTCGGCCAGGTAATCGTCCACGCCCGCTTCGCGCGCGATGGCTGCTGCCGTCAGCGGGTTATCGCCGGTGATCATGACAGTGCGGATTCCCATCGCGCGTAGATGATCGAAACGTTCCTTCATTCCGCCCTTCACGACATCTTTCAGGTGGATGACCCCCAATGCGCGGCCATTCTCTGCAACGACAAGAGGTGTTCCGCCGCTACGAGAGACAGCTTCCACGGAAGTTCGCACCTCCGGAGGCAGCTGAGAACCATGCTCCTCCAGATATCTGGCAATCGCATCCACCGCGCCCTTGCGTATCGTTCGTCCCTCGACTTCTATCCCACTCATGCGAGTCGTTGCCGAGAACGGGACGAACTCAGCATTCAGTTGACCCAGCTCACGCCCACGGAGGTTGTATTTTTCCTTGGCCAGCACAACAATCGACCGGCCCTCAGGCGTTTCGTCCGCCAAGGAAGAAAGCTGCGCCGCATCGGCTAGAGTTTCCTCATCTACTCCAGACGCCACGATGAACTCAGCGGCCTGCCGATTCCCGATAGTGATGGTTCCGGTCTTGTCCAGCAGCAAGGTGTTCACGTCGCCGGCAGCCTCGACTGCACGACCGGAAGTGGCCAGCACATTGTGCTGTACCAGGCGGTCCATGCCCGCGATGCCGATGGCCGACAGGAGGCCGCCGATTGTCGTAGGAATGAGGCACACCAACAGCGAGATAAGCACGAAGACGGTCTGAGGCGCACCGGAATAGACGGCGAACGGCTGCAGGGTTACAACCGCAAGAAGAAAGATGATGGTAAGACCCGCGAGCAGGATGTTCAGGGCAATTTCATTCGGCGTCTTCTGCCGCTCTGCACCTTCCACCAGAGCGATCATGCGATCGAGGAACGTCTCCCCGGGATTCGATGTGATCCGTACGGTGATCCCGTCCGAGAGCACGCGAGTCCCTCCGGTCACAGCGGAACGGTCGCCGCCTGCTTCCCGGATAACGGGTGCCGACTCGCCTGTGATCGCGGACTCGTCTACCGAGGCGACCCCTTCGATCACTTCTCCGTCACCCGGAATCATCTGCCCGGCGACCACGCGCACTACATCGTCCACGCGAAGCTGGGAACTCGGGACCTCCTGCGTTTGTCCATCGGCGATGCGGTATGCCGTCGTCTCCGATTTCGCCTGACGAAGTGCGTCAGCCTGCGCCTTCCCGCGACCCTCCGCCATGGCTTCCGCGAAGTTGGCAAACAGCACGGTAAACCATAGCCAAAGGGTGATCTGGATGTTGAACTTGAATCCAGGGTGGTGTGTGACCAGATCAACGATCAGGAGAGCGCTGGTGAGGACACTGCCAATTTCGACCACGAACATGACAGGATTCTTCATCATGACGCGCGGACTCAGCTTGGCCAGCGCATCCCATGTCGCGCGACGGACGATGGCTGCGTCAAATAACGATCTGCGGCTTGTATTTGAGGACATGTTAGTGCTTCCTTAGTACGTTCAGAATGTGCCGCCCGCACGGAGCAACAGGTGCTCAAGGATTGGGCCAAGGGAAAGAGCAGGGAAAAATGTCAGGGCGCCCACGATCAAAATGACGGCTGTGAGCAATACAGTGAACAGCGGGGTGGTCACAGGGAAAGTCCCGGCCGTGGCAGGAACAATCTTTTTGCCGGCAAGGTTCCCCGCGATCGCCATCATTGGAATCAACATGATGAACCGGCCAAAGAACATCGCAATGGCGAGCGAGTAGTTGTACCAGTGTGTGTCTGCGTTCAAGCCAGCGAAAGCCGAACCGTTGTTCCCTGTGGCCGATGTATAGGCGTAGAGAATCTCGCTCAAGCCATGAGGTCCGTGATTGGCCAGGCTGCTCAAGCCCAGATTCGGCATCAGCACAGCGATCGCCGCAAACCCGAGGATGAGCAGCGGGAAGATCAGCAGATAGAGCATCGCCATCTGAACGTCGTACGATTCGATCTTCTTGCCTAGGTACTCAGGCGTGCGACCCACCATCAGACCCGCAATAAACACGGCCATCACAACGAAGACGAGCATGCCATAAAGACCCGCACCTACGCCGCCGAAGACGATCTCTCCGAGCAGGATGTTCGCCATTGGAATCATTCCGCCCAACGGAGTAAAGCTGTCGTGCATGGCATTTACCGCACCACAGCTTGCGTCCGTCGTGACGGTTGCAAACAGGGCGGAGCCAGCGACTCCGAAGCGCACCTCTTGCCTTCCATATTGCCGCCCGCCTGCGAGACGGAAGCCGTTTGGTCAACGCCATGGAACAGTGGATTCGGCTGCGATTCAGCCCAGTAGCACGTCACCACACCTGCGAACCATAAGACCACCATGGCCGCCAGAACGGCCCAACCATGCTTCGGCGAGCCGGTCATTCGCCCCAGCATGACGGCTAACCCCGCGGGTAGCAGGAAAATCGATAGCATCTGCAGGAAGTTCGACAGGGGGGTTGGGTTCTCAAAAGGGTGAGCGCTGTTCGCGTTGAAGAAGCCGCCACCGTTCGTGCCGAGCATCTTGATCGCTTCCTGCGATGCCACTGGTCCCTGAGCGATGGTTTGGGTAGTCACAGTTGTGGTCTTGCCATCCGCCCCGGTCACTTTCTGCGGCTCCACAAGCTGAGCCGTGTCATAGGAACGGAAGTTCTGCACGACCCCCTGAGACACCAGGGCGAGGGAAAACACGATCGATATGGGCAGTAGCACCCAGAAAGTTCCCCGCGTGAGGTCCACCCAGAAGTTGCCGAGAGTCTTTGTCTCCCGGCGGGAGATGCCGCGAACGAACGCGACAGCGAGAGCCATTCCCACAGCTGCTGACCAGAAGTTGTGCGTGGCCAAGCCGAGCATCTGTGTCAGATAGCTCATGGTGCTTTCAGGGGAATAAGACTGCCAGTTTGTGTTGGTGGTGAAGGAGATCGCCGTATTGAACGCCAGCGCGGACTCAACGCCCGGAAGCTTCTGCGGGTTGAGAGGCAGCAAGTGCTGAGCGCGTTCCACAACGTACGTCAGCACCAGCGTTGCCGCGCTGAAGACGAGCATCGCCACCGTGTACTCGGTCCAACGCATCTCGCGGCCGGCGTCGATCCGCGTAGCGCGGTAGAGGAGCCTTTCAAGTGGGCCGCAGACTGGATCCATGAAGGTCTTGCGGCGTTCGAAGACATTCGTCAGGTAGATGCCGACAGGTTTCGCAAGCAAAAGAACTGCGGCAATAAACAACGTCATTTGCAGCCAGCCATTGAGCGACATTAGAACTTCTCCGGGCGAAGTAGCGCGTAGACGAGATACACCAGCAGCGCTGCCGATATAAGCAGAAGAACTGCGTTCAGAATCATGGGCGAGGTCCTTTCAGGCGGTCCGTGCCATGGGTGTACGCGATCGCCAGGCCGAACAGAAGGAACAGCGAGAAGATAGCGATTCCATCGAGCATTGTTGTTTCTCCTTACCAGTTGCCCTGCTTCGTTCCCCACCAGTACACAAGGCCGAGCGTGGCTGTTGTCTGCGCATGTTGCAGCACGCCGGGTGTGTCGGAAAGGAAGAAGGGCCTATTCGAAAAGTCTCGGCGATACTCCGCACGTGCCAGGAACCCGTTGTCGAATGTGTGATCCGCGACGAAGGTAATCTCCTTCAAGGCCTGGGTGTTGCCGCTGAAAAGGCCTCCGCGATCATCGAGGTATTCGAACCGCGATCCGATATTGTTGTTGTGCGGTAGTGTGTAGTGCGCCAACAGACTCCCGATGATGACGCGTGGCGGCTGCTGCCGGGCATAGGTCCTGTTAAGGACGTAATCCGCCTCACCGACCAAGGTAAGTTTGGGAGTGGCGTTCCACGTCGCGTATGTGTCAAAGATGTGCTCTCTTCCATTCGGCACGGGAGAGACGTTTGCCACCGGAAGACCAGGCTGCGTGGGTGTGGTTGGCAGACCCGGATTGACCGTAGGCTGAACGTCACGCGCTTCCTGGCCGAAGTAGTAGTTGATACTCCAGGACAATGTCGTCGCGGGTTTGACCGTAACGAGAAACGCCTGCGACTTGGAGCCATTTAAATCTTCAGTATCGTTGGCGCCATTCACCAGCCAGTACCCCACATTTACCTTCGAGTTCACGTTGTAGCTTGCGCGAAGTCCCATGTGGTAGAAGGGCAAGTAATTGAAGCTGTATGCGCGGGAATACGCGATTTGATCCTTGGTGTAATTGCCTTCGTTTCCGAGCGAACTGGCAAACTTGCCGAAGTCAAGCTGTAGTCCGGAGCCGACCGGCGCCAGGTAGCTGCCATACGCCTGAAACAGATTGCGCCAGACCTGTGGGCGCTGTTCATTCACGGAAGAGCCCTGTACGGTTTCAGTGGCTTGGCCGAACTGCAGATCGAATCTCCCGCCGAAGCGTTCGCCTGCAGTGGGAAGATGTTCCACGATGAGGCTCACCTGATTGATGTTGAAGCTGTTCGACGTCACGTCATAAGCCCGCAGGAGGTTCACGCGGCCTGAAGGAGCGTTGAAGTTGTAGCCATAGTAGCCCTCAACGCCAAAGCCAAAGGAAGTGCCGCGAAAGAGCTTGACAGCATCCGCCTCTTCGCTGGGCGTAGGTACTGAAGCCGGCTGTGTGGCTACGGAATCCGCCGCTGAGGCAGCGACCGCGGGCGGCCCTGCTTTCGCGGAGTTCTCCGCTACTGACGCTGCAGCTTCGGCCGACGCCGTGGCGCTGCTTGTGTTCCGCGCCTCCAGCAGGGTAAGCCGCAAGGCGATTGCGTCGAGCTGTAGCCGAAGCTCGTGGATCTCAGCCGCATCGCTGGGCTGAGTAGGTGCTTGTGTTTGACCCGGGAGAGCCGTAACGCTGCATGCCACAACAGCCAATGCCAACTGGAGAAAGCGATTCATAGGACCCCAACGCAATCATTTGAGCGCAAGAGCCATAAGAAAATCGTAAAGACTGATCCGGGTGTTAGCGTCGCGCCTCTATCGCGCCGGCGAATCACCCGCTGGGTAGAAGCGATACCCAACCCAGGGCTCACTGCCGATGTACCGCAGGTCCGTATTTGTCTCAAGCTTCTTTCGTAAGCTGCCGACCAGCACCCGCAGGTTTTCCGGTTGGTGACCTGAAGAGCTGCCCCACACCTGGCGAAGCAGGACATTATGCGACAGCGTTTTGTCCGGCCTCTTCGCGAAGGCGAAGAGTAGATCGAATTCCTTCGGCGTAAGGTGAACGGCTTCCGAGCGGACCGTGAGTGTACGCGATGTTTCATCAATGGAAAAATCGCCGACTTCAAGCAGGGCGCCCGCGTCGAAATTGTTCGCTCGCCGCAGCTGCGCGCGCACACGCGCCAGCAACTCAAGTGTGCTGAATGGCTTTGTCAGGTAATCGTCTGCCCCATGATCCAGGGCCTGGACCTTCATTGCTTCTCCATTCCGAACACTCAAGACGATGATGGGAACGTCCGAAACCTCGCGAATGGCCTTCGTAAGTGTCAGTCCATCCATAACCGGCATGGAAAGGTCCGTGATGACGAGATCTGGCTTTGTGGTCTCAAACTGGTAAAGGCCTTCGTTCCCATCGGTAGCCGTGGTCACTTCGAATCCGCTGCTCTGCAAAGTGGTCCGCAGAACTCGCAGGATTTGTGACTCGTCGTCCACCAGGAGTATGCGGCTCACCGAACTTCTCCCGTCGTGACGATATGCAGGTCCACATGCGGCGCCCCGGACATGAACTTCTGGATAGCCAGGAAGTACAGATATTTCCGTATCCCGCGCAGAGTCGATCGGCCGACGATCGCCTGAGTAATCCTGTGTTCCCGAACATACTGTGCCGTGACGGCAGCAGTATCGCTGCCCGTGAGCGGAACAAGCGTAGCTCCAAGGTTCCTCGCAAACTGCAGACTGGACTCGAGGAGCCGTTTGCGCTCCGGAACCTCGTCTCGTTCGCTCGTCACGTGCAGAACAAAGAACTCAGCGGCCAAAGCTTCAGCAAGGCGAGCGCCCCGGGCGATGAGATCGCGTGCTTGCGCATTGGAACTGATGCACACGGCAACCTTCTCCGCGACCGCCCAGTGAGCCCCAAGGTTCTTTCTTTCAACGTACTCCTCAAGGTTCCGGTCGACTACACGTGTGACCTTTTGCAGCGCCATCTCACGGAGCGCGATCAGGTTGCCGCGGCGAAAGAAATTGGACAAGGAACGCTCCACCCGCTCCATTGGGTAGATGTCTCCCCGCCGCATACGGGTGACCAGTGCCTCCGGCGTCAGATCGCTTATAACGATTTCGTCTGCGCGGTCGAGCACCCAATCAGGGACTTGTTCACGAACATTGATCCCCGTCAGAGCCTGAACTCGTGGAGACAGACTTTCTACGTGTTGGATATTTATTGTGGAAAGAACGTCGATCCTGCTCTCCAGCAGGAGAAGCACATCCTCATAGCGTTTTCCGAATCGGCTGCCTTCCACGTTTGTGTGAGCCAGCTCATCGATCAGAACGACTTGAGGCATTCGGGCGAGAATGGCCTCCACATCCATTTCAGAAAGCATCGTTCCCTTGTAGTTGATTTCCTTTCGGGGTACCTGGTCGAGTTTCTGCGACAAATCTGCTGTTCCGGCTCGGCCATGCGTTTCAACGACGCCGACTACTACATCCTCGCCGCGGCTACGTCGTCGTATTCCCTCGCTCAACATGGAAAAGGTCTTACCCACACCCGGAGCATAGCCGAGGAAAATCTTGAAGCGTCCCCGCTGCTTCTCGCCTTCGCTTTCACTGCTCAGGAGCCAGTCTTCAGGTGACTTCCTTGTTTGGGTCATACCGTAGAATGCTCTCCATGAATTCGCGTCGAACGCTGGCAATCACCCGTTGGACGATCTCACTCGGCGCTCTGGCGGGAATTGTACTTGTCTTCCAGCGCTGGCTGCATGTCAACCCAACGACGGTCGCCTTGACCCTGTTGCTGTACATTCTGGTACTTGCGGCGGAGTTCGGGCTTCGGTATGCCGTTACGACCGCGCTTCTGTCAACCGCCTGTTACAACTACTACTTTCTTCCGCCCGCCGGAACATTCACGATTGCCGATCCACAGAACTGGTTGGCGCTTCTAGCCTTTCTCGCGACAGCCATTCTTGCGAGCAGGCTATCGGACCGCGCCCGGGACGAAGCAGCTGAAGCGAGGGCTCGCCAGAGGGAGCTGGAGGTCCTTCTTCAACTCAGCAGGGAGCTGCTGCGGACGGAAAGCGTGAATGCTCTCCTGAACAATGCACCGGCAAGCGTCGCCAGCGCCCTCGCCACCTCGTCCGCGGCGCTGTACCTCCTGGAAGGCGATCGCTGGTTCCAGGCGGGAGCAGAGGGCGCATCTGGTGTGGAGCTACCGCACTACAGGAAGGTAGCCACGGAGCTGACCAGGCCGCGTCGGGATGGAGAAGAACTGCTGATTCCTCTACGCACGGGAGTGCGACCGAGAGGCCTGCTGATGATCCGTTGCGCATCCCTGACGATGAGCACCGCGGAAGCGGTTGGGGGGCTTGTCTCCGTCACCATCGACCGGGCGCTTGCGTTAGAGGAGGTCGCGCGAGGGGAGGCCGCAAAAGAAGGAGAGCGGCTGCGGAATCTGATGATCGATTCCATTACGCATGAACTACGTACCCCGCTCACTTCCATCAAGGGTTCTGTTTCCACCTTGCTCACGATGCCCCTGGACGACGCAAGCACGACAGAACTCCTCACCGTGATCGACGAAGAGGCGGAACGCCTGAACAGGCTGGTCTCCGAGGCGCTCGAGATGGCTCAACTGGACGGGCAGCAGGTCCATATGGAGTTTAGCGAAGTAGATGTCGCGGCGCTCGCACAGCGGGCGAGAGAAGCCTGCGCATGGGCGGAAGAGGATCATTTGCTGCTAACGAATGTGCCTGCCCAGCTCAGCGTGCGCGGAGACGCGGACTTCCTGCAGAAAGTGATCACGAACCTTATCGAGAACGCGGCAAAGTACTCAGCCGCCGGAACTCCGATCACGATCACGGGGGAGCAGCGGGAATCAAGAATCCTGATCAGCGTAGCGGACCAGGGGCTGGGCATCGATTCCAGCGAGCAGTCGCTGATCTTCGAGCGGTTCTACAGGGGCCGCGGACAGGTGGAGCATACACCTGGCACCGGGATGGGGCTGTCGATCAGCAGAGCGATCATTGAGGCCCATGGGGGCGCGATCCAGGTTCTGAGTCAGCCCGGCAACGGATCCGTGTTCACAGTGGAGCTGCCGGCTGCCAAGCAGGACTGAAGTTAGAACCGCCCTCACAAGATCACAATGGAGTGACCTCCAGTAGAGGTGCACTTTCGCAACGCAGTATGCATCGGGACTGCTCTCGTTGCGGTGCACCGCTTCCTTTATGCACCCTTTATGGGGGACGAGATAAAACATGGGGAGGTTTTGATCCATGCGATTCCTTCTCCGGAGTTTGCCGAGTCTCATCGTTCTCGCCGTGGTGGCGTTGCTGGCATTCGCTGGCCCTGTTCCTCAGAACATGACTAGCGCCACCCGTGACGCCGAAATCCATGAACTCGAACAGAAGCAAGCCGCTCTCGGGAATCGGCTTGAGGAACTTAGAGCCGAGCGTCACCATGTTGTCCCTCGCGGCGGACTTTAGGGCAGTCTCGAGGACGTTCTGATTTGACAGATGCACTGGTTATGCACGCGCTCATTCACAGCGGCGAGCTTTGCCAAATTCTGAAGGGCGAGCACGATCCGTGAGGCACGGCCAAGCATCGGCCTACGCAATCGACCCGCTGACGCCAATTACGTGGGTACGTTCGCTAACGCTTTCCACCTTCCGAAGCCATGGCCGCATGCAGCCGGTCGATAGCCGGCTGCTCTCCCGGGGCGTTCCGCCGCGGATCGAAGAACAGCACCCGGCCGCAGGTTTCACAGGTAAAGATCGTCCCTGCATGCTCTTTCGACTTGACGTCCTGCCAACGCTGTGGACGCACCCGCATGCGGCAGGCCGAGCACTGGCCTCCGCTGCTTGCATCCGGCGTCGCCTCAGCCAAACCTGTGCCTTTGCCGCGCGCAATGCGGTCGTACAGTGCCAGCGCGGCCGGAGCCTCCGGTGTGGTGGCCGGCCAGTCTGCGGGAGGGTTGAACAAGGCAGTTCGCAACCCCGTTCTCTCTTCATCCAGCGCCTTGATCGCCGCTCCATGCCTCGCGGTCGTCTCCGCTTCGAAGGCTTGTGCCCGCGCCAGGCCGATCTCGCCAGTTGCCAGAGCAGCTTCCCGTCCGCCCAGCGCGCCGTCCAATTCTTCGGTGCGCTCCATCGACGCGAACTCTTCTTCTTCCAGCTTTTCGATGGCCGACCGCGTGAACTGGAGCTCATGCTCCAGGGCCGTCACCTGGGCGGTG
>CAXSHQ010000064.1:0-5140 GCA_964236875.1 uncultured Acidobacteriaceae bacterium | reverse complement strand
GCCCACCTCATGATCCAGCGCCGTGATCTGCGCGACACTGGTCGCCTTGTCGAGCTGCTTGGTCAGCCGTTCCATCTTGCTCTTGTGCGCGGCGATGTCCAGCTCCTGCCGCCGCCGCAGGACCTCTTCGTCAGCAAGCTGTTTCTTCGTCCCAGCAAGCGACTGTGCCGCTGTCTCCCTGCCTGTCCGCGCCGTGGCTGTGCGCTTCGGCAACTCGGCCAACTCTGCGCGCAGCCGCCGCAGTTCAAGGTCAACGGCCTGGAGGGTAATCAGGTGAGACAGCGTCATGGATGGGTCTCGGAAGGTTACAGGTCAACCGGCAGCTCAAAGCGAGTAGCCGGAGGTGAACAGCAAGGCTAGCATGAACTCCGTGCTCGAAACCTGCACCTGCGGCCTCTCCCTGCTGGCACTCCCGGCAGAAGCGCCGGTGCACGGCTATATGCTCTCCACGCCGAGCTGCTGGGACGCCTACGGCCGCCTGCTCGCCCGCGAATACGAAGACCCAGCACGCTGGCGCACGCACCGCTACGCCGTGGATGCTTACGCCGCGCAGCACCCCGGAGTCGACACCCCGCAGGCCCGTAACTCTGTCGGCATCCATCTGTCCCGCCTCTGCCTGCTGCTGGACCGTGGATGGCCGCTGGAGCGCGCGAATGCGGCCATGTTTGTCATTACCGCGAAGAAGTTCGCCTACCCCTGGCTCGCACCGCCCACCCGGCCCGCAGGCGTAACGTGCGGACGTCCTTGCCGCGGAAGATGCTGCAGCCCACATGGCCGCCGTCCTGCTTTGGGCTGATGCGGTATGGGCGCAGTGGTCGGCGCACCACGGTACCGTGCGCGGCTGGATCGAGGGCCTCTAGCCGGAAGCGCAGACCAAGAGAACTTCCGGCAAAAAGTGCATCGCCCAGCCGCCTCGCTGAATCAGAAACCGAAGCATGGCTACGGCAACCGTCGAACTTCCTTCCAACCCCATCAACACAGGTGACGCGAGCACCCTCGCCGCACCCGCGGTGTGGCGTCCCAGGGTCAATCCCTGGGTGGTCGCCATGACGGTTACGCTGGCCACGTTCATGGAGGTCCTCGACTCCTCCATCGCCAATGTCGCGCTGCCGCATATCGCGGGCGGCCTGGGCGCCACCCAGGACGAAGCCACCTGGGTCCTCACCGCCTACCTGGTCGCGAACGCGGTCATCCTGCCCGCCGGCGCGTACATGACGACGTTTATCGGCCGCAAGAAGTTCTACATGATCTGCGTGGCCATGTTCGGCATCAGCTCCGCGCTGTGCGGCATCGCGCCCACGCTTCCGCTGCTCGTGTTCTTCCGGGTCCTGCAGGGCATCGGCGGCGGTGGTCTCGCCCCATCTGAGCAGGCCATCCTCGCCGACACGTTCCCGCCTGAAAAGCGTGGCCAGGCTTTCGCCATGTACGGCCTCGCGGTGGTGTGCGCTCCGGCCATCGGCCCGACGCTGGGCGGCTACATCACCGATAACTTCGACTGGCGATGGATCTTCTACCTCAACATACCGATCTGCCTGCTCAGCCTCTACCTGACCAACAAGATCGTGGAAGACCCGCCCTTCATTAGGAAGGAAGTCGAGCGCAACCAGCGCGAAGGCATCCGGCTTGACCTTCTCGGCTTTGGCCTGGTGGGCATCACCTTCGGCTCGCTCGAGTTTCTTCTGGACAAAGGCCAGGAGGACGACTGGTTCGCTTCTCGCCTCATCACGTTCTTCTGCGTGGCCATGGTGGTTGGCTTTGTCACCCTCATCTGGTGGGAGCTCAAGCTGCTCCGCGAAGGCAAGAAGCCGCTGCTGAACCTCACGCTTTTCAAACGCCGCAGCTTCGCGATCAGCTTCACGCTGATGTTCGTGCTCGGCTTCTCGCTTTACGGCACGACCATCCTCATTCCACAGTTCGTGCAAACGTTGCTGGGTTATACCGCCGAACTGGCGGGCAAGGTGCTCTCCCCTGCGGGCTTCATGATGATGGCCATGATGCCCGTGGTCGGTGTGCTGTCCGGCAAGGTCGATCCACGCAAGCTCATTGGGTACGGCTTCATCATGCTTACGCTCAGCCTGTTCTACATGAGCAAGCTGAACCTGCAGCTCAGCTACGGGCAGCTCGTGTTCATGCGCTGTTTTCAGGCGTCCGGACTGGCCTTCCTCTTCATTCCGATCAATACGATCGCTTACATAGGCGTGAAGCAGACGGAAAGCAACGACGTTTCCGGTTTGACGAATCTTGCGCGTAACATCGGCGGCTCTGCGGGTACGGCGTTCATGGCCACGATGCTCACGCGCCGCACGGCCGCACATGAAAACGCGATGAGCCGCTTCTTTACCAGCGGCAGCCAGGTCTTTGTGGACCGGGCCAAGATGTTCGCCGGCATGTTCAAGAGCGGCAATGGAGCCGGTCCGGAGGGCGGCGGGCCGAGCCAGGGCGCTCTCCATGCCGGTCAGGCGTTTATCTACAACCAGCTTCATCGCCAGTCGGCCACACTGGCCTACATCGACATCATCGAGTACCTGGCGGTTTTCTGCGCTTTCATGATCCCGCTGCTCTTCTTCATCCCGCGCCCAGCAAAGAACGCCGCAGCCAGCGCCGGTCACTAAAGGTCGCGGACAACGCTGTGCTCTTGCAGACCGGCTACAACTTGGCCGGGTATGTCTCCATGGCCGTGCATCCATCCGTGTAGGCCATGTCGCATGCGCGCTTGTAAAGCTCCGTAGCCCTGGCCCGGTCACGCGGCACGCCCAGTCCGCGGTAATAGATCACGCCGAGGTTGTAGCAGGATTCACCATTCCTGGCTGCACAGGCTTTTCCCCAGTACGCGGCCGCCAGCGCATAGTCCTTCGGGACGCCTTCGCCCCGGCCGTATACATGGCCCAGACCGGCGCATGCGAGTGTTTCCTCCTTGTCGCAAGCCGTCTTCAGCAGTTGCACGCCTTGCGCTACATTCTTCGGAACGCCTTCGCCATCCAGCACCTGAACGCCGAGGTTCATACAGGAGGTCATGTCTCCCAGATCGCATCCCTTGCGGTACAGCGCGGCCGCGTGCATTTTGTCTTGAACCACACCGCCGCCTTCTGAGTAGAGCAGCCCGATGTTGAAGCACCCGATCGGCGACTTGCCATCGCATGCTCTCGTATAGAGCTCAGCGGCGCGCTTCTTATCATGTCCCACACCTTCGCTGTAGATCATGCCGGCCTCGCTGCATGCATCCCAGAAACCGCGATCACATGCTTTACCAAACCACTCCGCGGCCTGAAGGCCGTCTTTTTCTACTCCTTGGCCGTCGCGGTACAGGTATCCAAGCTCCATGCATCCCTGCCCATCGTTTCCTTCGCAGCCCTTGCGGAGGAACGCCGCTGCCCGGGCATGGTCCAACGGCAGCAGACGGCCTTCGCTGTAAGCCAGACCCACAGCCGTGCAGCTTCTTCCCTTGCCCTGTTCGCAAGCCTTCTGCTCGCGTGCCAGGGCGGCCTGGTCGCGCGACCCGGTTGGCGTCTGGGCTTGGCCACAACACACTCCGGCGCACAGCAGCGCAAGCGCGAAACCAATCGTGCGAAGAGCTTTCGAAGCGAGAAGGTTCATGGATATCCAGTCGCGCAAAAGCTACGCGCCTCCGATGTTGCCGCCGACGCTTTCGGAGGCCCGCAAACGCCTGGTGCGGACTGCCGGTGCGGGGGCCTCGCACGCCACGAGCCGCTGGAGTGTGAGTGCATTCGCTGTTGCGTGGCCCAGCGCCGTGTTGTCGAAGATCGCCCAAGTTTCTGCCGGCTTCCGGTCCGCATCTCGAAGCTGCCCTGCAAATTGCTGCAAGAAGCTTTCGCCATATTCCGAATAATACGTTCGCGGTGCGCCATGCAGCCGCCAGTAGCGCAGATCCGGCCAACCGCCGGGCCTGGCTGCCAGCGCGGAACCCTTCGGCGGGTCCGCCGCTACCCGCGCCACCTCGAACCCGCGCAGCAACCTGTCCACCGCCGGCGCAAACCATGATGCGTGCCGAGGCTCCAACGCTGCCGCTCCACCATGCAACTCCCGGAAGGTGGTCAGGAACTCCTGTGCGACACCCTCCTCAAAAGCAAGCGACGGCGGCAGCTGAATCAGTGCGGGCCCCAGCTTTGCCCCCAGCCCGGAGCACTCCTCCAGGAAGCGCTGCAGAAGCGCGCCTGCGTTTACCAGCTTGGCTTCATGCGTAATGGTCTTGGGCATCTTCACCGCGAACCGGAAATCTGCCGGCGTGCTTGCCGCCCAGCGTTCCCAGGTCTTGCGCATGTGCGGCCGATGGAAGCTCGAGTTGATCTCCACACAGGAGAGCAGCGAGGCACACCGCTCCAGATGCGAGCCTTCCGTGGCAAAGTGATGCGCATGCTGCTTCGGCAGCGTCCAGCCTGCCGTTCCTATGTGAAGCGCCTCGCTCTTTGCTGCCGACTTTTTAGCCGCCATAATGCCGCAGTCCTGATCTTTACTAGCCCTCACTGGAATCTAACTCCCGCAAGGTTCCCGTCGCTCTGTCTGATACCGAACAGACGAATGTCCGCTTCCGGACACAATCTGTCTCATGGGACAACGACAGAGTATTGTGCCACTTAGCCACGGACACTTCTTTTCCCTGCTTCCCAGTCTGCTACAGGCCGCCACAAAACAGGCTGCGAACGAGGGAGTGTCTCTCGATGAGTTCGTGAACCTTGCCGTAGCGGAGCGGATTGCGCGGCTGGAAGCCCGCACCGAAGCTTCGCAGCCGAGCCAGACGGCCATCCACTCTCATGACCTCGCCGGGATCGCTTCCCGGCCCTTTGCAGTACCCGCTCCTAAAACTATCGGCCGTTGAAGTACGAGCCTTCTTGGCGAAGCAGGCCGGTTTGCGTCAGGCATGACTCTGCGGCACAGGGAACGGGTTCCGTTCCTCGAACTGCACCTGATGCCAATAGGGATAAGCGATCTTCGTTTCGCTCGCCGCATCCAGCTTCGCGATCTGCTCCGGAGTGAGCTTGATCTCCGCGGCCGCGAGGTTTGCCTGCAGCTGCTTTTCATCACGCGCGCCGATGATGACGGTTGAGACGGTAGGCCGCGCCAGCACCCATGCCAGCGCGAGCTGCGCGACGGTCTTGCCGGTTTCCTTGGCAAGCTCGTCCAG
>CAXSHQ010000063.1:14867-17008 GCA_964236875.1 uncultured Acidobacteriaceae bacterium | reverse complement strand
TGATGCAGCCAGGGGAGGTTGTGTATGCCGCCATCGTGGAGAGCTTCGGGGAGGCAGTGCTGGCGCGGGATGGCGGACTCGACCGTAGGGCGCTGGCGAAGCTGGCTTTTGATGGTGGACGCGTGGAGGAACTCAACGCCATCATCCACCCTGCCGTGCTGCGGGAGCAGGCGCGTCTGCTGGAGGATCTTGCACGCACACAGCCGGATGCCATTGCGGTCGTGGAGTCTGCGCTGATCTTTACGACGCGGCATGGCGTCGAGGGGCAACCGTGGCGGGACCGCTTCGATTGCATTGTGCTGGTGACGGCTCCGACGGAAGTGAAGGTGCAGCGATTTGCGGCGCGACTGAGTGCCGGGCGCAGTCTGGACACAGCAGAGCGAGACGCGCTGGAGAAGGATGCGAGGTCGCGGCTTGTGCTGCAGGCGAGCGTGAACGAAGCTCATGCCGCCGAGTGCCTCCTGATCGAAAACCGCGGCGACCTCCATGCGCTCGATGAACAGGTGAGCCATGTCTGGGCGGTGCTGCGGCAAGCCGGGGCAGGCACTGGATAAAATCGGAGACACGCGCTGCAGCTTGGCGCGCACCGCGAGATTTGCGGCAAAGGAAGCTACAAGGCTCTTCATGAAACTGCGTCCCGTCGTTCTCGTCCTGCTGATCCTCGCCGCGTTCTACTACCTGACCACACGCATGGTTCCCGCCGGTGCCCTGTCCAGCTTGTTCCACAGACCGAATGGCACGAGCACAAGCACCTCCCTGCTGAAGGGGCCGCTGGGCAGCTTTTCACTGACCGAAGCGAGCGCTGCGCCGGCATTCGATACCGAAGAGCAACAGAACATCTCGGTGTACAAGCGCGCGCTGCCCTCGGTGGTGAACATCACGAGCACCGAGGTGCAGTACGACTGGTTTTACCGGCCCATCCCGCAGCAGGGGCTTGGCTCAGGATTCATCCTGGACAAGCAGGGGCACATCCTGACCAACAACCATGTGATCGACAACGCGCAGCGAATCGAGGTCAAGCTTTCGAACCAGAAGACGTACAGGGCGACCGTGCTGGATGTGGACCGCACGCATGACCTGGCGCTGCTGCAGATCACCAATGCGACGGACCTGCAGCCGGTGACGCTGGCGGATTCGGCGAACCTGGTGGTGGGCCAGCAGGTGTACGCGGTGGGCAATCCGTTCGGCTTTTCAGGCACCATGACGCGCGGCATCATCTCCGCGCTACGCTCCGTGCAGCTGCCCAGCGGCACGAAGATCGAAAACGCAATCCAGACCGATGCCTCGGTGAATCCGGGAAACTCGGGCGGGCCGCTGCTCAACTCGCGCGGCGAGGTGATCGGCATTACAACGATGATCGCCTCGAACCCGAACGGCGGCGCGGAGCAGTCGGCCGGTATCGGCTTTGCGATCCCGATCAACACGGCGAAGGCGGTGCTGGACGACATTGCACGCTTTGGGCGCGTGCGGCGGCCTTCGCTCGACGTGATGATCCTGCCGATCGGGCCGGACGTTGCGGAGCAGATCGGGCTGCCGGCCGACTACGGGGTGCTGATCCAGCGTGTGCTGCCGGGCGGCGCGGCGGAGCGGGCAGGCCTGCATGGAGGAACGCAGCGGGCGTACCTGGACCGCGAGCCGATCTCGCTGGGCGGCGACCTCATCGTGGCGATCGACGGGCAGGAAGTGACGAATCCGCAGGACTTCTCAAATGCGCTGAATGCTCATCACACCGGCGACAAGGTGACGGTGACGGTGTATCGCGGACGCCAGCGGATGAACTTCAACGTCACGCTATCGGACGCTTCCGAGAAGTCTAGTGGACCCACAATCTAACGTGGGGCATCTCCCGTGGCCGGTGTAGTTCCGCTTCGAGCGAATTACCGAGATGCTTCGCTGCGCTCAGGATAACGCCTTGAAGGTCAAGGACTACACCTGAGGGAGAACGAGTTTAGAGGTGGTCCGAACTGCAGATTCCTCCGCTTCGCTGCGAAATGACAATGAAAATGCGACGCCCTATCAATCTTCACGAGACACGCTCTGAGCAAGCAAAGGCCCGCGTCTGCGGGCCTTTGCTTATGCTCTTCGCTTTGGTTTAGAAGACGAAGCGGCCAAGAAGCTGGAGTTGTCGGGCACCGTAGATC
>CAXSHQ010000063.1:13648-14857 GCA_964236875.1 uncultured Acidobacteriaceae bacterium | reverse complement strand
AGATCACGTTCGAAGTGCTAAGCGGCGTGCCGAAAGCAGCGTTTGGCGTAAGGCACCCGACCGTTCCGGGGTTGGCGGCTGCGGTGGGGCAGTTGGTGCCACCCGGAGCCGTGTAGTTGAGGAAGGAGGTGTTCACGCTGAGGATGTTTCGATGGTTGACGGCGTTGAACATCTCCGCCGCAAACTCAAGATGCATGCCTTCCTTGTAGACCGGGAAGGAGCGTGAAACACGCGCATCCAGGTTGTGAACGCCCGGGCCTTTGAACATGTTGCGTGAAGCAATGGCCGTGGGAACGCGGGTGGAGGTACCTGAGGTGAAGACCGCGTTAGTAACGCCGGAGTCGGAGGTCAGGTTGCCCAGCGCTCCACCGGTGAGGGCGGTGATGGTACCGCTCTCAAAGCCGGTAATCGGGAAGCCAGTCTGCGCTGTGTAGGTTCCGGAGACCTGCCAGCCGTTGGCGGAGTAGGCGGCGAATTTGTTGCTGATCGGCAGCCTGGTGACGGCGAGCAGCGTACCCACGAAGCGGCCGCGCATGTCAAGGTCGGAACGGGAGTACTCCGCGGCGCGGCCCTGGCGGCGGCCCTGGGCGAAGGGGACGAGCGGAGCATCCGTGCCGTTGAAGGTGCCGTTGCCGCCGGGCGACTGGCCGCCGTCCATGGCATGCGCCCAGGTGTAGTTGGCGAGAACTTCCACTCCGTGGCTCAGAGGCTTGCGCACCGAAGCCACGAAGGAGTGATACCAGGAGTTGACGTCAGAGAAGCCGGTCGCCACCGTACCGGTGGTGGTGAAGAGGCGGTTGGTGTAAACCGGCACGGGCACGTTCTGCACCGCGCCGTTGCTGGTAGTGACACGATAGGTGCGGGAGACGGCGCTGGCGGGGTCCACGTTGGTATCGACATACACCGGCAGGCGCAGCGCGCGGTTGCCCACGTAGGAGAGAGTGAGAGTCGTCTTGAGCGGCAGCACCTGCTCCACAGCGAGGTCGGCCGAGTGCGATTGCGGATTGCGGAAGCTCGGGTCCATACCGCGGATGGTGATGGTGCCGGTGGGGACGGCAGCAAGCCCCACAGGCATGATCGCCGCGCCGGTAATCTGGTTGACCGGGGCCGGCCCGGGTGGCGTGTAGATGGGAATGCCGCCGACAGGCGCATACGAGATATAGGTCGCGGGGTTGTTATAGCAAACCGTGGAGCCGCCAGTAGGAGCAC
>CAXSHQ010000063.1:943-13638 GCA_964236875.1 uncultured Acidobacteriaceae bacterium | reverse complement strand
AACACACGCCCGCGCCCTGCGGGAATGTGGCGCCGGTGGCCGCATAGGGGACCGGTGCTGTGGCAGACTGGATGGGGCCGTACTGCTTCTGGTAGACGCCGTTTTCGCGGCGAAGCGTGTAGTAGGACGAGTTGGAGATGAGGCCGTAGAAGATGCCATAACCGCCGCGCACCACCGTGCCGGGATATGGGTTCCAGGAGAAGCCGACACGCGGCTGGATCATCTTGAAGTCAGGATTGATCTGCGAGGTGGCGTTGAACGCGACAGCATTGGTGGTGTTGGGCATGTCGGGGCCGGGCACGAGTTGCGCGTCGTAGCGCACGCCGGCGCTGAGGAGGAGGGTCGGCTTGGCCTTCCAGGAGTCCTCAATGAAGCCGTCGATGTTCTGGTTCCAAAAGTCGTCGGCACCGTTGCCGGTGAGCTGGTCCACCGTCTGGCTGAAGCTGTTGTAATGACGAACCGCACCCGCTACACCGACGGTAGAGGAGCCCGTGGCGTTCACGCCGTAGACGTCCTGAATCCAGTTCGTAAAGTTGTTCTCCTGCACGGCGTTGGAGTAGGAGAAGCTGCCATCGCCACCGAAGAGGTTGGTGATCTGCTCATGGATGAAGTTCAGGTCGAAGCCGACCTTGACGGTGTGGTGGCCGAAGGTGGTGGAGTACACGTCGGTGATCTGCCAGCGGTGCTCATCCGGGAAAGCGCCGCGGGGAAGAGCGGAGGTCTCACCGTAGGCGAAGATGCCGTTGCTGCTGCTGGCGCTTACGCTGTTGGCCGGGCCGCCGGTGTTGGTACCGGCGGTTTCCAGGTCGCGCGCCCACTGGAAGTGAACCACGTTAGCTGCGCGGGAAGACAGGGCCGTTTCGGCGTTCACGACGAGGAAGCGCTCGTGGAAGTTGACCGCGCCGTTCTGCGAGATACCGCCGTTGTTGGTGGTGACGGCGGAGTTGTATCCGTTGGGCTGCTTGAAGTTCTCGAACAGGAAGCTGGCAGAGAGATGGGTCTTTTCGTTGAACTGGTAATCCAGGCGTGGGAAGAAGATGTTCTGATTCACATTACGGGGAAAGGCGCCGAGCTGCGACTGGATAAAGTTAACCGCAGTCGTGCACTGACCGGCGGAGATGCCGGGAATGGCGGTCGGGTAGGTTATGCCGCCATTGACCACGCGCGTCGTGCCGCCGTCGCAGAGATGCACGAGACCGGCAACGCTGGTTGTAGCCGAGTTATAGGTGGAGGCGTAGACGATGGGGTTGACCTTGCGGTAGCCGTCATAGGCGAAGTGGACGAAGAGCTTGTCCTTGATGACGGGGCCGCCCGCGGCGAGGCCGAACTGATGCTGCACTTTGACGGGCTGGGAAAGGTAGACTGGGTTGCCGGTCAGCTTGCCCTGGTACTTGTTGTAGGCGTCCAGCGCGTTGTAGCCCGGCGTGCGGTAGTACTCGTAGGCGGCGCCGTGGAAGCTGTTGGTTCCGCTTTTGGTGACGGCGTTGATGATGCCGCCGGCGGCGCCGCCAAGCTCGGCGGAGTAGCCGGTGGCGGAGGATTCGAACTCGCGGATGGCGTCGACAGGGTAGACGTAGGGCGCGCCGATGGAGCGGCCGCGGGCTTCCGAGAAGAACGCCTGGTTGTTGTTGGCGCCATCGACGACGTTAGTGTTGTAGAGCCCGGACACGCCGCGATAGCTGATCAGACCGGAGTTGCCGTCGGGAGCGACGTTTGGCGTGAGCAGCACAAAGTTGTCGAAGCGGCGGCCATTCACCGGGAGATTGGCTACCAGCTGCTGGTCTACCACCTGCGAGCCCTCCACCTTTTCGGTGTCGAGGAGCGGGGCTTCTTCGGTCACGGTCACGTCCGTGGTCACAGTGCCCGCGGGCAAGGTTGCGTCCACGGTGACGGCTGCGCCGACGGTGACCGGGACGTTCTTCTCGTCGACCTTGCCGAAGCCTGCGTTGCCGCCGAGCACCACCTCATACTGGCCGGGCTGCAGGAACTGCGCCTCGTAGTGGCCGGCAGAATCGGTGGTGAGGGCACGCCTGGCACCGGTGCCGGTGTTGGTCACGACCACGATGGCGTTGGCCACAATCGACCCTGAGCTGTCGCGAACCACGCCGGCAAGGGAACCCAGAGCAGCGGTTTGCGATGCGGAGGGGAGGGTGGCGCAGAGGGCGAAAGCGGCGGCGAAGGATCGAAGGGCGAACTTAGGGTTCATGAAGGGCGTGGCTCCGTGCTGGAAGAGGACAGGCTTGCCTGCCTGTCGGCGGCGGGACTGGAGGCTTGCATCCCAAACACTGGCAGTTCAGCGGTTCACGTACGGCGAAAACGATAAACAGGTGTTAGCTTTCAGGGTCGCTGAAGGGCTCCCGCGCTGTCAAGGCGCGGGTAGCTTGCACTCGCCGATGCGGGAGCGCTTTTCACGGAGATGTAACAGGCGGGCTGCGCGTTTTAGTGCAGCGTGTCGGGAATGACCGCGTATTGCAGCAGGATCTCGAAGGGCACGACGTTCAGGGTGGCTTCGTGGGTGGCTTCGAGAACGACCGGGCAGGCTGCGCCGGCACGCTGCACTTGCAGCCATCGCGCCGCGCACACGCACCAGCGGTCGCCAGCCTTGAGACCGGGGAAGCCGTACTGCGGCATGGGGGTGGAGAGGTCATTGCCCAGGCGGGCGGAGGCGGAAAGGAACTTCTCGGTAACGATGCAGCACACGGTGTGGAGACCGCGATCGTCTGCGCCGGTATTGCAGCAGCCGTCGCGGTAGAAGCCGGTCATGGGCTCGCAGCCGCAGGTGGCCATGGGCTGACCAAGCACGTTCTTCTGGGGAACCTTCTCGACTGCCGGCATGAAGCTATTGTAGAGGGCGGAGGGAAGATCGCGCAGGGTGGTGGGCCGACGGGTTTCTGTCACTGCGGCTCGGGTGACGTTCCCCGCAGGTGTACAGATGCTCTAAGCGGGCTGCTGTGGCTGTTCCGCGTGGGCGGCGATCGGCAGAGTGACGCGAATGCAGGTGCCGTGCTTTCGGCTGGAAGTTGCCGTCTTCAGCCGCAGGGTGCCTCCCTGCTCTTCCACGATGCCGCGCGTGACCCACAGGCCGAGGCCGGTGCCCCGCTCGCCTTTGGTGGTGAAGAACGGCTCAAAGATGGAACGGAGATTGGCGGGCTCAATGCCGTGGCCGGTGTCCGCCACCATGACGACGGCGAGGTCGCCCTGTCGATGGGCGCGGACGCGCAGAGTTCCGCCGCGGCCTTCCATGGATTCCAGCGCGTTGCCGACCAGGTTCGCGAACACCTGCCGCAGCGCGGGGTCGTACCGTACCTCGCGAAGCTCGTCGGTAGCGCGCAGGCTCAATTCCACCTGATGCTGCGCGGCGCGGGACTGGAACAACTGCACCACTTCGTTCAGCAGCGTGTGCATGTCGATGGTGCGGCCCGGCACCTTGCGGTAGAAACTAAGCGTGGAACGCGTGATGTGGCCGACGCGCTCGATCTCGCGCGAAGCGATGGCGATCAGCTCCTGCGACTGCGGCGGCATGCCTTCATGCGTGCCGAGCAGGTAGAAGATGTTGGTCAGCGCTTCGAGAGGATTGTTGATCTCGTGCGCGAGCGTGTTGGCCATGCGGCCGGCCGCGGCCAGGCGCTCGGAGTTGATGAGCCGGGTCATCAGGTCGGCGGTTTCGCGCTCGGCCGTCTTGCGCGCGGAGATATCTTCCACCACCCAGAGCACGGAGGGCTGGTCCCCGTCGTGGCGCAGCAGCGACGCGGTCAACTGCGCGGGAAACGTGCTGCCGTTGTGGCTCATCAGCGTGCGTTCCACGCGATAGCCGCTGCGCATGCCGGTGAGCAGCTCGGAGAAGAGGTTGGCGTCGAGCTCGCGCTCGGAGGGGAGCAGGAAGTCTTCCAGCTTAAGCGCGAGGAGCTTCTCCACCGGAGCGCCCAGCATGTCGGCCAGACGTTGGTTGATGAGCAGGAAGTGGCCGTCTGGGGCAGTGTGTGCCATGCCCACCGCGGCCTGATTGAAGGTCGCGGAGAAGCGCTGCTGCGCTAGACGCAACTCGAGCTCGGTCTGCAACCGGTCGCGACGGCGCTTGGCGTCGGCCAGCTCGCGCTCGATGGCGGGCAGCAAGCGCTCGAGGTGGCCCTTGAGCACATAGTCATGGGCACCGGCGCGCATGGCACTGACGGCGGACACCTCGTCAATAGTGCCGGAGACGATGATGAACGGCAGGTCGGCGCCGCTTTCCTGAATCAGCTTGAGCGCATCGCGCGCGCCGAAGCTGGGCAGCGTGTAGTCGGCAATGACGAGGTCCCAGGCCGCTGGCGGCTGCAGCGCGTCCAGCAGCTCAGGCGCAGTCTGCACGCGGCGCGCCTGCAGAACGTACCCGGCGCGGGTGAGGTACCGTTGCAGGAGCAGAGCATCCTCTTCGTAGTCCTCAATGATGAGGACACGGAGCGGAGCATTGGCCGAGTTTAGGCCGCGGGTGGGCATTGGTTCAGCAGCAACCAGTACATGCCAAGTTGCTTGGTGGCCTCGGCAAAATCTGTAAAGTTGACGGGCTTGCGGATGTAGCTGTTCACGCCCAGACGATAGCTGGACACGATGTCCCTCTCTTCGTCCGATGAGGTGAGCACAACAACCGGCAGGATCGCCGTCTTATCAGATGCACGAATTGCCCGCAGCACATCCAGGCCCTCGACTTTGGGCAGTTTGAGATCGAGCAGGACCAGCTGGGGCATGCGGTTCTGGCCACTGCCGATGCCGTTCATGTACTCGATGGCTTCCGCGCCGTCACGAGCCACCTTGATCTCATTGGCTACGTTGGCCTTGCGCAACGCGCGGATGGCTAGCGCCTCGTGGTCTGGATCGTCTTCGACTAACAGGATCATAGCGTCGCTCATGTGAACCTTCATGGATCTGGTACTGCTTCGCCGGCGCTTTCAGGCTTCCAGGGTGAAGAAGAAAGTCGCGCCCTTGTCGACTTCCCCTTCGGCCCAGATGGCGCCGTGGTGCCGGCGAATGATGCGTGACACAGTGGCGAGCCCGATGCCCGAGCCCTTGAACTCGCGGTCGCCGTGCAGCCGCTGGAATGCGGTGAACAGGCGGTCGACATACTGCATGTCGAAGCCCACACCGTTGTCTCGAATGAAGTATACGGTGCGCCCCTCGCGAAGGTCACTGCCGAACTCGACTCGCGCTTTTGCCGTGTTGGCGCTGTATTTGAACGCGTTGCCAAGGAGGTTTTCCAGTGCGATCCTCACCAGGCGCGGGTCCGCCATGGCCAGAACCCCCGGCTGCGCGACCAGCTCAATATCGCGTTCCGGTGAAGCCGCTTTCAACTCATCGAAGACCAGCCGCACGAGGGAGCTGAGATCGACCCTGTCCCGCTGCAACTCCGAACGCGTGACCCGGGAAAGCTGCAGAAGAGCGTCGATGAGAGAGCCCATGCGCTGCACGCCCGCCCGGACGCGGTTGATGTAATCCTGGCCTTCCTCGTTCAGGCAGTCGGAGAAGTCTTCCTTCAAGGCAAGGGAGAAGCCGTCGATGGTGCGAAGCGGCGCGCGGAGATCGTGCGACACGGAGTAGCTGAAGGCTTCCAGCTCCTGGTTGCTGACCGCCAGCTCGCGTGTCCTGCGGTCGACACGCTGCTCGAGCTCCTCATTGATGTTAGTCAGCTCCGCATTCAAGGCGGCGACCTCCTCCGCGCGCGCAGCCAGCTTCTCACGCGATTCCGCCGCACGCGCGAGCAGCTCGAACGCGAGCACCAGAAGAACCAGATCGAGCACCGAGGCGATGACGAAGGCGGCGACGACACGCTGCCGGCCTCGACGCGTTTCTTCCTGACGGTCCTGGAGCAGACGCTGCTCTTCGCCCTTGATCTGCGTAATGGCGTACTTGACGCTGATTCCCCCGTCCGGGCTATCGTTCAACGCCGGGCCAAGCACGAACGCGTCGGTGGTCTCGGCGGGATGGCTGCGGCGCATGCCCATCGCGGCGTCAACGGCGCCGAGCCTGACAGCGATTCGTGTTCGCAGAATGGCGATACGCTCCTGCTGGGAAGCGTTGTCTGCCGTGAGAGCGCGCAGCTTCTCCACGGCGGCGTGCGCATCTGCGATTGCAGCGTGATAGCGGGTCTCGAATTCGGTGTCGCCGGTAAGCAGGTAGGCGCGTGCCGCTGCGTTGCCCGCGCTCATTCCAACCTGGGTCTGGTCCGCGGCGGAGAGAACCTGGAGCGTGTGCGCGTACATCTTCTGGGCTTCAAACAAGCTGCCCAGGGCGTGGAACGCCAGCCAGGCGTTGAGCAGCACCACCACGATGGCGCCGAGCATCAGGAGACGGAGGTTGGTGCGCTTCATCGCTTCTCCACGGTACCAGAGCGCTCTTCCGGCGCGGGCACAGCATGGTGCGGGGATGCGTGCAGCAACAATCGTCCCTGGAGTATTCTTTGGGCGGTCGCCCATTTCCCGTCGTGGAGAGTTCTGTGATTCAGCCATTCGTTTTCATCCGCGCTGCCGTTCTCAGCGCGGCTTTCTGTGCAGCCGGGACCGTGTTGTGCGGATGTGGCCTCCCCGGCGTGCAACCGGGTCTGCTGACGGGTGAAGCGCACGTGACCGGCACGGTCCTGGGCGGCCAGCAGCCCGTGTCCGGTTCTACCCTGCAGCTTTATGCCGTGGGCGCCACCGGCTATGGCTCAGCCTCTACGGCGCTGCTCTCGGCGGTAAGCTCGGACACAAGCGGCTCGTTCGACATCACGGGCAGGTACACCTGCCCGAGCGCCTCCACGCTGGTTTACCTTGCAGCCACCGGCGGCAATCCAGGAGTGACCGGCTCCAACAACAATGGCGCAATCGCCCTGGCGGCAGTGCTGGGCCCGTGCGGCAACCTGAGCGCGTCCACGCATATCGTCATCAACGAAGTGACGAGTGTGGCAGCCGCATGGACGCTGGCTCCGTTCGCCAGTGGGCTAGCCTCGGTTGGGAGTTCCTCCACCAACGGCGCGGGAATGGCCAACGCCTTCAGCATGGCCGCCGATCTTGCCAGCAGCGACCGTGGGCAGTCCCCGGGCGATGCACCCGCAGGATCGAGCGTGCCGAACGCGGAGATCAACACACTGGCGAACATCCTGGCTGCCTGCATCAACAGCATCGGCCCATCCAGCCCGGCGTGCGGCAACCTCTTCGCCAATACCACGGTGAACAGCACAGCACCTACCAATACCTTTGCAGCCGCGCTGAACATTGCGAAGTATCCCGGCGTGAACGTTGCGGCGCTGTACAACATCTCAACTTCGACAGGACCCTTTCAGCCCTCGCTTTCCTCCACGCCGAACGACTGGACGATAGCCGTCAGCTTCCCCGTGGTTTCGAGTGCAGCCAGCGACATGGCCGTGGACGCCGCCGGCAATCTGTGGGTCTTGAACACCACCGCGCTGTATGAGCTCACTCCCGCCGGCGCGCTGCTCGGCACCTACGTAAGCATGGCCGGCACACGCGTGGCGCTGGACCCCAGCGGGAACATCTGGGTGGGCACCACGGGGGCAGCCTCGACCATGACACTCAAGAAGCTGCCAGCCAACCTGGGCGCAGCGGTCACTTACACGTACTCGTCCGCCGACGATCTTGCGCCTACTTACACCTTCACCGGGCTGGCTTTCGACGGCTTTGGGAACGCCTGGTATACCTGCGCCTACTGCTTCGGCGTGAGTGAATCGAATGCGGCGGGCGCCTATGTGGGGAGCTTCAGTCTTGCCAATACATTCCACGCGACGACTGTTTCGATCGATCCCAGTGAAAACGTGTGGGTGGGCAATATGGACTCGGCCAAGGTAGACATATTTACGCAGGGCGGAGGTTACTTCGGGGCCTCTCCCTACCCCTGTCCCGGCTCCGGCAGTACGCCAGTTTTCATCACCAACGATGGAAGCGGCAATGGCTGGATGCTGGGATGCGGCGGTCTCACTCGCATGTCGTCCACCGGCACCGCCACGACCCTGAACTCGGTGATGGCTGGAAGTAACGGCGGTTTGAATGGGAGCACCGGCATCTCCATCGACGGCGCGGGGAATGCCTGGGTGTCGAACGCAACATCCGGCGGGGTCACCGAAGCGAACACCGCCGCTGCGCCTGTCTCGCCTTCCACCGGCTACCTGAGCAACCAGCTTGCGTCGCCGCAGGGGATTGCAATCGATGGCTCCGGCACTGTGTGGGTGCGCAATGGCAGCAGGGCCACGGTGACGGCGTTTGTCGGGGCCGCCGTTCCGGCCGTGGCTCCGTTGGCGTTGGGAGTGAAGAACGGAACGCTCGGCTCTAGGCCCTGACGCATGACAAGCAAGAAGAGGCCCACGCAGATGCGTGGGCCTCCTGCTTACGAGTAAAACTATTTGGCCGCCATCTCGAGCTGCTGCTGGTACTCCTCATACGGGCCCTTGTGGTCAGTGATGTGGAAGTCGGTGGGACCGCCTTCGAAGTGCCAGATGCGCGTGCCGGCCTCTTCGATCAGGTCCTGATCGTGGGTGACCAGGAAGACGGTTCCCTCGTACTTCTGGATTGCCTGATTCAGTGCGTTGATGCTTTCCAGGTCGAGATGGTTCGTCGGCTCGTCCAGTACCAGGACGTTGGGCTTCTGCAGCATGATCTTGCAAAACAGCAGGCGTGCGGCCTCGCCGCCGGAAAGCGCATCGGTCTTCTTCATGCCTTCTTCGCCGCGGAAGAGCATCTGCCCGAGGATGCCGCGGATGTCTTCCTTGGTGGCTTTGGGGTCGTACTGGTGCAGCCAGTCCGCGGCCGTCATGCCGAGCTGAATGGATCCCTTGTGGTCCTGTGCGAAGTAGCCGATCTGGACCTCATGGCCCCACTTCACTTCACCGGAATCGATGCCGACGTCCTTCTCCTCGATGCCGGGACCGTTGGCCAGGAGCGCCTTGAGCAGTGTGGTCTTGCCCTGCGCGTTGCGGCCGATGAGCACGATCTTGTCGCCACGCGTCACCGAGCCGGAGAAGCTGTCGATCACATGTTCGGTCTTGCCGTCCGGCTGCGTGTAGCTTTTGTTGACGCCTTCGAACTCCAGCACGTTCTTGCCGGAAGGCCGATCCATTTTGAACGCGATGTAGGGACGCGCGATGTTGGAGCGGGCCAGTTCGCTGGTCGCCAGGCGCTCGACTTCCTTTTTGCGTGAATTGACCTGCGATGACCGGGTGCCGGCAGAGAAGCGCGCGATGAAGTCGTTCAGTTGAGCGATCTTTTTTTCGCGCTGCTCGTTCTGGCTCTCGATGCGGGTGCGGATACTGGTCTTCTGCAGGACCATGTCGTCATAGCCGCCGGTGTAGGTGATGATCGTCTCGTAATCGATATCCGCGATGTGCGTGCACACGTTGTTCAGGAAGTGGCGGTCGTGCGAGATGGTAATGACCGTGCCGTTGTAGCGCAGCAGGAAGTCTTCCAGCCAGTGGATCGATTCCAAATCGAGGTAGTTCGTCGGCTCGTCGAGGAAGAGCGCTTCAGGGTTGCCGAAGAGAGCCTGCGCGAGCAGCACACGCACCTTCTGCCCGCCCTGCAGCTCGCTCATTTTGCGCTCATGCAGCTCGTCGGGAATGTCGAGACCCTGCAGCAGGATCGCAGCATTGGCCTCGGCTTCGTAGCCGTCTTCTTCGCCCACGACGCCTTCGAGCTCGCCGAGACGGATGCCGTCTTCGTCGGTCATCTCGAGCTTTGAGTAGATGACCTCGCGCTCTTCAAGCGCCGCCCACAGGCCCTTGTTGCCCATGATGACGGTGTCGATGACGCGGTAGGCGTCGAACTCATACTGGTCCTGCTTGAGGACGCCGAACTTCCGGGGGCGCACGACCGTGCCCTTCTGAGCGTCGAGCTCGCCGGTCAGCACCTTCATGAAGGTGGATTTGCCGGCGCCGTTGGGTCCGGTCAGGCCGTAGCGGCGGCCATCGGTAAAGGTTACGGAAACATCTTCAAACAACAGCTTCGCGCCATAGCGCATGGTCACATTGGAAACAGAAATCATCTCTTACAGTTTCTCATGGACAGTGCGCAAGGCGGGAGCTCAGCACCCGCGGCGGGCGGGCGCGACGGCCGCCCGCAGGTTCGCGGGGCGAAGGTCAGCTAGAACGTAATTGGCGAAGACCACGACGGCAGGCAGGACGAGGAAGAAGATATCCATGGTGTGCTCCTTATGACTTTGTTTTCTGAATGGTGCTCCGGGCGGCCGGTTCGTTACACCGAACCGCCCTGGACAGGTGAGAACACAGGCGAAGGGCTTTCGCCGCCGCGAAACCGCTCGTCTTAGCGGCTGCCGCCCGCGGCTTCGAGGATGGAGCCCGTCACCCAGCGCGCTTCGTCCGAGGCCAGGAAGAGCGCGGCGTCCGCGATATCGTCCGGCTGGCCTATGCGCCCGAGCGGCGTCTGCGCGACCGCCTGCTTTTCGAAGTCGCCGCCGATGAAGCCAAGTGACTTGGCGCCTTCGGTCGCGACCATGCCGGGGCTGAGCGCGTTGACACGGATCTTCTTCGGTCCAAGCTCCGCGGACAGCACCCGTGTGATGGTATCGACCGCGCCCTTGGTCGCGGAGTAAATGCTCATGCCGGGAAAGTTGCGCGTCGCCACCACCGAGCTGATGTTAATGATGCTTCCGCCTTCGGCTCCAAAGAGCGGCAGCGCCGCCTTCGTCGTGAAGAGCAGGCCCTTCACGTTGGTGTTGAACTGGCGATCGAACTCGGCCTCGTCCAGCGACTCCAGCGGAGTGGGGCCGAAAACACCGGCGTTGTTCACCAGGATGTCGATCTTGCTGAACTGCTTTTTGACTTCCGCGAAGAGCGTTTCGCGCGCGGCGGACTCCGCCACGCTGCCGCCGATCACCACGGCTTTTCCGCCAGCCTCGTTGACGGCCTTTGCTGTCGCTTCCGCGCCAGCCTTATCGCTGGCGTAGTTCACAACCACCGTTGCGCCTTCGCGTCCGAACGCCTTGGCGATGCCGGCTCCAATGCCCTTGGAGGCTCCCGTCACTACCGCTACTTTCCCTGTCAGCTTGCCCATATTCTTCTCCAGTCGTGCTTTGTCGAATTGTTCGACCACAATCGAATAGATGGAGGGCGCAACAGGGAGATTCAGAAAGTTTGATGACGGTCTAAAGATTCGCGAGCTGCGCGAGATAGGCGTTCCAGACCTCGCGCTGGAAGCGGAGGTCCGCTGTGCGGCCTTCGCGCTCGATGGTGATGAGCCCGGACTCGCTCAACTCCTTCATGTGGTGCGAGATGGTGGCGGGGCTGATGTCATCATGGGCTCGCAACGCGCTGCAGGCGGTGCTGCACCGGGACGCCGCGATCTGCTGAAGGATGGCAAAGCGGCGCGGGTCGGCGACAGCGCGCGCGATCGCCTGCATCTGTTGCTCCGGAAGCTTGCGCGCCTTCATCATGGCCTCTTGTTTGGATGGTAAAGCAGGGGAAAAGACGCGGCGCTACCGGGTGATGTCCTGCAACACGCCTGCTGCCGCAGCGAGGATGGCTGCCACTTCCACCGGTCCGTGCGCCGCGGAGACAAAGGCGGCTTCGAACTGGCTGGGCGGCAGCCATACGCCACGCTCCAGCAGGCCGCGGTGGAAGCTCGCGAAGAGGGCGGTGTCCGATGTGCTGGCGGACGTGAAATCCGTGACCGCATGCGGCGTAAAGAACCATGTGAACATGCTGCCCACCACGTTCGTGGTGAGCGCAAGACCTTGCTCGGCAGCCAGCCGTGCAACACCGCCTGCGATGGCCGCCGTGGTTTGCTCCAGTTGCGGGTAGATCTCGTGCCGGTGCTCCAGCAGGTAGGACACAGTGGCGATGCCGGCGGCCATGGCCAGCGGATTGCCGCTGAGCGTACCGGCCTGATAGACCGGACCGAGCGGAGCGAGGTGGTCCATGACCTCGGTGCGGCCGCCAAAGGCGCCCATGGGCAGGCCGCCACCAATAATTTTGCCGAGGGTGGTGAGGTCGGGTGCGTTCTCGCCAGTGGCGAAGCCGAAGAGTTCCTGGGCGCCGCCCACGGCGAGCCGGAAGCCAGTCATCACCTCGTCGAAGACGAGCAGCGCGCCATGCTGCCGCGTGAGCCTGCGCAGGCCGGCGAGGTAACCCTCGGCCGGCGGAATGGTGCCGGCGTTGCCGACTACCGGCTCCAGGATGACGCAGGCGATCTGCCCTGGGTGCGAGAGGAACGCGGCCTCCACGGCAGCGAGATCGTTGTAGGGCAGGGCCAGCGTGTGCATGGCGGTTTCGGCCGGCACGCCCGCCGAGCCGGGGATGCCGAAAGTCGCGACGCCGCTGCCGGCTTTCACCAGCAGCGCGTCGGCGTGTCCGTGGTAGCAGCCTTCGAACTTGATCACGAACGGACGGCCCGTGAAGCCGCGCGCCAGCCGGATGGCGGACATGCAGGCTTCGGTGCCCGAAGAAACGAAGCGCAGCTTCCGGACGGACGGAAAACAGCGCTGGACCAGTTCGGCGAGTTCGGCTTCGGCGGCGGTGCTAGCGCCGAAGGAGGCGCTGCGGCCGGCGGCTTCGCGGATGGCCTCGACAGCCGGGGGGAACGCATGTCCCAGCAGCATGGGTCCCCAGGAGCCGAAGAGGTCGATGTACCGGTTGCTGTCGGCGTCGGTCAGGTACGCGGTCTTGCCGCGCAGCAGGGCCGCGTCGTTCGTCTGCACGTGCGTGTGCGTCCCGAGCACGGCGG
>CAXSHQ010000063.1:0-933 GCA_964236875.1 uncultured Acidobacteriaceae bacterium | reverse complement strand
TCTCCACAAAGGGCGGATGGCCGCCCACGGCACGGAAGGCGCGCACGGGCGAGTCCACACCGCCGGGCAAGAGCGCTTCCGCGCGGCGCTGCAGATGTTCAGAACGCAGGGTGGAGCGAGTGGGGACAGAAGCCATATCGACAAGTATAGGGAGGCATATGAGGTGACTCAGGTAACATCAAATGTCGCCAAGAGCATCCATACGCTTCTGATGTGGACACGCTGCCCGTGCGTGTACGCTTCAGGTCCTTGGATTCGTAGATGGCCCGCTATGCACGTGCGAGGGGGTATACCTGTGCCGGAAGACAAAGCTGTGGCAGGAGCGCCCTCTCAGGGCACGCGACTCGGTTTCCTCATCAGCGGCAGCGGATCCAACTGCCTGGCGATTGCCGCGGCCATCCGCTCGGGCTCGCTGCCTAGGTGTGAGATCGCCGTGGTGGTTTCCAATGTAACCGGCGCTCCGGGCATAGAGGCGGCGCGTGCCGCCGGCCTGCCGGTAGTGGTGATGGAAGGCCGCGGACGCGAACAGCGCGACCATGAGAACGCCATCTCTACCCTGCTGCGCACCTACCGTGTTGACCTGGTGTGCCTGGCGGGGTATCTGCGCGTGCTTTCGGCGCGCCTGGTGCGTGAGTGGCGGGGGCGCATCGTCAGCAGCCACCCGTCGCTACTGCCGGCGTTTCCGGGCTACCACGCGGCGGAGCAGGCGCTGGGCTATGGCGTGCAATACACCGGATGCACCGTGCACCTGGTGGAAGAGGCGCTGGATGCCGGCGCGATCCTGGTGCAGCGGGTGGTGCCGGTGGAGGAAGACGATACGCCGGAGTCGCTAGCGGCGCGCATCGGCCTGGAAGAAACGGTCGCGTATCCGGAAGCCATACGGCGTTTGCTCAGCGGCGAATTCGGCCGCACGCGCGAAGTGAAATTGATCGG
>CAXSHQ010000062.1:9426-17091 GCA_964236875.1 uncultured Acidobacteriaceae bacterium | reverse complement strand
TGATCCCGTTTGTGCCGGTGAGTGGCATTTCTATAGCCCAATGCGCGGTGCTGGCTCGTCAGGCGGGGATGGCGATCTCCCATCGCTTTGGGGTGCCGGTGTACTTCTACGAGGCGGCGGCGGGGCGGCCCGACCGGATCAATCTGGAAGATGTGCGGCGCGGGCAGTTTGAGGGGCTGGCAAAGGACGTCCTGCGAGACCCGACGCGGCGGCCGGATGTGGGTGGGCCGGAGCTGCACCCCAGCGCGGGGGCGAGCGCGGTGGGGGCTCGCAAGTTCCTGATCGCCTACAACATCTACCTACGGGACAACGATGTGTCGCTGGCGCGGAGTATCGCGCGGGACATCAGGGCTTCCAGCGGCGGGCTGCTGGGGGTGAAGGCCATGGGCGTTGTAGCCAACGGGCGCGCCCAGGTGAGCATGAATATCACCGATTTTCAACGCACGCCTGTAGCCCGGGTGCATGCCGCGGTCGTCGAAATGGCTGAACACCATGGCTCGGGCGCAGCGGAAGGCGAAATCATCGGGCTTATCCCACAGGAGGCGTATGAGCCGAATGCGGAATGGGTTCGTCAAACCATAGACTTCGATCCGGACCGGAAGGTGCTGGAGCGGCGGCTGCGGGAGCCGTTGGCGTGGCCGTAGGTTGGGAGCGGGGAGTGGCGGTAAGACTTTCAGGAGCGGAACGCAGATAGCGCGGATATCTCCGCAGATCGCGCAGAGAAGAAAGTAACGTGAAAGCCGACGGGCCAGCCTTGCTCCCGGCGGGGTTTCGCGAAAGAATAGATTAGGCGCAGGGGCGCTCATCCTCAGGAGTTGTGATCGTGACAATCTGGAACACAGTGAAGTTTGGGACAACAGTGAGCGCGTTGGCGCTGGCCGTAGCGGCTCCGTTGGCGGCGTCGGCCTCGCAGTTGAGCGGAGATGCGCGCTCGTCGATCCCGCGGGACGTGCAGCAGATCATCGTGGTGGACTACAAGGCGATGCAGAACTCGCCTGCCGCCATGCAGCTGAAGGACCGGGTGCTGCCGCCGGAGCTGAAGCGGTTGGAGACGGCGCTGAAGAGCTCCGGGCTGAAGGTGGACCAGGACGCAGAGACGCTGGCGTTCGCGGCGTTCCGCGGGCAGAGCGTGCCGGACAAGAACGGCAATGCGACGGCTGCGGGCACGCGCATCATCGGCGTGGCGCAGGGGCAGTTCCAGACCGTGTCCATCCTGGCGAGCTTTGCCAAGCAGAAGACCAAGCCTGTGATGATTCGTCAGAACCAGGTGTGGCCGATGGGGTCCGCCGGCATGAGTGTGGCGTTCCTGAACCAGACGACGATGGTGTTTGGGGATCGCGATGCCGTCAAGGCGGCGCTGGATGCGCGTGATGGCCTGGTGCCGAACTTCCTGCAGAACGGCGAGATGATGAACGAGATGAACCTCGTGGACAGCCGCAATGTGTGGAGCCTGCTGGACCAGCGCGGCACGCAAACGATGATGAAGAGCGTGCTGGGCGAGGCGGCGCAGCTGGCCGACTATGACACGGTGAAGAACAAGATGAAGAGCGCCCGCTACACCATGGATTTTTCAAATGGCGTGCGGTTCGACATGGCCGTGGTGACGAGCGACAGCATGACCGCCGGGCTGGCCGCGACCCTGATGAAGGGCGTGATGATGATGAAGAAGAGCGGCGGGTCGCCGATCGAGAAGACCGCGATGGACGATACGCAGGTGGACTCGAGCGCCGGGACGCTTACGGTCGCGTACTCGGGGTCGGATAGCCAGTTCGACAGCCTGCTGGGGTCGCCGCTGTTCCAAACTGTGGTGAAGTAGGCTTCTGTGGTGGTGTAAGGGGAGCAGCCTTCGGGCTGCTCCCCTTTTGCATTTGTGGGGTTCAGCAACAGCTGTTCTCCTCGAGGTATAGCCGCTCTCAGCTGATGCGTCCGTTCCGCTGCGGGACGACTACAGAGATCCTTCGCTACGCTGAGGTTGACGCCTTCTTTCCAAGACGGCGGTAGCCGGGAGAAAAGCGGGAGGGAACGAGCTTAGAGCTTAGAGGTGTTTAGCTTAGAGCTTGGCTTTCCTGAGGCGACTGTGGCGCTTCGGGCGAAATGCGGGGATTCAGAGCTTCGCTCAGAATGACACCCATTGCCAGACAGGAAGTCTTGCTACGGCTCAACAGAACGGCCGTTAGGGCTTGTGGACGCCTCTGCAGCGGTCCATTACGGCAGAGCGGAGGCGCTGGGCAAGTTCGTCGGGGAAGTCGTAGGGGACGTGCTGCTGGTAGACCTGGATGGTGTGGCGGGTGGTGTCGACGATGACTTCGCAGTGGTGACAGGTGCAGAGGTGCGCTTTCACTTCAGCGAGCAGCTCCGGTTCGATCTGACCATCGAAATAGTCGGTCAGCTTGGCCATGAAGTCGGTGCAGTTCACTTCGCTTCCTCTTTGGTCCGCCGGAAGTACCGGCTGAGACGTTCGCGCAATTGTAGACGCGCACGCAGCAGTCGCGACTTGACCGCCGGAATGCTCAGACCGAGCGCATCCGCGGTTTCCTCGGTCGACAGGTTTTCGATGTCACGGAGGGTGAAAACGGTTCGAAAACCTGGCGAAAGTCCGGCGATGGTCTTGCGGAGGATGTCCCCCAGTTCGGAGGTGGAGAAGATTTCCTCGGGGTTGGGACGCCACTCGGCAAAGTCGCGTGGGATGGAACCCTCGTCGGTCTGGAGGTCCTGATCCATGGAGACGGTTTTGGAGGTCTTGCGCTTGCGGAGCCGCATCAGGCTTTCATTGACGGCGATGCGCACCAGCCAGGTGGAGAACTTGGAGTTGCCCTGAAACTGGTCGAGCTTTTGAAAGGCTTTGAAGAAGACGTCCTGGGTGATGTCTTCGGCGTCTTCGCGGTTCTGGGTGATGTGATTCGCGGTGCGGAAGATTTGACGGTCGTACTTGACGACCAACTCCTCAAAGGCGGCGGTGTCGCCGGCGCGAACGCGCGCGACCAGCGCCACGTCCGGGTTTTCGGGATCTTCTACAAAGGGAACCGGGGCATTGCTGCGCGGCGGAGCAGTCGCAGGGGCCGGCGATGTGGTTTGAAGAGGCATTCTTTGCTCAGGAATGAGTTTACAGGACGAGCGACGGCGAAGCCGCCCGTGTGGGGAGATGCAGGAAGAGCGTCGGTTAGTTATCTCGCGTGGTTCTGCCCCGGACGCGCTGTGGACCGAATACGAACCGGCAGGCCGTAGAGTCAAAAGAGAGCGGAGGTGGGAAGCGTGTCGCCAATGGGGAAGAAGTGGGTGGGGAGTGCGGTTGCTTTGGCGATGTTTTCGCCGCTGATGGGCCTGGCGGCTACGACGCACACGCTGAAGAAGACCAGCCATGCCGCGGTGAGGTCAGCCGGGACGCACCATGCTGCGTTGCGCACGGCGTCCGCTGTGGGGAAGGCGCACGGCCATGCCGGAGGCGCGCGGGCGGCTCGTGGAGGCAAGGTTGGACGAGGGGCCGTAGGGCATGTCTCGGCGGAGACGCAGCGGCTTTCCGCGGCGTTTGTGGCTTCGGCTCAGCTGCGGTCGATGGCGCAGCAGCTTGCTGCGCTGCGTAGCGCGGCGGCGTACAGCGGCGTGGTCGCGTACGCGGGGGCTCATCCGGGCGAGGCAGGGGCGGCGGCGGACCTCGCGCTAGGCCATGCGTACTCGCTGGACAAGCGTTACGGAGAGGCGGAGAACGCGTTTCGGCAGGCGGCGCAGCAGGGGCAGGCGCTGGGCGATTACGCGGACTTCCTGGGAGCGCAGGCGGCGCTGGGAGCGAACCGTCCGGCGGATGTGACCGCACTGCTGAACAACTTTGGCGACCGGCATCCGGGCAGTCTGTTTCTGACGCAGGTTCCGCTGCTGCAGGCGAATGCGTATCTTGCGGGCGGCGATGCGGGAAGTGCGATTCGCGTGTTGCAGCCGATGGCGAACACGCCAGAGGGCAGCCACGTGGACTTCCGTATGACGTTGGCCAAGGCGTATGCGGCGGCCGGGCAGATGGACCAAACGAGCAAGCTGTATCGCAGCGTGTACCTGGGCGACCCGCTGAGCAATGAAGCCGCGACGGCGAAGACGCAGCTTGCGGCGCTGAATGTGCCGTTGACGCCGGGTGAGCGCAAGCAGCATGCGGATGCGCTCTACAACGCGAAGCGCTATGAGCTGGCGGCAGTGGAGTACCGCGCGTTGCAGAAGGACGATGCGGGGCTTTCGCAGGCGGACCGCGATGCGCTGGAGATTTACAAGGCGGTCTGCGACCTGAAGCTGAAGCGGCTGAGCCGCAGCGATGTGGAGCACCTGCCGGTGACCAGCGACGACACGGCGGCGCTGAAGATGTACATGCAGTCGGAGCTGGCGCGCAACGAAGGTAAGACGGATGAGCACGACAGCATCGTGCAAGCTTTGCTGGTGCGGTTTCCGCAGAGCCGGTGGACAGAGGAAGCGCTGTTTTCCGGCGGCAACATGTGGCTGATCAAGCGCGATTCGCCGCGGGCGGTGCTGGCGTATACGCAGCTCTCGGAACACTTTCCGCACAGCATGTACTCGCCGGCTTCGCACTGGCATGCGGCGTGGCTGAGCTACCGGCAGCGGCAGTTTCCGGCGGCGGCGAAGCTCATGGATGAGCAGATCACGAACTTCCCGGGCAGCTCGGATGTGCCGGGCGCGCTGTACTGGCGCGGGCGGTTGTTTGAGGATAACGAGCACAACTTCGGACAGGCGATCAACTACTACAAGGCGCTGAACGCGGCGTATTGCAACACGTACTACGCGATGCTGGGGCGGCAGCGGATAGCCGTGCTGGGCAAGCCCGAGGCGGTGGCGGCGGCTCCCGCGCTGAGCGCTGTGCGGGCGGTGAACGACCCGCACCTGACGGACGCGCTGCCAGAGAACGATCCTCACCTTATCAAGGCCAGGCTGCTGGCGAACGCGGCGCTGAATGAGTACATCCGTCCTGAGCTAGCCCTTAGCGATAACTCGGCGAGTTGGAGCGCGCTGGCGGAGGCGGAGATCTACCAGAGCTTTGGCGAGAACACGCGGGCGATCCAGTCGATGAAGCGGAGCAAGATCCCGTTCTTCTCGCTGCCGGTGAGCGAAGTGCCGACGGTGTATTGGCAGATGATCTTCCCAAGGCCGTACTGGGATGCGATCACGAGCGATGCGCAGGCGAATGGGCTGGATCCGTACCTGGTGGCTTCGCTGATACGGCAGGAGTCGGAGTTCAACCCGGGCGCGGTAAGCCGGGCGAATGCGTACGGGCTAATGCAGCTGCTGCCTTCAACGGGGAAGATGATCGCAAAGAAGGAAGGCGACAAGCACTTTACTACGGCGGAGCTGCTGAACCCGACGACCAACATCCAGCTAGGCACGCGCGACCTGCGACAAACAATCGACCGCTTCGGTGGCGAAGTGCAGTACGCGCTGGCGAGCTACAACGCGGGCGACACGCCGGTGCGGGCATGGATGGCAGTGGGGGATTACAAGGACGTGCCGGAGTGGGTGGAGTCGATCCCGTATACGGAGACGCGGGATTATGTGCAGGCGATCCTGCGCAATCGTGAGATGTATCGGGCCATCTACGGCGGCCACTGAAGCGGCCGTTCAGCCGCGTGTAGGCGCCGCTACTTACACGTGGCGCTGGTGATGATGCCGTCCACGATGGCATGGATGGTGCAGGAGGCGCCGCTGGCAGTGGCGCCGTTGCCGGCGTGAAGCTGCTGGAAGTGAAAGCCCGTGGTGTCGTCTGCGTAGCCATACGTTGTGCTGCCGTTGGTCCACGTGTCGAAGCGGCCGCCGAAGAAGCCGTTGCGCCAGTGCGCGGTGCCAATGTGGCCGCCGGGACTGGCGATGTCGTAAAGCAGAAGGTGGCCAGAGTATGGGTCTACCGAGATGGTGGCGCAGGGCGTGGCCGGGGTAGCATGGTCTCGGTTTCCAGTTAGATTGTTTGCGTCGGACGGACTGTCGCCGAAGAGAACCAGGCAGGCGTTGTGGTGTGGATTGTGACCGGGACCGAGGGAGCCGGTGGCGTATCCGAAGCCGGTCCAGCCCCAGATGCGGATATAGCTGGGGCGTCCATGGCCGACGCTGTTTGGGCCGTAGTCGAAGAAGGCATTCGTGCCGAAGTCGCCGCTGGTGGCTTGCGTCACGTCCACGATGCCGCCGGTATCTACGAGGAGATCGGCCGTCAGGTTCGTCAGACCTGTGTGCAAGTCTTCGATGCGCATAACAGCGGCGTCCGCCACGATGGCGTAGTAGCCGAGGGTGCCGTTCGCAGGCGTGTAGCCGGAAAGCTGGCTCTTCGCGCCTTCGGAGTACTTCACGGAAAGCGTGTTGCCGATGCCGCCGTGGAAGTATCCGATGACCTCTTCCGCGCCGTTAGGCGGATCTATGCCGATGCCGTCGAGACGGTTGCCGGAACCCCAGCCCACCGCATTGATGTTCCGGTGGGTTGCGCCCGCCATGTGCGTGCCTGCGATGTAGGTGTTGTTGGTGCCGTAGCCGTCGCCCACGTCCAGGCGAATGTTGTCCGCATTGTCGCTCACCTCACCGCCAAACATGGTGAGACCATCCGTTCCCAGTGTGCAGATGCCGCACGCGAAGGCTCCCGAGCCTTTGCCGATTTGCATGGGTGTGCCCCTGAAGCCGGTGACCGTTGGATTGTAGAGGGTGATGCCTTCCCAGTGGCCGATGAGGATGCC
Organism: uncultured Acidobacteriaceae bacterium; assembly: GCA_964236875.1. GTDB lineage: Bacteria > Acidobacteriota > Terriglobia > Terriglobales > Acidobacteriaceae > Granulicella. The sequence continues at coordinate 10,387 of CAXSHQ010000062.1, read as the reverse complement.
ACCCGGGCTGGTGGTGTTCGGGGCATCGAGGCTGGTGGCCGAGGCGACGCCGATGATGCGGGGGCTGACCAACTCCACCCCGATGTTCGGCAGTGCACCGCCGCGCAGGTCGACCGCGGGATTGGGTCCGTAGAAGTAAACACAGGCGCCGTCGTCCCAGGAGATGCGCACATGCCCGTTCACCGAAACAGGCGGGTGCAGGGACGTGGATGCGGGATAGCAAGTGAACGGGACAGACGCCGCCGGGATGCGCAACCCGCAGCCGTTGGGGTGCTGTGCGTTGCCGGCTGCGCAGGTCGCAATGGCTGCGTTCGCTTTATCGAAAATGTCGTTGTTGCCTGTTCCAGTGAATGCGACTGCGTTGAGGGCACCGTTGAATGCGGGGGCATTCACCGGGCCGGGCCGGTTGACCTGCGTCTGGGGGGCTATTGTTGTCTGCGCGCGCAGGGTGAGTGTGAGGGTAAGGAGGATGAGAACGACGAAGGTGAAGCGAGCGTGCATGGTGTCCCTTTCAAGCCCTGAGTCCACCGCCGTGTACGAGCAGTGACGCTTTGTTGCACAGTGAGAACGGATGCACACATCGCCGCAGACGGCTGGGCAGGACCGTCGAGGAAGGTCTGCGGCTAGAGAGGCTGGAGGGACTTGAACCCCCACGCTGCTTGCGCGTTTGGTTGAATATTGGTGCCCGGAGGGGGACTTGAACCCCCACTGCTGCTTGCGCGTCTAGTTGAACACTTGGTGCCCGGAGGGGGACTTGAACCCCCACGACCGGTTAGGGTCTGCGGATTTTAAGTCCGCTGTGTCTGCCGATTTCACCATCCGAGCGATGAACTGTTGAGGATTTACCGGGTACTTTGTAACTCGGTCTGATCTGCTTTGTGCATCTCGGTTTCGAGCCAGTCGACGAGTCTGGTGAAGGGGTCGAAGCCGAGAACACTGGGGCCGTCGGCGACGAAGTTGG
>CAXSHQ010000062.1:0-9416 GCA_964236875.1 uncultured Acidobacteriaceae bacterium | reverse complement strand
GTCTGCCGATTTCACCATCCGGGCTGGCGTGGACCCTGCCTATGCTATCGCAGCCAGAAGTGCCTGCCGCTGAGTTTTTGCGTTGCGGCGCAGCGGTGCGGTTTCGCCGGTGCGAGAATGAAGGCTATGGTTACAGCCGAGGAGCTTGGAGGCGTTCGCATCTTTTCCTGCCTTGACGAGGCGGAGCGGCAGCGGTTGGCGAGCAAGGCTGCCGATGTGCGGTTGGAGGCCGGAGAATGGGTGTTTCGCGAAGGCGAGCTGCCGTGGTTCTTTGTGCTGCTGGAAGGCGAGCTGGTGCTCTCCAAGGATGTGATGGGGCGCGAGCAGGAGCTGCACCGCTATAAGCTCGGCGAGTTCTTTGGGGAGATTCCTATCCTGCTGGGAGCGCCGACGTTCGCTTCGGTGCGGGCCGTGACGGATGCGCGCGTGGCCCGCTTCGACCGGCAGCAACTGCATGAGCTGATTCGCGATTCCGCGCAATGCAGTGCGGCCATCCTGCAGACGATGACAAGCAGGCTTTCCGCCGTGCAGCAGTACGCGGCGGAGATACCGTCGGCGCGGGTGCTGATCGTGGGCAGTCAGTACGACACGGATTGCCGCGAGATACGGACGTTCCTGGCCGCGAACCGCATTGCTTACGAGTGGGTGGACAAGGACCGCGAGCCGGAACGCGTGCCATCCTGCATGCCGAGAGATCTGACCGGGCCCGCGGTGGTGGTGGACCGGCAGAAGTGCCTGCACAGCCCGACGGTGCGCGAGGTTGCGGATGCGCTGGACTTGCAGACGGCTCCCAAGGAAGACCACTACGACGTGATCGTGGCGGGGGCGGGCCCGGCTGGGATGGCGGCCGGGGTGTATGGCGCTTCCGAAGGTTTGAAGGTGCTGCTGGTGGAGCGGTCGGCGGCGGGTGGGCAGGCAGGGACATCGTCACGGATCGAGAATTACCTTGGCTTTCCGCATGGCATATCGGGCGACGACCTGAGCGGGAGGGCGCTGCAGCAGGCGAGGAACTTCGGCGCGCAGATTGCGATGACGCGGTCTATCGAATCCATTTATCCGCTAGGCCGTGGGTACTGCGTGTCGCTGGATGGAGGAGACCGCGTGTCGGCGGATGTGGTGGTGCTGGCGACGGGAGTGGAGTGGCGACGGCTGCAGGTGGAGGGGATCGACCGGCTGCACGGACGCGGTGTGCTGTATGGCGCGGGCCGCACGGAAGCCAATAGCGTGATCGGCAAGAAGGTGTATGTGGTGGGCGGCGGGAACTCGGCGGGGCAGGCGGCCGTGTTCTTTTCCAACTATGCCGCGGAGGTAAAGGTGCTGGTTCGCGGCAAGGGACTGACGCTGACGATGTCGTCTTACCTGATCCAGCAGCTGGAGCAGAAGTGCAATGTCGAGGTGATCCCGTACACGCAAGTGTTGGCGGCGGAGGGTGACGACTACCTGGAGCGCATCGCGGTGCGGCAATGCAGGCCGGGTGAGAAGGAGTGCAGCGATGTGTGGGACGCCGATGCGCTGTTCGTGATGATTGGCGCGGATGCGAATACGGGGTGGCTGCCGAGCGGCCTGCAGTGCGACGAGCATGGGTACGTCTGTACAGGGCGCGATCTTTCGCACTGGCCGCTGGAGCGCGAGCCGTTTCCGCTCGAGACCAGCCTGCCGGGGATCTTTGCTGTGGGCGACGTAAGGCATGGGTCGATCAAACGCGTGTCGAGCGGCGTGGGCGAAGGCAGTATGTCAATTTCCTTCATTCACCAGTACCTCGCACTGGCGGAGAACAGCGGAGCTGACGGGCTGGCGGGGTAAGTTCCGCCGCCCGGTAGAGTGTGATGGCAATCATTGGGACGCATACGCTGCTGTACTCCTCGGAACCGGAAGCTCTGCGCGGCCTGCTCACGAGCGCGTTCGGATTTGAAAGCGTGGACGCCGGAGGCGGTTGGCTGATCTTTGCCTTGCCGCCTGCGGAGATGGGCGTGCACCCGGGTGAGGGACCGAACTATGAGTCCGGCATGCGGCATGAGATCGCCTTTATGTGCGACGATCTCGCAAGCACGATGGAGGAGCTGCGCGCGAAAGGCGTGCGCTTCGAGGGGGAGCCACAGACGGAGTCGTATGGGATTACGGTGAACATGCGGTTGCCGGGAAATGTGCGGGTGCTGCTGTATCAACCGCTGCATGCGACAGCAACTAAATCTAAAACACCACGAGATACTTCTGCTGGAACGCTGTCTTAGGGCAGGACTTACAGGAGTGAAGGCGTGACACTCGTGACCCTTCATCAGGGATAAACGAAGGCAGCTTCACCGTACTTTGAGAAGTAGTGGTGGATCGAGCGGGTAGCTATTTCCTTCATAATTTCGAACATCTCGTCTTCACTCCAATGCTCCTCCCGAAAGTAAAAACTTCCGCGTTGGAACTCTCCATTTCCGCCTTGTGGAGTTGTGTAGATTTTTCGCAGGTGTCCGAACATGGCGATTGTGACAACCCTGTCGAGTATTGAAGACGCATCTCTAAAGTCGCAGCCGTCACCGAAACAGACGAAAGGGAATATGCCGGTCCCGAGCATGGCCGTTTTGAAGCCAATGACATTCTTTCCCAACGCTCTATAGCATTGCCCATTGCCTGAGGCCTCTTGCCCTCGGCTTTCAGTCGATCGTTCGTACCCTGATTCTTCTTTTCGCGATGAGAATAGGATGAGCTTTCTCCGCTTTGTCCAAGATTGAAAGTATGCCTCCATCTGGCTTCATGCTGCTTGTTGGCAGGGGCCGGTTAAAATCGACTTCTGGGAAAGTGGTCGCGAGGCTTTCGACGATGTCGATCAGCATCCACTTTGGCCTCCATGCCAGCCGTACGGAAAATTTCGTAGCGGTTTCGGCCTCGACTCTTCGAAGCGCTCTGATCAGGACCTGCTCCTGCTTTTTGGATGTGTTGTTGATAACCGTTCCGGCTCGCAGTCTGCTGAGACCTCCCTTATTGGCCATTAGAAGAGCGTTCCTTGCTGAGAATCGGTCGTGAGAGTTTCCCGATGAGAGGCTATGACCAACTGCTCTGCTTCAAAAATCTCGTGTACATAGGAATCTACAGTTCGTGAAGCTTTGAGAGTTGTATCGGTGAGGAGTACAAACTCGATGTTCATAGGTTTGTCAGAAAAACGCTGAGAACTGACCCTATATCGCTTGTAGCCTTGCAGAAAAACTTGAGTGTGACCGCGGCTAAGGTTGGCTTTAATCATCTCACGAAGTGGAATAAAGCCGTCGGTGCTGTAACTCGTACAGATGAAGTGAGCATTCAGCGAATCTAGGAGAGCGTTGTATGCAGTAGATGCTCGGGACTGGTGATTGTAGGCGCTACGGCGCTCTGTCCGCCAATCCTCCCTTATAGCCGACTTATTTCCGTGTCCCGTGATCTTGGGCGAGAGTACGGGTTTGTCCCAGAGAGTCATCGTATTCAGGACATGATAGTTCGATCCGTAGGGATGTTGATTGTAGGGCGGATCTAGGTACGCGATGTCAAATGGTCTCGCCTGTTGAGACCGCAGAGCCACTTCACATGCATCTAGGCGTGAAGAAAGGTTGGTCCTCCCATTGTCGAAGAAAATAGCGGGTTCTAACTGAAAATCGGCTTTAATCCGGTACAGCGCGGTGCCGGTCTGCCCGCCCCAACCGTTGTGAAAGCCCTTGAACACTCCTGATGTGTTGCTGAGCCAGCAAGCTTGATACAAGAGAGGACCAAGCAAAGAAGCAAATTGGCTGCGGCTTAGAACTCCTTGTTCCTCCCAGTCCGCGATCCGCTGGCGCACTGCGTCGAGGCGGCTTCCATTTTTCCTCATGTAAAACATCCGGTCGCGGCTTGTGTCGTAGTGCTCATCATCTGCCGGACAGAGGTGCGTGGTAATCCAGCCATCGATGGGCGGAAGCGCATTCAGTTCCGCGATCACGCTTTCGTAGGAGCGGTCTTGAAAAAATCGCGGACTGCTGTTCAGCGTGATGAAGCAATCTGCTAACTTCTCTGCATATGGCTCCCAATCGTTGGACGTTACTGCAAATCCAAGTCGTTTTGCAAATCTAGAGACGACCCCACTTCCTGAGAAGGCGTCTAGAAAGGTGCAATGTGCTGGACAGAGACCCGTGGATTCGACAGAAGACCGAATCAGGTTTAGAAGCTTACGTTTATTTCCTATGTAGGGGATCAACTGACTGAAAACGAAGTCACCGGTGTGCTTTGCGGAATGGGTGGTTGACGTGTACTTCATGACGCTCTGTTCAGAGTAATCGATGAGCCGACGAACTGTATGCCAGCGGTTCAGGCTGAGTGATTCTGACACCTCGTTTCGGTCTGCGACATGAGCGCATAGGGCAAGGCTACGGTAAGATGGCAAACACAATCCTGGGATTCTTTGCGTTGTCGTGGAGGCTGATATGGGCGGACTCTTTCAGGTGGCGAGTGCGTGGACAGATGCGTTTCTGGAGCCGATGCGGCAGGTTGGGGACGGGCCGGCGGATGCGGCGATCAGGGCGATGTTCGATGCGGGCGATGTGAACAGCGTCAACACGCTGATGCGAACGCTGGTATCGAATGACCAGATGGCTCCGGAGGCCCTGCCGGAAGCGGTGAAGACGTTTCTGGCGACCACGGAAGACCTGCCTCCGTTTGCGGATGCGGCCAAGATCAAGATGGGCGAGGAACTGTTCTGGGAGTGGGGACCGCAGATGGTGTTTGTGCTGCTGACCTACTCGCTGCCGTATTGCTACGCTGCGAAGAAAGGCGTGCAGGTGTTGGCGTTGACGGCGCGGCTGAGCAACAATGCGGAGCGCAGGATCATTGAAGTGGCGCAAATGATGGTGGATGTGCTGCAGCCGGGTGGGCTGACTTCGCCGGATGGGCGCGGGCGGCGCACGCTGCAGAAGGTGAGGCTGATGCACGCAGCGGTTCGGCACCTGGCAAGCACGTCTCCGCAGTGGGACCCGGCCTGGGACCTGCCGATCAACCAGGAAGACATTGCGGGCACGCTGATGTCGTTCTCGTGGATCATTTTCGATGGGCTGCGCAAGATCGGCGTGACGGTGAGCGCGGAGCAGCAGGAAGCGTACCTGCACTGCTGGCAGATCATCGGCGAACAGCTGGGTTTGCGTGAAGACATGCTCCCGGCGGACATGGCGTCGGCGGAAGCGCTAACGCACGCGATCATGAGGCGGCAGTATGGGGCGTGTCCCGAGGGCCAGATGATGACCAAGGCGCTTGTGGACATGATGCAGTACACCCTGCCGGGCAATATGCTGGACCCGTTCGTGCCGATGTACCTCAGCTACTTTCTGGGGGAAGAAAACGCGGCGTTGCTGGGCATCGAGGAGCGGGGCGTGGGTTGGCTGCGCGCGTTCAACGGGCTGGATGTTGTGATGACCGGAGTGAACCAGGACAAGGCGATGGCCAAGCTGGCCGAGAAGATGAGCCGGATGCTGATTAATGCGGCGGTGATGATTGCGCGTGGAGGCAACCGGCCGATGTTCGCGATCCCGCAGGAGCTCAGGCAGCAGTGGGGCGTGAACTGGCTGGGCTGAGAGCGGTGAGCACAGAGAACGGCGGACTGAAAGCCAGCCGTTTAGGGCAGAACATCACCGCGGCGCACCTGACGATAAAGGGTGTTTCATCACCAAGATGAGCTCGGCGGCACGTTTGTGGCGAACGTGGATTGCAGCCGTCGGCTGATCCCGGAATGCTAGGTAGCTTTACGCTGGAAGGCAGTTTTTTTGCCGGCGAACGATGTCTTGGCTTTGAAGCCGGCAGCAGAGGCTCCCGGGGCGGGCTTTGCGCCACTACCGGCCTGAGCGGCCTTGGCGCGAAGCGCCTGGAGCTTCTGCTCCTTGGGGCTGAGGCCGGTGGTGCGGGTGGGGGCGGATGGCTTGGAGGGTTGATCGGGCTGGTCCGTCATGAAGAGATTTTCTCATGCCACCTGCAGCGTAGGTGCTTACCTCGGGTGACGCCCTGTCTGAGATCCGGTGGGACTCGGAAGCTGAGGAGCAGGCGCTCGTTCCGGCTTGGCTTACGCCGCGGTTGGAACGATGAGGTTGTGGACCATACGCGATTGCGAAAGCGCCATGGCGATCAAGGGAAGTGTTGCATTTCATCTCTGCATGTCACTATCGTTTGTCGAGTGAAGCAAGAGCAGTAGACAAGGGGAGTCGCGCAATGCCGATTGTGAAGAGTGATGCTGTTTTGGCGGAGATTTATAAGGCGGTGCAGGCAAAGATCGAGAACATCCCGACGCAGTTGCTGATGCCGGGGCAGATAATTTACCGGTCCATCTCACCGAGCAGCCGTTACACGCTACTGCAGAAGCCGCCAAAGGGTGGACGCTTGTCGAAAGCGGCACTGGATAGCCTGCTGAAACCGCCGTCGGGTTCGTTGGAACTGCGCGCGCGGTACTCGGGGCCGTCCTCGGGCGCGCTGAAGCCGGAAGCGAGCGGCAATACCAAGGCGATCCAAGGCGTGGGCGGCGTGTACTTCTCCCTGCAAACGCAGGCGCTGGTCAACGAGATGATGCACTACCGGCAGCGGCCCGGGGATAAGGTGTTCAACGGGCGAGCGATCCTGCATACCGTGCTGCAAGCACCCATGCTGGTGGCGGATCTTTCGCCGCACAATCCGGGCGCGGTGCCCTTCGTGAAATCGATTGGAAAGGATGTGTACGAGCAGATGGCGAATCCGATCGACTGCTCGGTGGCGCGAGGGATCGGGCTGGCGGTGGCGAACAGCGGAAAGTTCAGCGCGCTCGTCGTGCAGACTGCGCGGACGTCAGAGCGGTCGGACGAAGAACTCGGGGACAACATGGTGATCTTCGGGACCGCGAAACGGCCCCTGCCGATGCTGCGAGTGCAGTCGGTGCAGTTCTACGACCAGTACAGCAAGGAAGTGGAGATGGTGCCGGTGGATTGGGCGTAGCAGAGAAAAGAATCAGCGGCTGGTTCGCCGGTCGATAAGGGCGATGGGCAGGCCTATGCAGAGGACCAGCGCGAGGACGGCGTTGATGAGATTTGGCGTTTTGAAGTGTGGGGCGTGGCCGATGCGGGAATGCGGGAGCACCCCGTAGTTCATCACGAAGAAGATGAGCAGGCCGTAGACAGCTCCGGCGAGGAGCGCGTGGCGGCGGAGTGCGGGCCAGGCGCGGGCCGCGAAGACGTAAAGGACGGTCCAGGCGAGAGCGATGGTGTAGTGGATAGCGATGCCCAAGAGCGGGGCGTTCGGGCTCTTTGCTGCGCCGCTCCACAGGCCGGAGGCGATGTAGCGCAGCACGCGGGCGGCGGGGATGCCGTAGACGTGCGAGAAGAGGATCGCGTCGGCGAGATCGAGAGTGCCGGCGACGAGCCAGGCGAGCAGGATGGTTCTGGTCCGGGAGAGATTCTTCAAGTGGCGAACCTTCGGCGAGTTGCCGGATCGGCGGGAGCAAGACGGCTAGTACGACGATCATACTGAACTGGTCATTTCTTCAATTGCAGGTTATGCAGTGTTACAGACGAACCCGGGGTGCGGATCCCAGTGGTAGCGGAAGACGAGGCGCTCACCCCCGGGCAGCTCGCGGCGCATGACCTTTGGAAGTGTGATGCTGGCGTCATTTCCGGCAAGCACCTCGGCTTTGTAGACCTGCACTTCGGTTGTGAGCACGAGAGCGGCGGGCGCCGCAAGCTCCGGCACGTCAACGAAGACTTCTGCCGGCGGCACAACCTGAGTTTGTCTGACTTCGTAGATCGTTTGTAGCCGTTCGAAGACGGGTTCGGGTACCCCGCCGGTGGATTCGGTCCAGCGCTGCAGGGCCGCATGGACCGAAATGCGCTCCGGAATGAAGAGCGCGCCGAGCTGCATCTGCGGTATGAGGTGGAGCATGATGGCAAGCTGCGTTTCGTTCTGCAGGGCTCGCTGCATGGTTTCCGAGATAACGAGGTGGAAGGGCTCTCGGCTGGATAGGGAGATTTCCGCGGCATCGGCGAGCTCCGCTCCGAGCAGGTAGCGGTCGATACCGAGAGCGTGGTGAAGCGTGCGTGCGGCTTCGAGGGAGGTTGCGTTGACATCGAGCAGGTGCCAGCCTAACTCCTCGGGAGAGAAGCGCGCGCTGAGCGGCGTCAGCAGGGTGGCGTAGGGCCCACAGCCTGCGTAGAGGACGCGAATGCGCTCGCCAGGAAAGTGCTGCTGGAGGTCGCGGACCGCGTTCTCGATGCCGCGGAGGAAGACGGCGGTGCGTTGCGCTTCCAGCAGGCAGAAAGCGGCGCCGACGGTGTCCAGGGCCTCTCCGGAGGGAAGCATAATGCTGCGCGAGGCGTTGCGGTCGAAGGCTTCGATACCGGTGGCCTGGTGGAAGATTTCATACCAGCGATACACCGCTTGATGAATCAGGCCGCGCTCCTGAGGCTGATCGCGGATGAGGCTGAGGTCGCGGGCGAAGACGGCCTGGGTTTCGGTTGAGGTGAGAGTCATGGGTGAAGCCAAGGACATGGTGGTGATGGTAGACGAGTAGCTCGCGGGAAGACAGGATCAGCGGAGCCGAGGGACAACATGGCGAGTTATAAGGCAGATGGCACAGGCCGCTGGATGTCTCCGGAAGGGAACTCCGACCTGCTGGCGAGGGTGTCTGCGGACGGCAAGCAGTTCCTCCTTACGTCCACGAGCAAGCTGCCCGATGGGCGGAGCATGAAGCAACGTTCGTGTACGATCGCACGAAGTAAATCGCTCGAGGGAACCTACGCGTGCAGATGGATAGTGCAAACGGGGAAAGGGCCGAAACGGTCCGCGTGGACTTTACCCTGGGCGTCGGCCGCGGCCGGCTCAACGCCTCTGTGTACGTGCCAGAAGGCGAGACCACGTTAACCCAAATTATGCCGGCACTTCAGGAACTCAGCAGCAACATCGTGGGGAACGTCGTTGAGATCGTTCAGTCGGAAGGGCGGCAGATTTCCTGTAGGGCGGGATGCGCAGCCTGCTGCCGCCAACTGGTGCCGCTTAGTTTGTTTGAGGCAGAAGCACTGGCAGAATGGGTTTCGAACCTGCCGGAGGACCAGCAGGCGCTGCTGGGACAGCGGTTCGACGCAGCGTTGCGCGCACTAGGCGAGCGAGGCCTGCTGGATGCCATGGACCCGGCACGGCTGGTCGCTGGGAGCGGCGCCCTCAAGCGGATCGGGATCGAGTACCTGTCGGCCTCGGTGCCGTGCCCGTTTCTGGTGAATGAGACTTGCGCGATCCACCCAATCCGGCCTATGGTCTGCCGAGAGTACCTGGTGACGTCGCCGCCGGAGTATTGCTTCACGCCGACACTGGCCGGGGTGGAAGGCGTGCTCATGCCTCTGAAGCTTTCGCAGAGCCTCATCCAGATCGGCACGCAGGTAGAGCAGGGCGGAGGCGGCTGGCTTCCGCTGGTTTTCCTGCTGGCCTGG
>CAXSHQ010000061.1:11170-17105 GCA_964236875.1 uncultured Acidobacteriaceae bacterium | reverse complement strand
TGGCCCATTCAAGGACGACGTACTTGCCCTTGTACTGGGCGAGCGACTGCGATTTGCCGTTGGAGTCGGTGCCGTGGAAGTCGGGCGCGGTCTGGCCCGAGCGGACCTGGGCTCCGGCGGCGACGTTGAGGACGAGGGCGGCGATCAGGGTGCGGGTACGGGGCATGGAGGAACCTCCGGTGTGGTGGTGGGAGCCGATGCGGATAGAGTAACGCCGGGTTCGAGCGGCGTCACGCGGAATCGGGGGCGGTGCTGGCGAGTCACTAGTGGGGAGTGGTGAGCTGTGTGTCCGGCTTGGCATCGCGGTCGAGGGCGCGCAGGACGAGGTCTTTGGTCAGGAGCTCGGGGAGGACGTCGGGGTTGGAGGTGCCTCCTGCGGGGTAGACGACGTAGGTGGGCACGCCGCTGCGGTTGAGGCTGGAAAGCTGGCGGGTGATCTCGGGGTCGTAGCGGGTCCAGTCGGCTTTTAGGAGCTCGACGTGATATTGCGCGAGCATGGACTCGACATCGTGGGAGCGGAGGACGGCGCCTTCGTTGAACTTGCAGCTGAGGCACCAGTCGGCGGTGAAATCGATGAAGACGGGCTTGCCGGAGGCGCGAGCCGCGGCGAAGGTTTGCGGGGTCCAGGACTGCCAGGCCAGAGTTTCAGCCTTGGGCTTGCGGAGGGGAAGGAAGACAGCGAAGGCGAGCAGAGCAATCGCCACGATGGCGGAGCCCCAGCGGGCCGGCCACTTGCCGAGCGCCCAACCCGCCACCGCGATCACGAGGAACGATGCGAGCAGCCAGACGAGGCGGTCGACGCCGGCACCGGCAGAGCCGGAGTATAGGTGGCCGAAGACCCAAGCGAGCCAGATGGCGGTAGCGAAGAGGGGAACGGCGGTGAGCTGCTTGAGGACTTCCATCCAGGCGCCGGGCCTGGGCAGGATGCGTGTCCACTGCGGTTGCAGGGTGAGGGCAAGGTAGGGCAGCGCGAGACCGACCCCAAGCGTGGTGAAGACCAGGAAGGTGATCCACGCGGGCTGCGCCAGCGCAAACGCAACAGCCGCTCCCATCAACGGAGCCATGCAGGGCGTGGCGACGACGGTGGCGAGGACTCCGGTGAAGAAGCTGCCGGTGAGGCCCTGCTTCTGGGCGAGCCCGCCGCCGGCGCTGGTGAGGGAAAGGCCGAGCTCGAACTGGCCCGCGAGCGAAAGGGCAAGGAAGAACAGCAGCATCGCCAGCATGGCGACGAAGGTGGGGGACTGGAGCTGGAAGCCCCAGCCGAGCTCGCGGCCGCCGGCGCGCAGCACGAGGAGCACGGTGACGACAGCCCAGAAGGAGACAAGGATGCCTAGGGTGTACATCAGGCCGTGAAGGCGCTGGCGGGAACGCTCCTCGCCCGAGGAGTTTACGAGCGCGAGGCCCTTGAGGAAGAGCACGGGGAAGACGCAAGGCATGAGGTTGAGCAGCAGACCCCCGAGCAGCGCGAGAATAACCGCGCTGAAGAGGGTGATGCTGCTGGCCTTATCCAGGCTGGAGTGTTTGCGGTTCGCTCCCTGGAGACTGGCGGCGAGGGTGCCGGGGGTGACCGGCACAGTGAGGTCGTAGGCTTCGGCGTCGCCCAGCTTGAGGAGGCCGTGAAGCGAGGTAGGTGCGGCGGTGGCGATGGGGTCGATGAGGAGCCGGACGGTGACGCCATCGGAGAGCGGGGCGATGACCTGGTCGGCGGCATTGGCGATCTGGTTGGGATCGAAGGGGTAGAACTCGGCGTCAAGCTGGCGCTTGCCGGTGTGCACGGTGACATCAATAGCCTGGGAAGGGCCGGAAGCAGAGCTGACCTGACCGGAAACCGCGGCGGCTTTCATGCTGTCCGGCAGTGGCTGCGGGAGCGTGTTGACCGCTTCGCCGAGTGCGCCGACCGGCGGCGCGGCGGAGACGGGGTGGGTGACCACGTCCACATCGAGGCCGAGGTGGGCCTTGCCGGGGATGCAGGATTGCACGGAGCAAACGAGCCAGGAGACGTGGGCATCGAGGTGGGTTTTGCCGGGTTTGGCAGACGATGCGGCGGAGAGGGTGATGGGGTAGGCGACGTGGTCCTCATAGCCGTAATTCATGAGCTGGCCGAGAGGCAGGCGGGAAGGCGGAGGGAACTGAAGCGGGCCGGCGGTGATGCCTTCGGGGAGGGTCCACTTGACGCTGGGCGGCTCCCCGGAGTCACCAGCGTTGATCCAGTAGACGTGCCAGTGCTCTTCGACCGTGAGGACAAGACCTGCCTGCAGCTGGCCGCCCATGGGAATCTGCTGGCCGAGCGAGGTGAGCTCAGCGCTGAGGTGCACGGCCTTGAACGGGCCGGCGGTGCCGTCACCGACCTCGGCAATCTGCGCGAGCGCGGGCGGCGCTGCTATCGACGACGAGAGCAGCGCCACAGCGACGAGGACGAGGCGCAGGGGGGAAAGACGATGGCGAGAGGACATCAGGCTCATTGTAGGGGGCATGGGTCAGCGCAGGCCGAGGTTGCGATGCTCGATGAGGATGCAGCGGTCCATGACGACGCGTATGCCGGCGGCTTCGGCGCGCTCGGCAGCTTCGGGACTGCGGATGCCGAGCTGGACCCAGAGGTCAGCAAGGCCGAGCGAGATCATTTCGTCCACGATAGGGGGGATGAACTTGGGCAGGCGGAAGACGTTGACGACGTCAGGCTTGACGGGAAGGTCCGCGAGCGACGGGTAGACGGGCTCGCCGAGGAGGGGGCCGGTGACCGCCGGATTTACCGGGAAGATGCGAAAACCCTGGCTCTGCATGTAGGCGGAGACGGAGTAGCTGGGCTTCATGGGATTGTCGGACAAGCCAACGACGGCCAGGGATCGCGGCTCTTTTTGGGGGCCGCCGAGCATATGGAGGATTACGTCGGGCTCATTCATTCGTCTCTCCCTCAGTTACAATCAGATGGCGTCCTGAGGCGGCACGGCTCGGACATTTGGAGCAGGATTGGCAAGGGTTGAGGAAGGGCGCTGCCCGGTTTTGAGCCGGAGCGCAGATACAAACAGGCGGGCAGGCAGGCAAGGAAGACCGCGAAACACGGCGGGGATTCTGTTCGCAGCCGTGACGGCGATGGCGGGATTGGCCGGGTGCGGCAACTCGTACCGGCCGGTGGTGAACGCCATCAACCCGGTAGGACCTGCGTCTCAGCCGACCAAGTTTGCGGTTGCGGTGAGCGATACGTCCAGCACGTTGTCGCCGAACGCGGCCGGGCTGGTGACGTTTGTGGATTTTTCAGGGGACACGATCCTTTCGACACCTTCGATCGTGCAGAACCCAAGCTACTTCGGGATCGACTTCAGCGGCACCTACGGCTACGCGTTGAACAAGGCCGGCTTGTTCGAGAACTTTGCGCTGAACAATCCCACCGCTCTGATCACCAGCGACATCATCCAGACGCAGCTGGCGGCCAACTCGGCGCCTGTGAGCGTGAGCGCGTTCGGCGTGGGTGGAAGCCAGGATATCTTTGTGCCGGAGCCTGGGCAGAACGGCGTGGCCCCGCAAGTGGCCGTGCTGACCAACCCGGGGAGCCCATCGTTCGTGCAGTCGCTGAACGTGGGGGCAAACCCGGTGTATGTGGTGGGCGCGGACGGCACGTTGCGCGCCTATGCCATCAGCCAGGGAACGGGCGGCAATGGGCAGGTGGCGGCCATCGAGGGCTCGCCGATTTCAATTTCGAACACCATCCCGGTGGGCAACACGCCGGTGTATGGGGTGATGACGCCGGATACCCGGCGGGCGTTCATCCTGAACAAGGGCTCGGGCACGGTGAGCGTCATCAACGTGGTGAACAACACGCTGGATAATACGACGCCGACGATCACTCTGCCGCAGGTTGCTTTTACCGGCGGGACCGCGGCTCCCAATCCGATGTGGGCGGACCTTTCGCCGCGCGTGAACGGAGCGGCAGGCAACAACCAACTGGTAGTGCTGAATCAGGGTGACGGCGTGCATGCGGGCACACTGACCATCATCGACATCCCGTTGTGCAACGCTTCCGCGCAGAGCACCAATCCGAACTGCAACTCGGCCAACCCGGTGGACGCGACTGGCTTTGGCAAGATCTTCGCGACAGCCACTGTCGGAGTGAACCCGGTGATGGTGTCGGTGCTGCAGGATGGGTCGCGGGCGTATGTGATCAACCGAGGCTACAAGCCGGGTGAAAACGCGGCATTTCCGACGGGCGTGGAAGGCTCAGTCAGTGTGGTGAGCCTGACCAGCGGCTTGGTAGTGGCGACCATTCCGGCAAGCTCCGCGGGCGACACCACGATGGCTGCCAATGTGGTGTACGGGCATCCGGAGTCTATCGCTGCGACCATTGGGACACCGACGGGGAAGGTATACATCACGTCCCGCGATAGCCGCTACATGACTGTGCTGCGTACCGATCTGGACGCGGTGCACACGCATGTGGCGCTGCAGGGTTTCGGCGTGCGCGTGCTGGTGAACCAGCCGTAGATGGTGCTTCAGGCGAACCAAAAGGCCCGCTTGCAGCGGGCCTTTTGCTTGCGATGATTTCAAGGAGAATGATCTCTGCGGTGTTCAGTGTGGAGTCTTCAGCTGTCAATTGTAGCTATAGCTGTTTTCTTCGGGGGGTAGTACCACTGCGGGCAGACTACAGAGATCCTTCGCTTCGCTCAGGATGACGCCCCCTAAAGAAAGGGACTACGCAAGGCAGTCTACGTCTTGGAACTGCCCATAAGAAGGATGGGCAGAGTGGGCTGCTTGGGTGGGGAGTTCTCGTCTTCCTTGGTGACGCCGAAGCCCTTGACCGCTACGAACTTGGGTCCGGTAGGCAGGATGATGTTGGCGTGGCCGGCGGCGTCCGGGCGGAAGCTGCCGGCAGCGATGGGAGGCTGCTCCTCATCGGAAGGCAGAAGCCAAAGCTCGTAGACCTTGTAAGGCTGCAGCGGTTCGAGATTCGTGGCGACGAACACCAGCGCACCGCGATCGGGGAGGTAGGCGGCATGGGCCTCGGGAACCTGGGGAGCCTCGGCGCCGCGCGCGGTGGGTTGACGCAGGCTGACGTTGAGAGCGGCGGGATCGGTCAGGGCCGAAAGGGCGGCCTGGGCTGAAGACGCACTCTCCTGCACGGTAGCGACGCCTGCCCGCTCGCTGTTCAACTCGTTCTGCAGCTGCTGGCGCTGATGGAAGAACAGCCCGGCGGCGACGGCGAGGCAGGCGGCAAGTGCCCATCCGGTGGCCGCCACAAAACGGCTCCGCGCCGGCACCGCGTAACGGGGTACCATCTCCAGGAGGCCGCCACGGCGACCGGTGAAGACGGGCTCAGCGGCGGGTGCGCTGATCGCGGGCTCCACGGGCTTCTCTACAGGGATGACGCGCTTTTCCTTGGCGACACGGCCCAGGAGGCGCTCGCGCGCGAGAGCGGGGGGCGTGTGCATCTCCGAAAGCATGGAGTAGAGAACGAGGTCGCCCTGGAACTCACCCACTTCCTTGCGGCACGATTCGCAGTGCTGCAGATGCTCAAGGGCCGCCGCCGTTTCGTCTTCCGGCAGGAGCTGAAGAGCAAACAGCGCCATATCGTCTTGCGAGAGGTGGCTTGCCGTGTTCATGCCTGGAATGCCTTTCGTAGCGTCAGGAGCGCGGTGCGGATGCGGGTCTTGACGGTGCCGAGGGGATCGCCGGTCATCTCGGCGATTTCGGTGTGGGTGAGGCCGTCGAAGAAGGCCATCTCCAGAGTCTTGCGCTGCTCGGTGGGCAGCAGGATGATGGCGGCGCGGGCACGTTCCATCATGGTGTTGCGCTCGGCTTCCTCGGCCAGGTTGCCGGGTGCGGCGAGAGTCATTTCTTCCACGACTTCCGTCGGCCGGCGGCGGCGTAGGGCATCGATGGCACGATTGCGGGTAACGACCGCGAGCCAGCCTCCCATGCTGCCGCGTGTGGCGATGAACGATTC
>CAXSHQ010000061.1:0-11160 GCA_964236875.1 uncultured Acidobacteriaceae bacterium | reverse complement strand
CCACACCTGCATGAAGATCTCCTGGAGAACATCTTCGGCGGCGGAAGCATCACGCAGGACGCGCAGGGCAACGGAGTAGACGACTTTGGAGTAGCGGTCAAAGAGTACCGCCATTGCTGTCTCGTCGCCGCGTTGCACCGCCGCCAGCACCTGTGCATCCTCCTGGAGAGGACTTTGTGCCACAGGCACGTCAGACTCTCTATTCATAACAACGCACCTGGCAGGGGATCAGATTGCTCACGGAATCCGTCCTAGTGTACTTCAGTGGGATGTGAGTAACCGGCATCGGTCACTGCGGTGCCCGTCGTGTGCAAGGCACGCTAGTCTGAAGCGATGAAGGTGCGGCTCGACAAGTTGCTGGTGGAGCGCGGGCTGGTGGCGTCGCGCGAACGTGCGCAAGCGATGGTGCTTGCCGGGCGCGTGCTGGTGGAGGAACAGAAGGTCGAGAAGCCGGGAGCGCCGATCAGTGCAGACGCGGCTGTGCGGATGCTGGGACAAGACCTGCGCTATGTGAGCCGCGGCGGGTTGAAGCTGGAAGGCGCGCTCCATGCGTGGGGCATCGATGTGACGGGGCTCGCGTGTGCGGACATTGGGGCTTCAACCGGTGGCTTTACCGATTGCATGCTGCAGCGCGGCGCGGCCTCCGTGCTCGCGGTGGATACAGGCTATGGACAGCTTGCGCACAAGCTGCGTGTGGACCCGCGCGTGACGTTGATGGAGCGCACGAATGCACGCACGCTGCAGGCTGGAGCTCTCGCTCCGGAGGGGAGCATCGCGTTCTTTGCGATGGATGTGAGCTTCATCTCCGCGACGCTTGTGCTGCCTGCGGTGATTGCCGCCCTGGCGCCGGGTGGTGTGCGCTGGGCAGGGAGCGCGGTGTTGCTGGTGAAGCCGCAGTTCGAGGCAGGGCGCGAGCATGTGGGCAAGGGCGGCATCGTGCGCGACCCTGCGGCGCAGCAGATGGCGGTGGAGAAGGTGCGAGCTTCGGTCGGGGCGCTCGGGGGCGAGGTGCTGGGCGAGATGGACTCGCCGATCCTAGGGATGGAAGGCAATCGCGAGTTTCTGTTGCATGCGCGATGGAGCTAGCTTGAAGCGGGAACGCGGATTGCGCAGATTGGTTCGCGGAAGCCGCGGAGACGTGGCGGGCGCGTAGACTGTGCAGAGCTTTGCGGATTGCGGAGCCTTAAGCACAAACCATGCCTAAAGTGGCGATCATCTCGAAGCCCCAGAAGCCGGAGCTGGCGGGCATCCTGGAGGAAGTGACAGGTTGGCTGCTGGGGCGCGGCTGTGAGTATGTGCTCGACCCGGATAGCGCCGCATACCTGAACCGTGTGGATGAAGCGGTGGAACGGCAGGAGCTGCCGGCGGAGCACCCGGACGTGGTGCTGTCACTGGGAGGTGATGGCACGCTGCTTTCCGCGGCGCGCGCGTTTGCGTCGGCGGGTACGCCAATCATTGGAGTGAACCTTGGGTGGCTGGGGTTCCTTACCGAAACACCGCTGAACGAGATGCACGCGACGCTGGATGCGTGGCTGGCCGGGAATGCCGTGGAAGATCGGCGGTCGCTGATGAGCACCGAGCTGTTCCGCGATGAACGGCTGTTCCGGCGATGGGATGCGCTGAACGATGTGGTGCTGGCCAAGGGCGCGATTGCGCGCATCGGCGAGTATGCGATCGAGCTGGATGGCGAGTTCGTGGCGAGGTTTCGAGCGGATGGTGTGATCGTGGCGACGCCGACGGGCTCGACGGCGTACACGCTGGCCGCGAACGGGCCGATCCTGATGCCCATGGTGGACGCAATGGTGCTGACGGCGATCTGCCCACACCTGCTGACGATCCGGCCGATCGTGGTGCCCGGCAACTCGGAGATCGGCATGGTGATCGATTCCGTGCCGCATGAAACCTACATCACGGTGGATGGGCAGGAAGGTCTGGAACTGCTGCTGGGAGACAGGATTGTCTGCCGGAAGAGCGACTTGAGCGTGCGCCTGCTGCGGCTGCATGCCAACGGGCTCTTCAATGTGCTGCGCGCGAAGCTGAGCTGGGGCGAGCGGTAGACGCAAGGATTCTGTGAACGCAAGAGGCGCGAAGTTTCGTCTGCTCAACTTGTCCGCGTAGCAAGCTCGACTGTGCGCCTGCGATCAAGCAACGTGCGCTTGCGGTGGTGCACTCCATACATGAAACGGTGACGGAAACACCTTCCGATGCACGCCCGTTTTACCGACAAAGGGGTGTGGCATGGGGAATGGGAAGCTGGCGGGTATTTCCCGCCGTGAGCTTGTGAGTGGACTTGCCGGCGTGGCAGCGGCTTCGGTGACGGTGGGTTCGCGGGCCGAAGCACAGTCGGGCGCCGGAGCGGCTACGGTGGCGCCGTTCGTGGACCCGACGATGAAGTATCCGCAGCCGCCGTATCCTGGGCAGTCGCAGCCGTGGCCGGGGCTGGCGAGCAAGATGACTCCGCGGCCAGACCATGGCGAGACGAGCTACAAGGGCTCAGGCAGACTGGCGGGGCGGAAGGCGCTCATCACCGGAGGAGACTCGGGGATGGGAAGGGCGGCGGCGATCGCGTATGCGCGCGAAGGCGCGGATGTGGCGATCAGCTACTACCCAACCGAGGAACCGGACGCGCAGGAGGTCGTGCAGCTGATCCGCGCGGAAGGCCGCAAGTGCATCACGATCCCGGGCGATCTGCGGCAGGAGAAGTACTGTGTCGATCTCGTGGCGAAAGCGGTGCAGGGGCTTGGCGGGCTGGATGTCCTAGTGAGCAACGCCGGGCGGCAGCAGCAGTGCGAGGACCTTCTGCAGCTCACGACGGAAGCCTTCGACGCGACGATGAAGACCAACATCTATGCGCCTTTCTGGATTATCAAAGCCGCGCTGCCGCACCTCAGGCTAGGCTCGTGCATCATCGGGACAGCGTCGGAGCAGGCTTATGATCCGTCGGCAAATCTTTACGACTACGCCCAGACCAAAGCGGCGACGATGAACTACGTCAAGTCGCTGGCTAAGCAGCTTGGGCCGAGAGGCATTCGGGTGAATGGCGTGGCTCCCGGGCCGATCTGGACGCCGCTGCAGGTTTCGGGCGGAGCTACGCAGGAACACCTGATCCACTTCGGAGAGAACTATCCAATGAAGCGTGCGGGCCAGCCGGCGGAACTGGCGTCGATCTATGTGCAACTGGCGGCGAACGATGCGAGCTATACGACCGGGAACATCTATGGCGCGGGCGGCGGGGGTGGGCAGCCGTAAACCGAACTAACGGTAGTCTTCGCGACACGGGAGTAGCGCTGATGGTGCTCGAATTCTTCGAGCTGGCGCTGCTCCCCTATCGTTTTTGTGAGCCAAAATAAAAGCCGACCACCGTGCCAACGACAGTGCCGATGGCAAGAAGAATCGTTTGCATGGCGTCTTTAACCCTGAGCCAACGTGCATCGGAAATCAGGAGAGCAGCAAAGAGATCGGTGATGAGGAGAGCGCCGTAAACCAGCGTGGCCGCCAAGGTAAGTCGCCCGCGTACCTTCTCCCGTTCGGGCTCGGGATCGTACGGATCGATCTGGCAGGGACAGCTTGTTCGGGGAAGAGGTTTGCCATCAGGCGGCTGGCTGCAGTTGGATGAACTTGCCGTTCTTTTCAATGAGCAGCTTGCGCTCCGGGTCATTCATCGCGTCTGCGACGTAGTTGGCAAGAGCGAGACTGTCGTTGAGTGCTGACACTAGGTCCTTCGAGCGAAGCTTCTCTTGGAGGACCTTCAGCTTGGCTTCCAGATTGATGGAAGCTTCTACCTCAGGGGAGAGCATGAAGCCTGAAGTGTCAGTCATGTCATACCTCAACGAGAACTTACCACAACCGTTTAGATGAGTGAAGACGCCTCAAAAGATGCGGGTGAGCACCTGGTTGGTGAGGAGCGCGGCGAGGTAGGCCATGCCGGTCATATAGGCGAACTGGAGGGCGGGGTACTTCCAGGAGTTGGTTTCGCGGCGGACCACTGCAAGGGTGCTGGTGCACTGCATGGCGAAGGCGAAGAAGACTACCAGTGCGATGGCGCCGCCGATGGTCATGTCGTGACGGAGCGCGGCCTGGAGACTGGAGGCGTGGGTCTCGGGGTCGATGCCGTAGAGCGTGCCTAGAGTGCCGACGATGACCTCGCGGGCAACGATGGAGCTGAGCAGGCCGATGCCGATCTTCCAGTTGAAGCCGAGCGGACGAATGACGGGCTCGATGAAGCGGCCCATGTGGCCGATGATGCTGCTGGTGAGGGTGGAGAACCGGCCTCCGTGCACCGGCAGAACGCTGAGCACCCACACCAGGAAGGTGACTGCGAGGATGATGGTGCCGGCCTTCTTCAGGAAGAGCGAGCCGCGATCGTAGAGCCGCAGCGCGAGGCCACGGGGGGTGGGCCAGCGGTACTGTGGAAGCTCGAGCACGAAGGGTGCGGGGTTGGCCTTGAGGACGGAGGAGTGGAGCAGCTTGGCGGTACCGAGGGCGGCGAGGAAGCCGAGCGCGTAGAGCCCCAGCATGACTGAAGCGCGCAGGCCGATGACGTGGCCGAGGAGGCTGCGGTCGGGCACGAAGGCGGCGATGATGAGCGTGTAAACGGGCAGGCGCGCGGAGCAGGTCATGAAGGGCGCGACCAGGATGGTGGCTAGCCGCTCGCGCCGGTTCTCAATGGTGCGCGTGGCCATGATGGCCGGGACGGCGCAGGCATAGGCGCTCAAGAGGGGAATGAAGGCCTTGCCGTTGAGGCCGATGGCGCGCATGGCGCGGTCGGCGATGAGCGCGGCGCGGGCGAGGTAGCCGGAGTCTTCCAGGATGCCGATGAAAAGGAAAAGCAAGAGGATTTGCGGCAGAAAGACGAGGACCGACTGCAGGCCGTTCCAGAGACCGTCACGGAGGAGGGCACGCAGCCAATTGTTTGGGAGCAGCTCCGTGATGTGCTCGCCGGCAGTGGTGAGCAGTTTGCCGAGGCCATCGGAAAGCGGCTGGCCGATGGTGAAGACAACCTGAAAGACCGCGATGACGACGAGCAGAAAGATGACCGGACCAAAGAGGCGGTGGAGCAGGACGGAATCGAGGCGGCGGGTCCACGCGGGGGCCTCCGGCGCCTGATACCGGGTGCGCTGCGAAACCTGCATCGCCCACTTACGGCTGGCGGCGGGGCTTTGCAGGACAGGGAGGCGCAGGGGCTGCGGGGCTTCTTCCAAGGGGCCGCCGAACTGGTGGAGGAAACTCTGGATGAGCTCCATGCCGGTGCCGCGGCCGCTGGAAATGAGCGCAACGGGGTGGCCGAGCTCGTGCGAAAGCGCGAGTGGATCGAGCCTGCCGCCCTGGGCTTCAAGCAGGTCTGCCATGTTGAGCAGCACCATGGTGGGCAGGCCGAGCGAGAAGACGGTCTGCGCGAGCATGAGCTGGCGGTTCATGTGCACGGAGTCGAGCACGAGGAGCACAACGTCGGGCGCGGGGACGCCGGGCATGCGGCCGGTGAGGACGTCGACGGCGACGCGGGCGTCCTCAGAGTAGGTGGCGAGCGAGTAGATGCCGGGGAGGTCGATGAGCGTGAGATCGCCGCGGTCGATGCCCTTCATGCGGCCGGAGTGGTGGTCCACGGTGACGCCGGGGTAGTTGGCGGTCTTCTGGCGGAGACCGGTGAGACGGTTGAAGAGCGTGGACTTGCCGCAGTTAGGCGGGCCCACGAGGGCCACGGTTTTGAGCCGGCGCCCGGCTTTGGGCGTTGGCGTATCTATGCGGAACTCTTCCAGAACGGCGGTGCCGCCGGGCTCGCAGCAGGTGCTCACGGGCAGGTCCTTGATGGGGTGCCGCCGGAAAGCGTGATCCGGATGTGGCGGGCGGTCTCCGTGCGGAGGCCGACTTCGACGCCATCAACGCGGTATACGGTGGGATCGCCAGCGGGGGCGCGGCGCAGAACCTTGATATCCGCACCCGGCAGGAAGCCGAGGTGCGCGAGGTGATGGCTCACTTCTTCGGGCAGGTCGATGGCTTCGACGTGACCTGACTGGCCGACTTTTGCCTCGCTCAGTGCCACCACTCGCCCAGCGCGCCTCGAATCCAGACTCGAAGAGTCCTATATCAATATACGCGTCTGTCGCAGCGCGGGGCCTGCAAGCAAAGAAGAGAGCCGCCTGAAGGCGGCTCTCTCGGAAGATTATGGTGCGCCCGGAAGGAGTCGAACCTCCGACCTACTGGTTCGTAGCCAGTTGCTCTATCCAGCTGAGCTACGGGCGCACATTGCAGCAACGGCAACCTGCTTAGGATAACCCGACTCAGGCTCCGGGGACAAGCTGCGGCGGGCGGATCTCCTGGCCGAAGACGACCACGCCACCATCCGGCGCGAGGACCATGTACTCGCGTTTGCCGTAGTTCTGATCGACTGGGCCGTGGACTTCGGCGGCGGGAAAAGCAGCAAGGCGCTGCTGGAACTCGTCAACGAGGGCCTGCACGTCTGTCACGTCGAAGTAGTAACGGAACGGCCTGCCGATGGGCCGCTGGCCGCGATACGGCGTACCGTTTTCCATGATGCGGACACCGGCGTCTTCGCGGTCGACGTAAGCGTAGCCGGGAACGTGAATCACGACGTTGAAGCCGAGCAGGTCGCGCCAGAAAGCGACTGCGGCTTCGAAGTCGTCGGCGTACATGAATGGCGTGACCTGAAGGATGTTGGGCATGGCTTGCGGAGTCTAGGCCGCGGGCACGGCCGGAGCCGGTTGGGGCTCGGGCGCGGGGGGAATCAGGGATACGCGCTCGACGATGTCGATACCGGCGCGGCGGAGGAACTGGTGGACGTTGGATTCGCTCAGGCGGGTGGCGTCGTACTCGATGCGCACGGTGCGGGCGCGCTCGTCGGTGACGAGGCCGCGGATGCCGTAGATCTCGCGGACGCGCGCCAGGGCCATGGCGGCGGCTTCGCTGGGGGGCGTTCCGTAGCGGTAAAGGACGTCACACTGGGTCATGTGGGTTATGGTACGCCAGCGGATCCGCGAGTCTGCGGGTCAGCAATGGTGGAGCGCTGAAAGTGTCGCTGGTCCCAAATACAGGGGTCTCTTCGCTCCGGTCGAGATGGCATCTGTTTGCTGATTAGCTTCGCGTGCGTACACATCTCGTTGCTTCAGGCGGCCAGCTTGCGGAGGTAGTCTTCGATCTCTGTGCCGGACCAGTCCTGCGGGCCTATGAACTTGCGGCGGACCGTGCCGGACTTGTCGATGATGTAGGTTTCCGGCGGGCGGAAGGAGTCGTAGAGCGCGTTGGCGCGGCCTGCGGTGTCGTTGACCGTGGGAAAGGCGACGCTGTAGCGGCGGAGAAAGCGCGTGTAGGCGGTGTGGTCGGTGTCGAAGGAGACGCCAATGAGCTCAACCTGAGGGACATCGCGATGCAACGCTTCCAGGCCGGGCAGCTCCTGCACGCAGGGCGGGCACCAGGAAGCCCAGAAGTTGAGCACGACGACCTTGCCGCGGAGGCGGCTGAGGTCCACGGTGTGCTCGCCGTCGTTGATGCTGAAGAGCGGGGCTGGCTGGCCGATCTGGCCGGGTTGTTGGCCGCGGTCGCAGCCGGCGGCGCAGAAGAGGCTTGCCAGAACGGCTATGCACACGGCGATGCGGCGCGTCATGGAGCGGGGGGTTGGCATGGCGCGGATGTGGGGGATGGAGAACACCAGTTCCTATAATACGAAGCGGTGGCGAGCGAACCTAAGTCGAGCGGAACTGCGAAGCGATCTCAGAAGCTGAGTCCCATTCTCGGATTGCCTGTGGACGACGACGTGTCGCCGGTTGCGAGCGCGCCGGACGCTTCGCCGCAAGCGGTTCCTGCCGCGGAGAGAAGCTGGCCGCTACGTTTGACGGTGATCGTGCCGGCTCGGAATGAGGAAGGGAACCTGCCTAGGTGTCTTGCGTCTTTGCTCGCGCAGGATGGAGCGATGTTTCGGCTGGGGGAAGACTGGGAGCTGCTGGTGGTGGACGATGCGTCTACGGACCGCACGCGGGCACTGGGGGAGGAAGCATTCGCAGGCCGGGCAGGGGCGCGGATGATGGAGGCGCCGGCGCTGGACGCGCGGGCGTTTACAGGCAAGTCAAGTGCTTGCTGGTTCGCGGCGCAGCAGGCGCAGGGGCGTGCGCTGCTGTTTACGGATGCGGATACGATTCATGAGCCCGGGAGCCTGCAACATGCGCTCGGGGAGATGGAGAAGCATGGCGTAGCGCTGCTGAGCTACTCGCCACGGCAGATCCTGCGCGGGCTTTCGCAGCACACGCTGATGCCGCTGGTCTTCAGCGAGCTGGCGAGCGTGTACAAGCCGGCGGAAGTGAACGATCCGGCGTCGCGCGTGGCAGCGGCGAACGGACAGTTTCTCCTGATCACGCAGGCGGCGTACCGCGCGGTAGGTGGGCATCGGGCGCTGGGGCGGTCGGTGCTGGAGGATGTGGACCTGGCGCACAACGTGAAGCGCGCGAAGTATGCGATTCGGCTCCGCTTTGCGCCGGATGCGGTGAGCACGCAGATGTATCGCGGGTTTGGCGACATGGTGGAGGGCTGGACCAAGAACCTGGCGCAGCTGTTTCCGTATGCGCTGGCACTGGCAGCGTGGCGGCTGCTGGACATCGGTTTGTTGCTGTTGCCGGTGCTGCTGTGGTGGCTGCCGTGGCTGGTGCTGTGGCAAAAGGCGGTGGTTATGCTGCTGTGGCTGCGGACGATGTTGCGGTTCTACCGGCGGGTGGCGAGGGCGCACTTCGGGTTTGGGAACACGGCGATCTCGCCGCTGGGCTTGCCGCTGTTTTGCTTTCTGCTGCTGAATAGCTGGGTGCGGCACAAGCTCGTGAAGCAGGTGGCGTGGAAGGGGCGGGAGTACCGGACGGAGCGGTGAGGCTTGTGCGCTCGGTGTTCCTGACAGCTTTCCGCGTGGAGTGGCGAGCTACCACTTCGGTGGTGGCGCATCGGAGGCGGGTAGGAAGCATCCAAGTTGGTTGAGTTCTGAACGATGATCCTTCTTACCCGCAAAGCCGACTTCGCCGCCGCTCACTTTTACTGGAACGACGCGTGGAGCGAGGAAGAGAACCGGCGCGTGTTCGGCAAGTGCGCCAACCGGCAGGGCCACGGGCACAACTACACACTGGAAGTGACGGTAGAGGGCAACATCGATCCGACCTCGGGCTTTGTGGTGGACCTGAAGTTGTTGAAGGACGTGATGGAGCGCGAGGTGGTTTCGGTGTACGACCACAGGCATCTGAACCATGAGGTGCCAGAGTTCAAGACGGCGCAGCCCACTACGGAGAACATCGCTATCGCGATCTGGCGGCGGCTGCAGGGCAAGATTCCGAATGCGAAGCTGCACCGGGTGCGCGTGTACGAGATGCCGGAGCTGTTCGCGGACTTCTACGGAGAAGGCGCGTGAGCGATCCGGTCAAAGGCCGCGGGCCGGTGGCGCACCTGAGCCGTCGGTACCGGTTTTCGGCGTCGCATCGGCTGCATGTGGATGCGCTGACGCCGGACGCGAACCGCGCGATGTTCGGCAAGTGCAACAACCCGTTCGGGCACGGGCACAACTACATCGCGCAGATTACGTTTAGCGGGCCGGTGGACAACGCCACGGGCATGGTCACGGACCTGGGAGCGCTGGATGCATTTGCGCAGCGAGAAGTGCTACAGCACTTCGACATGGCGAACCTGAATACGCTCCCTTGTTTTCGCGATGTGGTGCCCAGCACGGAGAATGTTTGCGTGGAGCTGTGGCGGATCTTCGCGGAGTACCCGCATGCGAAGCTGGAGCGGGTACGCGTGGAGGAGACGGGGAACAACTCGTTCGACTACTTTGGCGAGGGTGCAGCCGTTGGGCATGACGAGTAGCGAAACCTTCGCCTGCGGCTCAGGATGACGCCTTCAGAAGGAAGATAAGATTTGGTACGGGTATGAGCACGAAAGAACCAGTAGAGACGGCGACGGCGGAGCGGCCGGGTGAGGTTCCTGCGCAGGTGGCTGCCGAGGCAGCGCGGGTGGAGTTGGCGCAGGCGAGCACACAGCAGATTTATGCGGAGCTGCTGCGGCGCGTGGGCGAAGATCCTGCCCGCGACGGATTGCTGCGCACACCGGAGCGTATGAACAAGGCGATGCAGTTCCTGACGCGCGGGTACAGGCAGAGCGTGGAGGAAGTGCTGCATGGCGCGCTGTTCGATGTGGATTACGACGAGATGGTGATCGTGAAGGACATCGAGTTCTACTCGCAGTGCGAGCACCATCTGCTGCCGTTCTTCGGCAAAGCGCACATCGCGTATGTGCCGCAGGGCAAGGTGATCGGGCTGAGCAAGATTCCGCGGATTGTGGATGTGTTTGCGCGAAGGCTGCAGGTGCAGGAGCGGCTGACGCGGGAGGTGGCGGAGGCGATCGAGGACGCCATTCAGCCGCAGGGTGTGGGTGTGGTGATGGAAGCGCAGCACCTGTGCATGATGATGCGCGGCGTGGAGAAGCAGAACTCATCGACAGTGACGTCTGCGATGCTGGGGGTGTTCAAGACGCAGCAACAGACGCGGAATGAGTTCCTGAGCTTGCTCGATCACGGCAGGCGGTAAGGGCAGGTTTTACGTTGTAAGTCGGCGTTGCACGTAAGTGGCAGGTGGGTTCGTTCTTTGCGGCTCGCTGGATGAAGGAGTGAACGCGTGAACGGATTGCTGGTGCTGGATAAGCCGGCGGGGTATACGTCGCATGACTGTGTTGCGGTGGTGCGGCGCGCTACGGGCGAGCGGTCGGTGGGGCATCTGGGCACGCTGGATCCGATGGCAACAGGTGTGCTGCCACTGTTGCTGGGTAAATACACGCGGCTGGCGCAGTTCTTTGGACAGGCGGAGAAGTATTACGAAGGTACGATCCGGTTCGGGTGGGCGACGGATACGTTCGACTCCGAGGGGACGGTAGCGGGTGAGGCTCAGCCGCTGGCTTGCGGGCTCGACGAGCTGCGTGCGCTGGGCACGAAGTTTCAAGGCGAGATGGAGCAGATGCCGCCGGTGTTCTCGGCCAAGAAAATCAACGGTGTGCCCGCGCATAAGCTGGCCCGGCAGGGTAAGGAAGTGCCGGTGAAGCCGGCGCGGATTACGGTCCATGAGTTCGCGCTGTCCGGGCTGGAAGCCGAGGTGGCGAGCTTTACGATGCACGTTTCCGCGGGCGGGT
>CAXSHQ010000060.1:3549-17122 GCA_964236875.1 uncultured Acidobacteriaceae bacterium | reverse complement strand
ATGTAATCGGCCATCGAACTTTCTTTCCGCTCCTTCGCACCCGTTTGCCGGGCTCGGAACTAGCGACGAATCAACTATTTACGGAGAAAAGATGGCCCGGCGCAACACTGGATTGTAGCATTATGGAGGCACGGCATGATAGGTATCTGCACACAATTCGCGACCGCGTGCGAACAGCCTCCGCCGAGGCCGGCATGAGCGCCTCCCGCAAAAAGGTGGTGGTGCGCCTCCTCAACGGACAGCTTCACCACGGCTACCTTCCCGCCTCGAGTCTCTTGACCGGCGACGAGTTGGAGCTGCTCCTGCCGGATGGCCGCGTAGCCTCCATCGCCGCCGTTGAGGTCAAGCACATCGCTTACGTCCGCGACTTCAACCTGGACGATGCGGACGATCCAGAGCGGATGGGGCCCCGCACGCTCTCGACAAAGCCGCGCGGTAGCGGCCTCTGGGTCCGGGTGCATTTCGTTGGCGGCGACGTTCTGGAGGGCCTGGTTCACGCCGGCCTCTCGCTTATGGATGGGCTCCTCTTAGACCGCGGCGTCTTCCTCAACATCACAAACAAGCACTCCAACACCCAGCGCGTCTTCGTTCCTCGCTCTGCCATGAGCGACTTCCAGGTTCTCGGCGCGGCAGGGACTCTGCCAAGAGGCGGGCGCCCCGCCGAGCCCACGCCCACATCGCAAGGTGGGCTGTTCGACCTCGCCGCGGAGGAGTGAATGCGTAGAGAGCCTGGCTTCACAGCCTCCGGTAGAATCCCGGCATGACGCTAGGTGATGTGGCGGCGCGGCTCGGCGCGGAACTCCTGCCTGGAGCCGGACAGGAACACGACCCTGCCGGCACCGTGGTGACCGCCGTTGCGGGTATCGAACTGGCCGGCGCTTCGGAGATCACCTTCATCGACAATCCAAAATATGCGAGCTTCGCTCGGTCCACGCAGGCCGCGGCGATCATCGTCTCTCCGGATTTCGCACCTGTATCCGTTGCTACCTTGCGCATCCGTAATCCTTATCTCGCTTTCGCCCGCGCGATCGCGTTCTTCTACCAGCCGCCCGTTTACGCGCCCGGTGTTCACCCGTCCGCCGTCATCGCCCCGGGAGCACACCTGGGCGAGCGGGCCCACGTGGGTGCCTATGCCGTTATTTCGGAAAGCTGCAGAGTCGGCGACGACGCGGTCATCCTCCCTCACGTGGTCCTCTACCCAGGCGTGACGGTCGGCCACCGGTTCTTCGCGCACGCCCACGCGGTTGTGCGCGAAAACTGCCGCCTCGGCGATGACGTTGTGCTCCAGAACGGCGCCATCATCGGCGCCGACGGCTTCGGATTCGCCAAGGACGGGGAGGGCCGCTGGGCAAAGATCGTGCAATCCGGCCCCGCCATCCTGGAAGACGCCGTCGAGGTCCAGGCCAACGCCTGCATTGACCGCGCGTCCATCGGCGAGACCCGCGTCGCGCGCGGAGCCAAGGTGGACAACCTCGTGCAGGTAGGCCACGGCTCCGCCGTGGGCGAAAACACCCTGCTCTGCGCGCAGGTAGGCCTCGCCGGCTCCACCACTGTGGGCAGGAACGTCATCCTGGCTGGTCAGGTCGGCGTTGCTGGTCACCTCACCATCGGGGACGGCGCCGTAGCCACCGCCCAGACAGGCATTCCCTCCGATGTAGCGCCCGGCGCGGTCGTCAGCGGCTATCCGGCCATGGATAACCGCGCCTGGCTCCGTACGGTTGCCGCCGTTAACCGCCTGCCGGAGTTCTTCCGCAGACTGCGCGGCAAGACTCCCGACCTCTAGCTGCGATTGTGCGGCTCATGCGCGGACCGCACGAGCCGATGCAGAAGCGACTCCCAACGGTCGCCATACGCCGTCCATCCCCCCAATCGGCTCACGCGGCGAATGGCCGCTTCGCTCATCCGTTGTTGCAGCGCCGGATCGTCGGCGAACCGCTGTATGCGCTCGGCCAGCGCATGGGAGTCTTGGTGTGGCAGGATGAACCCTTCTTCGCCGTTCGTGAACAGGTCCTCCGCGCCTGTCGCCTCCGTGGCGACCACGGGGCAGCCACAGGCAAGCGCCTGCCCCTGCACCAGCGCGAGTCCCTCCTCCACCGACGGCAGTACCAGCACGTGGTTCGTGCTGAAGATGGCCGGGAGATCCTTTTGGGGGAGAGCGCCGAGAAACTCCACGTTCTCCTGTGGGAGCCTGGGCAGTAGCTGCTTCACTTCGGGCGACATGCCGCCCACAACGCGCAGCCGCTTGCGGGGATGCCGTACCCGCGCAAAGGCTTCCAGCAGGTGCGGAATGCCCTTGCGCAGGGAGACTCCACCGACGAAGAGGACCTCAAAACGATCCTTGGGCGGATCGGCCACTTTCCTGAAGCGGTCCAGCCTGACACCGTAGGGGATCACGACGACTTTCTCGGCCGAGAGGCCTTCTGCCAGATACGTCCGTTGCGCAGCATGGGATGGCACGACGATCGCATCCACCTGTTCGTAGATCTCCAACTCGCGCGCAATCTGCCGGTCTTCCCGCACATCGAAGCGGAATCCCCAGCGTGCATACTCCGCCACCATGAGCCGGTGCTGATAACGATAATGCGTGGAGCCCCGGTCGCAGATAGCCACGCCGCCACGCTCCTGCACCAGCCGAGAGCTCGAGAGCCCGGCGCCGGAGAGGGCTATGTAGGCATCGCACGGCGGAATGCGCCGAGTGATCCACGCATCGAAAGTGGTCGAGATGTTGTGTGAGAGATAGGTGCGGAGCGCCTGCGGCAGAAGGTTATAACGCCCCGCCAGGAACTCTGCCGTATGCAGCCACGGAAAGGTCTCGACGTACTCACGCGGAATCCCCTCACGCTCCAGCCGCCGCCAGGGAAAGGTGGAGTAGATGCGCAGCAGGTGACCGCGCCTTAGAAGCTCAGCGGCAAGATCGAAGTGATGGAAGGTGCCAAACGTCGCCTGCACGACTCGCAATGCCGGCTCGCTCCCGTCCGTCTCCTAGGCTAGCTGCCTTCACAGAGACTTCTTGAGCATACAAGGCGGCCGCAGCGGTGAATCCGCTACATCTTGTAGCGGCCCATCTCGTCGTCGTTCAGGTTCTCGAGCCAGCGGCGCAGGTCCTCCGGAGCGGCCGAAGCCGAACCCGAAGCGGCCTGTCGTGCCTGTTCGAGCAACTGGCGGCTTACGAAGATGGGACAGTCGGAACGCAGGGCCAGCGCGATGGCGTCGGACGGACGTGCGTCCAGCGCAATGATTTTGCCTCCCTGCTCCATCCACAGCGTGGCGTGGAACGTGTCCTCGCGCAGTGCACCGACAACGACGCGGGTCACACGAGCGTTCAACCCGTGAATCACATTGCGCAGAAGGTCATGCGTAAGCGGCCGGGGCGTGGTGGTCTTCTCAATTTCTAGCAGGATCGCATGCGCCTCAAACTGCCCCACCCAGATGGGCAGCACGACTTCTCCCGCGAGATCGTTCAGCACAACGATGGGCATGTGCGTGGACGGGTCCATCATCAGGCCGCGTATGCGCACTTCTACATCGGGTTCGGCCGCCGCGGTGGCCTCGGGCTCGGACTTGAAACCGGGCAGGTGCATGCGCGTAGTGTACGCCACGGAGCAGCGGGTTCGCAGGGAGCGAATCAGCGGGCGAGCAGGTCGGCAGGCGCGGAGGTCACGCGCGCGTTCAGTGCCTGCTGCGCCAGCAGAGCAGCCGACGGCGCGATCGGCGGGAATGCGTGCGTTGAGGGCCTGCTGTGCGAGCAGCGCCGGAGACGGCACAGAGGGCGCAGAGACGGCTTCACCCACCAGCGAGTTGGGAAACACCTGCGTGATGCGCACATCCACATAGCTGCCAACCGCCGGCACATGGTCGCATGTGAAGTTCAAAGGCTTGTTCTGCGATGTGCGGCCGACCACCTGGCTGCGCGCAGGGTTATAGCCTTCCACCATGGCGATCAGCGTAGCGCCGAGATGGCGTTGGTAGTGCACCCGCTGAATCTCCCGCTGCCGCGCATTCAGGATCGCCAGGCGCTCGGCCTTGACGCCCTCGGGAATGCTGTCGTGCATGTGGATGGCCGGCGTGTTCGGCCGAGGCGAATACTTGAAGCCGAAGATGCCGTCGTACTGAACGGTATCGAGCAGCGTGATGGTTTCCTCGAAGTCGCGGTCGGTCTCCCCCGGGAAGCCGACGATAATGTCGGATGTCAGGGCGATGTCGCGCTTTGCATCCTTTGCCCACTGGATGCGCTCCAGATACCACTCGCGCGTGTACTCGCGCTGCATGGCGCGCAGGACGTTCGTGCTTCCAGACTGCACGGGCAGGTGCACGTGGTCGCAGAGCGCGGGCGTAGCGTCGATGGCCGCGACGATGTCCTTGGTGAAATCGCGCGGATGCGAGGTTGTAAAGCGCACGCGCTCGATGCCGTTGACCTCAGCCACAGCGACCAAAAGCTCCGCGAAGCTGCGCCTGCCCGACGGATCGCGATAGCTGTTCACGTTCTGGCCGAGAAGCTGGATCTCCGTGTAGCCCAGCCCCGCGATACGCTGGGCTTCGGCAAGCACTGAGGCAGAGGTGCGCGAGCGCTCCTTGCCGCGGGTGTAAGGCACTACGCAGTAGGCGCAGAACTTGTCGCAGCCTTCGATGATCGTGATGTACGCGCGATGCGGGTTGGAGCGGGTGGTGAACTCCGTATCAAAGGTCTGGTCGGTTTGCCGGTCATCCAGGCCGGTGATGCGCGTTTCGCCGGCTTCCAGGCGGGCCAGCATGGAAGGCAGGTTGTTGTAGCTGGCGGACCCGGCCACAATGCTCACGTAGGGCGCGCGCTCGAAGACCTTCTGGCCCTCCTGCTGCGCCACGCAGCCGATCACAGCGAAGCGTTTGCCTTCGCCCTGCATGCGCTTGTATTCGTTCAGGCGGTGGAAGACTTTCTGCTCGGCCTTGTCGCGAATGGAGCAGGTGTTGTAGAGGATCAGGCCCGCATCGGCTTCGTCGGCCACCTGGGTGTAGCCTTCGCGCTGCAGCGTGCCGACCACCTTTTCGGAGTCGTGCGCGTTCATCTGGCAGCCGAAAGTCTCGATGTAGAAGGTCTTCATGAGCCACCAACAAGTGTAAATGGGCGCGTGCCCTCGTTTCCGCTCCCGAAGCGGAAATGGACACTTCCCATCCATGGGCAATGGATATATGCTGGTTCCGTTCACAGGCTAAGTTCCACTCAGACAAGTCAGCCGAAACGGCCGACTGCCTTCATCGGGCCCCGCGTAGAGTTTCCGGAGCGTGCGAGATGGCTGGTTTCACGAGATGGCTACACAAGCTGGGCATTCGACTGAAGCTGCGTGACCCACCCAACCTTCCGCCACACGGCTGGTCTTATCTTGACCACATCGTGGCCGTCTACGTGACGCTGAATACAGGCGATCCGCGGGCCGATGCGGTCATCAAGAAGGCCAAGGAAGATCCCGACGCGCTGACCTGGGGCGACGTGTTCCTGCTGGAGAGTGTCACCTTTTCGCTGCAGCCGCCGGAAATTGTCGAGCGCAGTGCCTGGGTGCTTCGCGAGCGCTTACGCCTGACCGCAAGCGCGGACGTGTATGCGAAGTACCTTGAGTCTTCCCCGCCGTCGCCCAAAGACACGAGCCCGGCTGCCAAACTCACTTTACTCAAGGCAGATCTGACGCGGGTTCTCGATCTGCTGCATTGGCACTACTCGTTGAGCCCGATCCGCGAGCACATCCGGAAATCGCTAACTGTCAGCTGTATCTGGCTCACCGTCATGTATACGGTGCTGCTGTGTTTCGCCTTGATCTGGTTCCACAAGCATGAGTGGGACTTTGCCGCGATGATTCTGTGCGTCGTCTATTGCGGCGTGGTGGGCGGCTTCGTCAGCTCTCAGCGCCGCATGCAGAACATCCCGTCCGATACCGAACCGCTGATCAGCATCTTCGGGCTCGACAGCGCTGGCTATTTTCTCTGGCTATCGCCGCTGTTAGGCGCCATCTTTGCCGTTGTCCTTACGTCGATGTTTATCGGCGGAATCCTCAAGGGAACGGTGTTTCCAAACTTTCTCCTGGTGGCGCACAAAGACGCCGGCATGCGCCTGTTCGAGTTCGCCGGGAGCGCGCTGCCGACCGGCACCGAAGATTACGCCAAGCTTTATGTGTGGGCTTTCCTGGCAGGCTTTGCCGAACGACTGGTTCCGGACAGTCTGGACCGGCTGACAAAGCTGGGCCAGGACAAGCACCCGAATGGACCGCCCCCTCCTCCACCACCCGGGAACGGACCCGGAGGGCCACCCCATCCGCCGGGCGACGAGTCACGCGACAAACCCAAACCGGTCGTGACGGCAGCTACCGTGGAGAATGCTCTGCACACCGGAGTTCTTCCAGAGGAGCCGCCCGAAGAGCCGGGGCCATGAAGAAGAACGCGGCGCTGTGCCCGGCGGCCTGTTCCGGTGCCGGAAAGCGCCGTGTTGCCCATGTAACATGATCGCGTGGCCTTCCCGGTTCCCTCTCCGATCCTGCCCATGCTGGCCAAACGTGTGGACGCGCTGCCTTCCGGCGAGGCATGGAGCTTCGAGCCGAAATGGGACGGCTTCCGCGCCATCATCTTTCGCGACGGGGATGAGCTGCTCATCCAGAGCCGCGACGCGAAGCCGCTGGACCGGTATTTTCCCGAGCTTCGTGAGCCGTTGCTTGCACAGCTTCCCAGCCGCTGTGTGCTGGATGGCGAGATCGTCATAGCCGGAGCACAGGGCCTGGACTTCGACCTACTGAGCCTGCGAATCCATCCCGCGGCTTCCCGCGTCAAGCTGCTGGCGGAACAGACACCCGCGCAGGTGGTGTTTTTCGATCTGCTCGCGGTGGAAGAGGAAGACCTTCGCGAACGCCCGTTTGCGGAGCGTCGGGCGCACTTGGAAAGCATCCTTGGCCCTGCGACTGGCGCCGACGCTACAACCGCGGCGGCAGGCGACGGCGGAGGAAAGGTCCGGCTGCATGTGACGCCGGCAACGACGGACCGTGCAGTCGCCGAAGACTGGTTTGGCCGCTTTGAAGGCGCTGGGCTTGACGGTGTGATGGCCAAACGGCTCGACGGGCCGTACACGCCCGACAAGCGCACCATGCTGAAGGTGAAGCATGAACGCGACTGCGACTGCGTGGTGGCCGGCTTCCGCTGGCACAAGCGCGGCGAAAACACGCTGATCGGTTCCCTGCTGCTGGGGCTCTACGATGACACGGGCAAGCTGCAGCACGTGGGCACCTGCGCGAGCTTTACCGAAGCCAAACGGCGCGAGCTCGTGGAGTTCCTCGCGCCCTTTCGCGAAGCTGCAACAGAGAGCCATCCGTGGGCCGGTTGGGGCGGCGCAAACGCAGGAGGCTCGCGCATGCCCGGCGCGCAGAGCCGCTGGTCGGCTGGCAAGGACCTGAGCTGGGAGCTGCTGCGGCCGGAGCTCGTGGTGGAGGTCACGTACGAGCACATGCAGGGCGATCGCTTCCGCCATCTGGCGCACTTCCGCCGCTGGCGTCCGGACAAGCCGCCGCAGGACTGCACGTACGCGCAGCTTGAGGTGGTCGCGCCACAGGAGCTGATGGAGCTGTTCGGAAGGTGAGCTCACTCGGGGACGCAACGAAGGCGATACCGGTGTGCATTGCACCCAGCTTCAGAACATCGCTAACGGCCGTTTCGCTTCTTGCATCTCTCGTGTTCCCGTTGGCCACCTTCGCGCAACGTGCGCAAACGCCCACCTTGATGGAGATACTGCAGCGTCTCGCAGCCAATCAGAACCACTATGATGCCGGTCTCCCGAGCCTCTTCTGCGACGAGCATGTCATTTCGAAGGTAGAGCCCGGCCAGCGTAAGCAGAACATCACCACGGACTCTGTTTTCCGGCTTAAGCGAACCCTGAATCCAGACCACACAACTGCTCTTGTAGAGTCGCGCGAAGTCAAAAGCGTTGATGGGAAGCCAGCCAGTTCACAGGATTTGAAGGGCCCCACCGTGCTCAGCGGAGCCTTTGAGGGTGGCCTTGCGGTCGTCTCCCTCAGCCAGACAGCCTGTATGAGCTACACGCTGCAGCGAGTCAATCGAAAGCGGCCAGCCGAGCCTTACGTGATCCGCTTCGCCACTGCCCTCACATCTCAAAACTCCGCTGACTGTCTTCTGCAGGAGAAGAGCCAGGGGCGCGCCTTCATCGATCCCGCATCCATGCAGATCACGCACCTCGAAATGACCGCTCCGCGGCACGCCATCATTCCCGGGGATGCATATACATCCCCGGTTGTAGGCAAGCGAGTTCTTTCCGTCGACTATGGGCCGGTCCTGTTCGACGACGAGACCTTCTGGATGCCTTCCGCGATCACTTCGCGTGCCACCAGCGATCCCGGAACCTTCCACACGACCGTATGGTCGTTCTCTGCCGCCTACAGCGACTACCACAAGATGAAAGTCACCACACGCATCCTGCCCGGCAGCGGCGCACCTATACCGTGATGGTGCGCAGATCCCCGCTTAGGCCAGCCCCTGAAGCGGCTTACTTGCCCGGATAGAGCATTTCCTTGATCACGCGTCGGCGCTCGGCGTCGGCTTCGCGCTTGCCTTCAAAAGACGCGGACTGCGCCGAGGTGGACGTATCCGCCTGCGGCGCGTTGCACTCGCGGCACTTGTTGGCATAGCCGGGATGGTCGGGGCGGAGTTCGAACTCCTCTTCACAGACAACGCAGGTTTTAGTCGGGAACGGCATCCTGCGCTTAAGAATACGACGCCTCCCCGGGCGTGAACAGCCGCGGTCAGCCGAACGGGACTCCCAGGAGGGCGTGGTACGCTCTCGACGTGCAAAGGCTTCACACATCCCGCGGCAAGCTTGCGCTTCTGTATACAGCCGCCATGCTTATCCTGGTGGCAATGGTTTGGGGCAAGCTCTCCAACCAGCACAAAGCGCGCTTCTCCGATGCGCACGACTATGTGCTCGGCCTTAACGCCTTCGCCGCAGGCCACGACGCGTACGGCATCGCTCCCGGCGACGCCCCGACCGGCTTCATCTACTCGCCCCTCGTGCTGAAGACGGCCGCCGGGCTCGCCCGCATCGCGCCTCACATTCTGCTGTGGAGGACGTACGTCGGCCTGTCGCTGCTGTGCATCTTCGTCACTCCGTGGCTGCTGTCCTGCATCGCAGGAGGCCAGCCCACCGGCAACAGCCGCTGGTTCACGCCGCCGGTTGCAGCGCTACTTTTCACCGCGGAGCCGTACCTCTACAGCCTCTACGCCGCCCTTTCCGGAAACGTGAATGTGCTGCTGCTCACCGGCATGCTGGTCTCCTGCGCCGCAGCCACCGTGAGTGGAAGCTGGACGGCTCTCTATGTCACCGTATTTCTCTCGGCCTTGATCAAGCCGCCGTTCCTCGCGTTTCTGCTGCTGCCCTTGCTTGCGGCGCAACGCCAGGTCCTCAAGGCGGCCGTCACCGCGGCAGCAGTAGCACTCGCGTACGGACTCCAGCGCCTGCTCGCGCCGCAGCTTTACGCGAGCTTCCGCGAAAGCGTCAGGACCGAGCTCGTGCTCCACCGGGATTACGGACTCGGCATCTTCGGCTTGATTCACGAACACACATCCGGCCGATTCGCGTTCATGCAGTGGAGAGGATCGCTGCTGGTTCACGGCCTCGTGATCGGCGCGATCGTGGCGGCGTTCTGCGCCGGTCGCCGCCTTCGTGGCAGGCCCGAACTCGCGAGCCTCTGGGTTCCTGCACTCCTTGTTCTCTGCATCCTTGCCAACCCACGCCCGCTGGACTACGACCTCTACGCCGGCTGGCTGGCCGCCGCCTTCGTCGTGATCGAGTGGCTGCGCACGGCGGGCAGCACCCGCGAGCGCGTCGTGGCCGCCGTGCTGCTCGCCGGTTTCCTGCTTGTCCTTGCGTTCGAGGATCTCGACATGTTCTGCGCTGGCTTTATGCTTGCTGCGCTCGTCCTTGTCGTCTTCCGAATCTGGCGGCTCAGGCGGCTGCCCGACGAGATCCTTGAAAGCAGCAAGCTCCGCGCCGCAGAGGCGCAGATCTAACTAGTTGTGCTGGGTCGTCCGATGCGGACCAGTGTTTCGTCCGGGTCGGAGAGCGCAAACTCGTACATGCGCCACGGCTTGTCCTCGGGCTTACCCAGCGGCCCTAGAATCTCTCCGGGGAAGCGCGCTGCGAGCTCGTCGACGTCGTCAGTGTAGAGATACAGGCCGAGGGCATTACGGCCTGGAACAACCCAGCCCTCCTCTACCTGGTTCAGATGGAGTTCCGCACCTTTGCCGTCTTCGAGAAGGACGTAATTGCCGTAGTCGGAACGGAGTTGGAAACCGAGGCGTTCATAGAAAGCGCGACTCTTTCCCAAGTCGTTGCAGGGCAGAATCGCGGTGAGATTGTGAGCCTGACCGATCACGCCGCTCCTTCCGTTCCCTTTGTGCCCTCGCGCCAGGCGCGGGTGGGGTCGTCGTCGGGATCGGGTGTTTCCTGCGGCGGCCGCTGATCTTCAGGAACGTGGCGAAGGTTCACGCGAATGCGGTACCAGACGTATGCCGAGCCACGCATGCGATCGACCAGGATGTCATCGACAGCCAGGTGAGCTGCGGCATCGGGATGCGCGGCACGCCAGCGATCGAGCCCGGCTTCAGCGGCTGCCTTGTCCGGCGATTGCGCCACGATCACAAGCGGGTGCTTGGGGGCGCGACGCCCCTTGGCAGCGGACTTCGCAGGAGCAGCACTTTCTCCTGCATCACTGACATCCGCGGCAGAGCTCGACTCCTGCCCTGCCGCAACTTCCTGCGACGACAGCACCTTCTTCGATTGCCTGCGGAAGCGGTGCGCGCCAAAGCCCTCATTGAGCTGCTCCGAGAACGCCTTCTCGTCGGAACTGCCCTCAGGCTCAGGCCTTGCTTTGCTGGGCTGGACGCGCTTCGGTTCATTGGCCTGCTTGGAGAAGTGCGGAGGCCAGGGCGCATCGCCAAGACCGGCTGCTTCGTCACGGGCCGCGAGGTCGAGCAGCGCATCAAGCGAGCCAATGTTCGATGGCTCGGTATCCATACCGGCGTGCGGGTCGCCGATAGCAGCGAAGCGCGCAGGCACGGTGAGCACGGTGAAGTCGGCAGGGTTGCAGGTCAGCACCTCGTCCCAGCGCAGCGGTGCCGAGACGCGCGCATCCGGCAGCGGCCGCACCGAGTAGGCCGAAGCCGTGGTGCGATCCTTGGCATTCTGGTTGTAGTCCAGGAACACGCCGTGGCGTTCTTCCTTCCACCATTTGCTGGAAGCGAGCGA
Organism: uncultured Acidobacteriaceae bacterium; assembly: GCA_964236875.1. Taxonomy (GTDB): domain Bacteria; phylum Acidobacteriota; class Terriglobia; order Terriglobales; family Acidobacteriaceae; genus Granulicella. Next base: position 5,856 of record CAXSHQ010000060.1, on the reverse strand, counting down.
TGGCGCCCGGCGCTCGACTTCCCGGGCCAGCGCTAAGGCAGCGCGGCGAACTTCCGTGAAGCTCCAGCGCGGCTGGATCGGCGCATTGATGTGCATGCCGCGCGATCCGGAGGTCTTGGCCCAGGCCGTCAGCCCGTGCTCTTCCAGCACGGCGCGGGCGACGAGCGCGACTTCGCGGACGGTTTCCCACTCCACGCCGGGGCCGGGGTCAAGATCGACGCGCAGCTCGTTGGGATGATCGAGGTCGACAGAGGCGACCGGATGCGGGTGGAGCTCCATGCAGCCGAGGTTCACGATCCAGGCAAGGCCCGGCGCGTTGTCGACCACAACCTCCTCAGCAGTGCGGCCGGAAGGAAAGCTCAGCGTCACGGTGCGCATCCAGGGCGGCAGATCGGAGGGCGCACGCTTTTGGTAGAACGGCTCCTTCTCGGCGCCGTCAACGAAGCGCTTCAGCACGATGGGCCGGTCTTGGATACCCCTCAGTGCTCCCGGTGCAACTGACAGAAAGTAGCGCACGATATCCAGCTTGGTGAGCTGGACGTCCCGCGTGAAGTAGGGCTTGGCCGGTGAAGAGATGCGAACGGAGACGGGCCCGTCCGGTCCATCGATCTCCAGGAGTTCGCCGTTATCGGCTTTGGGTGTGCGCGGCGCCACGCCGATAAGGCTACAACGCGCGGTCACTGCGGACGCAGCAGAATGCCAGCCTGTGCTCCACGGTGCCGAGATGGTAAAGTCGGGACGCGATAGGAGACTACATGCGGATCGTAGCTGGCGTGGATTTCGGCACCCTGAGTACGCGGGTAACGCTGCTGGACAGCGAACGCGGGCGGCTGGGCACAGCTTCGGCCGGCTACCCTTTGCACCGCAAGCGCGAAGACCCGGACTTCGCCACGCAATCGCACTTCGACCAGATGGAGGCGCTCGCCAGTGCGACGCGCGCGGTTCTGGAGCAGACCGGCATCGACGGTTCTCAAGTTGAGGCGATTGCTCTCGACACGACCGGCTCGAGCGTTATCCCGGTGGATGCGGCCATGCAGCCGCTGAACGAGTACTACCTGTGGTGCGACCATCGTGCGCTGCGCGAGGCGGAAGAGATCACGGCGCTGGCGCACAAGCGCGAGTTGGAAGCTATCGAGTGGTGCGGCGGTGTGTACTCGCATGAGTGGGGCTGGGCCAAGCTGCTGCATTGGCTGAGGAACAATCCCGAGCAGCGCGAGCGCTTTGCTTCCGCTTTCGAGCACTGTGACATGGTCGCCGCCACTCTGTGCGGCATCACCGATCCAAAGCAGGCGAAGCGCAGCGTGTGCGCGCTGGGCCACAAATGGCTTTGGAACCCGCGCTGGGGCGGCTTCCCGCCGGAGGAGTTCCTGGTCGAGCTCGATCCCCTGCTCGCCGGCGTGCGCGAGAAGCTCGCGGGTGAGGTGCTGACCTCGGACCACCTGGCCGGGCACCTGAGCGCGGAGTGGGCGGAGAAGCTTGGCCTTCGCGCTGGCATCCCCGTGCCAGTCGGCGCGTTCGACGCCCACTGGGACGCTATCGGCGCGGGGTGCCGTGAAGGCGACGTGGTCAACGTGGTGGGCACATCCACCTGCATCATCGCCATGGGCCAAGACGTCAGCCTGGTGCCCGGCGTCTGCGGCGTTGTGCCAGGCAGTGTGCATCCGCGGTACACCGGCATCGAGGCCGGGCTCTCGGCGGTGGGCGACATCTTCGAGGCCATCGCCAAACGTGCGGGCACGGATGTGAAGGCGCTTTCGCAGGGCCTTGATGCCTACAAACCGGGGCAGACCGGCCTGCTGCGCCTCACCTGGGACAACGGCGACCGCACCGTCCTGGTGCGCAGCGATCTGGGCGGCATCACGCTGGGCTGGAACCTCATCCACACCGCGCAGGATGAACTGTTTGCGGCTATCGAAGGCACGGCGTTCCACACCCGCATCATCCTGGAGCGCATGGCCGAGCACGGCGTGCCCATCGAGCGCGTGATCAACGCCGGCGGCATCCCGCAGCACAACCGCGTGCTCAACCAGGTGTATGCGAACGTGCTGAACAAGCCGGTGCTGGTGCCCGATGCACCGCCCACAAGCATCGGCTCCGGCATCTTCGCGCAAGTTGCCGCCGGGATTTTTCCCAGTGTCGAGGAAGCGCAGGCGAAGATGTGTCCGGGCCATGAGACGTTTACGCCCGAACCGGGTGCAGTGGCGCTCTACGAAGAGTTGTATCGGCTGTATCGGCGGGTGTACTTCAGCTTCGGCGATCGCAGCGCAACGCCGGAGCCGCTCCACGATGTGCTGAAGGCGCTGCGGG
>CAXSHQ010000060.1:1100-3539 GCA_964236875.1 uncultured Acidobacteriaceae bacterium | reverse complement strand
AAACGCATAACAGCCACAGAAGAATCAGGAGATTCGCATTGAGCGATAAGAAGACATTGGAACTCTGGTTTGTCACGGGTAGTCAGCATCTTTACGGGCCCGGGCCGCTGGGCACCGTGGCCGAAAACGCAGGCAAGATCGCCGCTTCTTTGGCTGGCGAGGACGCGATACCAAGCAACGTTGTCGCCAAGCCGGTGATGGTTTCCGCCGACAGCATCAGCAAGCTGTGTCGTGAAGCCAACAGCGATGACAACTGCATCGGCCTGGTGCTCTGGATGCACACCTTCTCGCCCGCCAAGATGTGGATCGCGGGCCTGACCTCCCTGCGCAAGCCCATCCTTCATCTCCACACGCAGTTCAATCGCGAGCTGCCCTACGCCACCATAGACATGGACTTCATGAACCTGAACCAGGCCGCGCACGGCGACCGCGAGTTCGGCTTCATCGGCGCGCGGCTGCGGCTGGCGCGCAAGGTCGTGGTGGGCTTCTGGCAGGATCCCGAGACGGTCGCCGAGATCGGCGCATGGACACGCGCGGCGCTGGGCTGGCATGAGTCGCAGCACCTCAAGGTCGCCCGCTTCGGCGACAACATGCGCAACGTCGCCGTGACCGAAGGCGACAAGGTCGAAGCGCAGCGGGTCTTCGGGTATGAGGTGCACGGCTACGGCATTGGCGACCTCACCGACCGCATGGCGCAGTTCTCCGACGCCGACGTCGACAAGCTCGTCCAGGAATATCGCGACACCTACACGATTGCCACGGATCACGACCGTGCCGATTCCCTCGCCGTCGCCGCACGCATCGAGCTCGGCCTTCGCGCCTTCCTGGAGGAAGGCGACTTCGGCGCATTTACCGACACGTTTGAAGACCTCCATGGCATGGGACAGTTGCCGGGCATTGCCTCGCAGCGGCTGATGGCCTCCGGCTACGGCTTCGGCGGCGAAGGCGACTGGAAGACCTCCGCGCTGGTGCGCATCATGAAGGTCATGGCCGACGGCTTGCCCGGCGGCACGTCTTTTATGGAGGACTACACATACGACTTCGCCGGTCAGGCGAAGGTCCTCGGCTCCCACATGCTGGAAATTTGTCCGAGCATCGCCGACGACAAGCCTTCGCTGGAGGTCCATCCGCTCGGCATCGGCGGCAAGGCGGACCCGGTGCGGCTGGTCTTTACCTCACCCGCAGGGCCGGGGGTTGTTGCGAGCATCGTAGACATGGGCAATCGCTTCCGCATGATCGTCAGCGAAATCGACGTGGTTGTCCCCGAGCAGGAGTTTCCAAAGCTGCCTGTCGCCCGCACGCTCTGGCTGCCGAAGCCTAGTTTGAAGGTTGCCGCAGCCGCGTGGATCTACGCGGGCGGCGCGCACCACACCGGCTTCTCGCAGGCGCTCACAATGGAGCACATGGAAGACTTCGCCGAAATCGCAGGCATCGAGCTGGTGCGCATCGATTCCGACACGAAGCTGCACCAGCTTCGGCGTGAGCTGGTGTGGAGCGACGCGGCTTACAAGCTGCGCTAGGGACTGAGGCTGAGGCGAGCATGAGACGAGTTCTGAAGACCGAACGCCTGACGGCGCTGCTCGTTGCGGGCTGGCTCCTTTGCTTGTTCATGGGACGGACACTGCCTGCGCAGGTCAAGCCCGACCTAGCCGCCACGCCGCCCATGGGCTGGAACAGCTGGGACAGCTACGGTCTCACCATCACCGAGCGCCAGTTCCGCGCCAACGTGGATGCCATGAGCCTCAAGCTGAAGGATGTCGGCTGGCGTTACGCCGTCATCGATGAGGGCTGGTTCTTCCAGAACCCGGAGGCAAGGCCGCATCCCGCCGAATTGCGCTACCAGCTCGACGGCTTCGGGCGGTATGTGCCCGTGCCCTCGCGCTTCCCTTCGGCACAGGGGCACGGCAAGCCCCTGCGAACCGACGGCCAGAGCACCCTCGATGAGGCGAACCATGGTTTCGCCGAGCTTGGCCGCTGGGTGCATGAGCAGGGCCTGCTGTTCGGCATCCACATCGTGCGCGGCATCCCGCGCGAAAGCGTCCGTATCAACACGCCCCTCGCGTCCGACCCGAAGCTCCACGCGCAGGACGCGGCGGACATTGCCGACGCCTGCCCGTGGGACCCGACCAACTGGGGCGTGCGCGACAACGCGGCAGGGCAGGCCTGGTACGATTCGCTCCTGAAGCAGTACGCCGAGTGGGGCGTGGACCTGCTCAAGGTCGACTGCATTTCCGACCACCCTTACAAAGCTAGCGAGATACGCCAGATCCGGCATGCCATCGACAAGAGCGGAAGGCCGATGATCCTCAGCCTCTCGCCCGGACCGACGAATCTCAGCCATGCGGGGGAAGTCTCCGAGCTCGCTCAGATGTGGCGGATCTCCGACGACATCTGGGACGTCTGGAACAGTGACTCGCACTTCCCGCAAGGGGTAAAGAG
>CAXSHQ010000060.1:0-1090 GCA_964236875.1 uncultured Acidobacteriaceae bacterium | reverse complement strand
CCAGTTCGAGCGGCTGGCCTCATGGGCACCCCACGCCAGTCCCGGCAACTGGCCGGATGCGGAACTGCTGCCGATCGGACAGCTTGCCCCGGCGCCATCCGTGGGTCCGGGACCGCGCATTACACGGCTCACGTTCAACGAGCAGCAGACGCAGCTGGCGCTTTGGTCCCTCGCGCGCAGCCCACTCATTCTTGGAGCAAACCTCACGCTGCTCGACGGCGCCACGCTACGCCTGCTGACCAACCGCGACCTGATCCGCATCGACCAGACCGCGATCGCCAGCCGCGAGTCACTGCATGAACGCGACCTGGTGGCCTGGACTGCGGAGCTGCCCGACGGGGGCCGCGCCTTGGCCGTGTTCAATCTGGGAGAAACTGTAATGAGCGTGAACCGCACGTTGGTGAGCCTTGGCCTCACCGGCGACACGAAGGGAATGCGCATGCGGGACGTATCGAGCGGCGCGGAGAACAAGGTGCCGAGGAGCCTCACCGTATCGCTGCCGCCCCACGGGTGCGCCATCTACCTGCTGCTGCGGTAGTCACCTCTGTGTGCACGGCCTGTGCAAAGTTGCACACGGAGCGAGGCAGGAGCGTTTTCATCCTGCACAATCGACATAGGATGCAGCTACAAAGGTTGACAGAAAGCGGCGGCGAGCTTCTACTTAGAACACGTACTTACCTGCAGTCCAGAGTGGAGAGTGGCTGCGCTCTCCGGCTCGTCTGACCTCTGCTTCCCCCAACGCTCCAGGTTGAAGGTTGCCGCTGTTCCGCGGCTGCCCGAGGTCCTTTCGTGGTTGAAGCTGTTGTTTTGTGGAACGAGCCCAACAACCTGTCGCACTGGGATTTCCACCTGGATCCAGGATGGGGCCGTTTCGCTGAAATGGTCAAGCTCGCCTCGGCGGCTATCCGCCGTGTGAATCCCGACCTGCCCATCGTCCTGGGCGGGGTCTCCTCCGCCGACACCGACTTCCTCCGCCTCATGGCGTCGCAGGGCGTGATGGAGCATGTGGACGCGGTCGGCATTCACGGCTTTCCGATGGACTGGAATCACTGGCAGATCGACGAATGGCCGGACCGCGTGGCCGAAGCCG
>CAXSHQ010000059.1:14730-17215 GCA_964236875.1 uncultured Acidobacteriaceae bacterium | reverse complement strand
GTCTCTCCACGTTGCGCATTGCCGCATAGCGCTTGTCGAAGATGTAGGCGTTGACGCGTTCTCCCTCATTCAACCGCAATCCGGCAAAGTTGACTGGAAGCTGTCGTATATCGGTAACTCCGTATCGTTGCAGGACGCTCTCGCGGAAAGCAATTGCGCCTTGCGCTCCCCCATTTCCGTCCATGCCGTTCTTTTCGTCGGCCGCGATCTGTGCCCAGAAAGCTTGTGCGGGTTGTTCTTGCGCGATGGTCGCCGTGAAGCCGGCAGCCAGCTTGGGAAGAACAAAAGTTCCGGCAGCCCACAGCCCCAGCAGCATCGTCGATGCGGCCAACGCAGTCTTCGCGTGCACCCCAACTGCTATCGAAAGCAACACTGCAATGCAGATGTAGACGGCATCGGCAGCAAGCCACAGAGCGAAGCGCTGCAGTTGGTCCGCGCGAAACATGGCAGGCGCAAGGGCGACCGCAATGCAGCCTGCAGTGGCGATGATTGTGGCGACGACTCCGGCGATCAGCAGCAAACCGGACAGCTTCTGCAGCACAAACGATCGAATGCTGGTGCCTCCAGCAAGGATCATCTTCAGGGTCCCGCGTTCGCGTTCGCGTACGACCAGGCCGGCAGTTAGCAGGGCAACGATCAAAGGCGTTGCGATCTGCGACACCCAGGACAGGCTGAACTCGCCAAGATCCAACGCGGTCGCTCGATCTTCAACCGGCCGAAGCTCGGCAAAATCCTGCACATGAGCTTCCATCCAAATGGCAGACCCGGAGTAGGGGAGAGTGCCTGGGTCGATAAGCGACATAGCCGTCTCAGGCCGGAAAGCCCAGGACGAAAAGTGAGCGGCAGCGTGGGGATTGATCGCGCCCTGGGTCAGCCACGTCTGGCGGTCCAGCGCTTCCGTGCTCTCGCGAACATTCTCTTCCGCCCGCATGCGATGCCATTGCACGGCGATAGCCGATACGGCCAGGAGCACCATCACCAGCGTGACGATGACGAGCCGATGATCACGGGAAAACTCCCGAAAGTCCTTTGCGATGATGGGTGTGCGCAGCATGGCTAAAGGCTCCGCTCTGCCATGTGGCGGAGATAGATACTTTCCAGTTGTTGGCCGTTGAGAACTTTTGGGTCGAGGAGCTCAAGCAACTTGCCGTGCCTCATGATCCCTATGCTGGTCGCGAGTTCGACTGCACGAAAAATGTCATGGGTGGAGATGAGAAGCGCCGTACCCTTCGCGGCAACATCCCTGAGTACCTGAACCAGATCGTTAGCCGAAGCTGGATCAAGGCCTGACAGCGGCTCGTCAAGCAGAATAGCGACGGCCTGCTTGCCCAGCGCGATGGCAAGTCCAATCTTCTGACGCATTCCTTTGGAGTAAGTCGAAGCTCGCCGATCGATGGCATGCAGCGGAAAGTTGAGACGCGAAAGGAGCTCTTGCAACGAGTCTTCCGTCAAATCCGGCTTGCCGCTCAGCCGATGGAAGAAGTCGATGTTCTCCCTTCCACTCAATGACGGATAGAGCGCCACAACCTCAGGTACATAGCCGATACACCTGCGGGCGTCCTCGGTTTTCTGGACAACGTCAAGACCGCAGACTCGCGCTGAACCGGACGATGGAGTTGCGAAACCAAGCAGAAGGTTGATCGTTGTCGTTTTGCCGGCGCCGTTTGCACCGAGCAAACATAGAATCTCGCCGGGCCGGATAGAGATGCTGACCTCATCAAGCGCGACAACATCCCCATAGCGTTTGCTTAGGGCGCTTGTTTCGAGCGTGGCATCGTCTGGCGATCTGGTCCCAAGGTTCATCAGGCCTCTTTGCAGCAGTGATGTAGAACGCCATCGTAGCTTAATTGCGAATGATTATTCAATAGCTATAATTCGGCAGAGGCAAACGAAGTTCTGGGAGAACGGAATGTTCAACACGGTGTTGAGGCGCAGTCTGTGGATTTTGGCCATCGGTTCCCTTCTCTCAGCCAGGCTTTCGGCTGAAACCGCCGACGAGAAAGCTGTACGTCGAACTGTAGAGAGGGAGTTGGCTGCCTGGGACCGATACGACGCGCATGGCGTTGTGAGTTTCTACACCAGAAACACGGTCTGGCAGAACCCCTTCGGCGTCCGGCTCTACGGGAGCGAAAATCTCGAGAAGTTTCTCACCCGGCTCTTCAGCCGTGCCACCTTCAGGGACACCAAGATAGTGGTTCCTGTGAAGATCACCGATGTCCGCATGTTGTCGCCCACCGTTGCGACTGTCTGGAGCGAAGAGACGATCGATCTACGCGTCGATCCGGCAACGGGGAAGTCGATCCGAAATCGTCATTCGCACTACATGGAAGTGCTTGTGAAGGTCGGAGCGGATTGGAAGGTTTCGCAGAGCATGATCATGGACGAGATACAGTAAACCTGCTTCCACCAACCGGCTTCCAGAGCTCGGCTCTCGCAACTGATCTCCCGACACCTTGGTGGGAGGGCTCCCAGCGCCCGCTGAATG
>CAXSHQ010000059.1:11871-14720 GCA_964236875.1 uncultured Acidobacteriaceae bacterium | reverse complement strand
CGGCGGGTGCTGGAGGGCAGCGGCGCGCGCGTGCGCGAGCGTCTCGCCGTAAGCAGAACGATGGCATCAAGGCCCAACAGCGGAGGCGGCAAGGACGGTCTGGATGCGGTGTTGCCGCTCGTCTACCCGCAGTTGCGCCAGATGGCGTCCAGCCTGCTGCGAAACGAGCGCGCTTCGCACACACTCCAGCCGACTGCCCTGGTCAATGAGCTGTACCTGCGCATGGCGACGCAGCACAGCGTGGATTTCAACAATCGCGCCCAGGTGTTGGGTCTTGCGGCACAGATGATGCGACGCATCCTGGCGACCTACGCGGAGGGTCGCAAGGCCAGTAAACGTGGTGGTGAAATCACGATCGTCTGTCTGCACGATGTGGCAGAGCCCGCCGGGCAGAGCATCCTGCTGTTCAGTGTGGTGGATGAGGTGCTCAACCGGTTGGCCGCTCTCGATGCGCGGCAGGCACAGGTCGCGGAGCTGCGAATCTTTGGTGGCCTCACGGTGGAGGAAACGGCGGAGTTTCTCGATGTGTCCCCCGCGACAGTGTCACGCGATTGGGCTTCGGGCAAACTGTGGCTGACCCGCGAACTGCGCCGGGCTGACGCCCGGGTTGCGCCGGCGGGCTAAGGCCGGCGCAGGGCTTCCAACTGGCGTGCGACTTCATGCAGCTGGGCGACATGCGGGCGTTGGACGAGCAGCGGTCGAAGAGCCGCGTCTGCTTTCGCCATCTCCTCGCGTTGCGTTTTCGCATCGCTGTCTTTCGCCGCGATGCGCGCCAGCCCTGCATGAATCTGCGCCTCGTCGGCCTGTGAGCTCAGCACCTCCGGATGCTTCGCCGTGTACGCCGCAGCCAGGGGCAAGGCCTCCAGGTACATGGCTCGCTGTGTCGCCGCAGGCACGCCCGGGTTCTCCGCAAAACGCATCAGGTGATGCAGGTGCGGGATGATCAACGACGTGCGCCAGGGCGCCTTCGCGAGCGTTTCACGCGAGGCAGCCAGGCTTAGGTTCATCTCCTGCATGCCCTGCTCCAGATGGGCGTTGCGGAGGTCGACTTCCGCCATCCATCCGGCCTGCCGCGCTTCTTCCTTCTTATCCCAGAGCGGGTCGGCGGTCTCCGCCGTGGCTCGGTGTCTGGTCGGCCGCATCGGCTCGGAGATTGCGCTCGCATGAGCGAGTTCGCCGTTGCGTATGAGCATTTGCGCATATTGCTGGGTAAGCATCCACCAACCGATATTGGCCGTAAGGTCCTGCTCGGAACGCAGCGCGGCAATCGCAGGAATCTCATGCTCATAAATTGCGGCCGCCTCCGCGTCGCGACCTAATGCTTCCAACAGGTTTCCGCGGATGAACTGCAGGTGAGAAACCGTGTTCTGGAAGTCATGCGTCTTCGCGAGAACCGGATCGCTCTTGCTCAACTGGTCCATTACGTCGATGCCGCGATCCACCCACTCCATCGCCGCGTCCGGGTCAAGCATGCTCCATTGATCGTCGAGACCGTAGTTGGACGCCTGCAGTACACACAGGTACGCCAAGGATCGCCAGCGGCGGCTCGGACCCTCCTTGTACGTCGGCTGAAACCTGGCCCAGGCGCGGTTGAGAATGTCGATTGCTTCCTGGGGACGTCCCTGCTCGACGCTCGGAGAGGACATCGCCTCTTCAACCACAGCGACGCGGTACGCCGCCCTGGCATTATCCGGATGCTGGTTGTAGTCCGGCATCATGAGTGCCAGCGCAGCGCGGAAGGACCGCATCGCGCCTTCTTCATCGTTCAGGCTGGGCCCGCCGTTGGCGCCCTGCTGCACGGCCATGGAGTAATAGCTGGAGGCGAGCTGGCTGCGAATCTCCGGATTGTCGCCGCTGCTCTTCACGACGCCTTCCAGGTACGTCGACAGCGTGGAGAGCATGCGCGTTCGAGCGCCGAGCGTTCCCGGAATCTCGTAAAGCTCTGGGACGAACTTGTCGACCAGCGCGGAAGAAAGCTTCGTCATCTCAGCAAGGTGCTGCTCCGATGTAGCGCGCTGCTTCTTTGCCTCCGTTGCCGATGCTTCTGCTTCGGTGGCAGATTGCTGTGCAGCCATCCGTTGACGCTCTGCATTGCGCTCGGCGGCTTCTGCGTTGTTGCGTTCGCGCTCGGCTGTGGCGCGCTGCCGCTCAGCTTCTGTGGCAGAGCGTTGCGCCGAGTTGCGCTCGCGTTCCGCAACGACAGCCGCCGTGTCTGCCGCAACGGTCTGCTGCTCGGCGACGTGCGCGGAGCGCTCGGCGGACGCACGCTCGCGGTGTGCCGTGGCGGCGGAGCGCAGCACCAGCACCACGCTCAGGGTGATCGCCAGCAGCACCATTGCGGTCGCGGCGGAGGCGATCCAGTTGCGGCGCAGAAACTTGGCTGCGCGGTAGCGCAAGCTGTCGCGGTGAGCGAGCACAGGCCGTGACGCTAGGTACCGCTCGATATCCTCCATCAGCGCGGCGACCGTGCGATAGCGGCGGGTCGGGTCCTTGCGCAAGCCCTGCAAAAGGATCAGGTCGAGATCGCCTCGCAGCTTCGGCGAGATTTCAGGCGGCGCGACCTCGCTGGGCAGGCGCGGCTCCTTCTCGTTGATCATGCGCGCGGCTTCCAGCGGCGAAGCGTCCTCGATCGGGTAGGGAAGCACGCCGGTCAGCAGGCGATACAGCAATGTACTCAGCGAGAACACATCGCTGCCGACGCCCAGCGGCTTGCCCTGCGCCTGCTCCGGGCTGGCATAGCGCGGCGTCATCAGCAGCAGCGAGGGTTCCACCTGCGCGCCATCGCCAGCATTTCCTGAAAGCAGCCGCGCGATGCCGAAATCCAGCAGCCGCGGCTCGCCGCTTCCGGT
>CAXSHQ010000059.1:10673-11773 GCA_964236875.1 uncultured Acidobacteriaceae bacterium | reverse complement strand
GAATGTTGCCGGGCTTCAGGTCCAGGTGCAGCACAAGCTGCTGGTGGGCGGCCTGCACGGCTTCGGCCACACGCAGGAAGACGGCAAGCCGTGCGGCCGTGTCGAGCGCTTCTTCATCGCAGTATCGGTCGATGGGCCGGCCCGCAACGTACTCCAGCACCAGGAACGGGCGGCCTGCCGCGGTCACACCGCCATCGAGCAGCCGTGCGATGCCGGGATGCGTAAGACCGGCGAGAATCTGGCGCTCCGTGCGAAAGCGGCGCGCCATCTCCGGACTGTCGATACTTTCCCGCAGCACCTTGAGTGCGACCTGCTGCTCGTAGGCGCCATCGGCACGCTCGGCCAGGTAGACCGCGCCCATGCCACCGCGCCCCACCTCCCGCAGCACACGGTAGTTTCCTTGGGTGCTGCCAACCAGCGGCTGCTCAGTTTCGAGACCGGAGACTGCCTGCTCGCGCGATGCTGTCACCGAGAACATGCGGCTCGCGTCCGCCTGAAACCCCAACAGCTGCTCGGCCTCGGCGCGCAGCGACGGATTGCTTGCGGTCCGCTGCACAAATGCCAGCCGCTCCGCCTCTGGTAGCTGCAGAGCGTCTTCCACCAGCACACGGAGTGCGGCCCAGCGCCCAGCGTCGTCTTGTACCGGCTCGTTCATGCAGCCCCAGCAGTGACAGGAATGAAAGGAAGTGCCGCCAGCTTAAATCGAGCAGATCACAAGGAACAAGGCATATGTGCATCCTGGAAGAAGCTTGCGAGCTCTCGTAACGTGACCGGGAGGTTGAGGATGAGCACGCAGGCAGACCGCGACTTGCGGTCTGCTTGCGCACCCTTCGCCTCTACTGCACGATGGCGTTCAGCGCGTTGTACGTCGTCGCCTGGCTGAAGCCGGTTGGCGGCCCCACGCTCAACACCGTCGTGCCGGTCGCAACCGGGTGAAAGCTGATGTTTCCGCCCGCGCTCGATTGCCCCACCACTACCGGCGACGTAACCACCGTGCCTACCGCCGTATTCGAGCTGGTTGCCGGCACAGCCGGTACGCTTGTACCTGTGCCGGGGTTGGTGGCATTGGCATCGGCGATCCATTGCCCGTTGCTGTTCAG
>CAXSHQ010000059.1:8536-10663 GCA_964236875.1 uncultured Acidobacteriaceae bacterium | reverse complement strand
ACCGCAGGCGTGATCAGCACATTCGTGTTGCCGTTGGTAGCCTTGGTGAAGATAGGAAGTCCTTTCAGGGCGAAGCCGCCCGGATTGACCCGGATCGTAACCGTGCGTGGCGTGTAGCCGCCGCCGCTGACGGTCAGGGTTGTCGTGCCTGCCTTCAGCCCCTGCACCACGAAGCCCGCGTTCAACGAGTTGACCGCACCAACAGTACTCACGCTGGCGCCGCCCACGGTCGTGTAGCTGGTAGACACCACCGCGACGGTTGGATCGGCGACCGTCGCGGTAAAGGTTGCGTTGAGAGATGCAGAGTTGGTTGCGCTGAGAGTATAGGCGCTTTGCACTTGCAGCCCTACAGCCGTATCGATGTCATGCGCCACCAGGTGAGTAGCGTCGTTGACCACGATGCGGCCACCCAGCTTATACGGTGTCGTGGTAGTGGAGAAGCCGGCTGGCTGCTGGCTGATGACGAAGTCCGTCACGCCTGAAGTCAGCGCCGCAATACTGGCGGTGCTGGTGGATCCGCTACTCGGGTTGAAGACGAGCTGCGGGTTGGTGAACGCGGCCATAGCCGGGTTGGTGGCTGTAAGCGTTGCGGTGCCGCCCTGGCCGGGGTTCAGCTTGCAGACCAGGCTGGGGCTGCAATCAGACATCCAGGTGAGCGTGGTGGGATCCAGCAGGGAAACGACTCCCGCGATGGCGTTCGCCGTGTTGCCGGAGGTCAGGTTGATGTCGACACCAGCGGGGATGCCGCCCGAGACCAGCGTGATGCCGGTCTTCAGCACCCGCACCGTACCCCTGCCCGTGGCGTAGCCTTTGGCGGATACGCTGATTGTCGTGTCGCCGGAGGCCACGCCCTGGATGTAGACCGGGATGGACCCCGTGCCGCTGGTGAAGGTCAGGGTGAGCGGACCGCTTGCACCCATCGTCGTTTCGCTGGTTGAAAGTCGAGCGAGAGATGGATTGTCGAGCGTGACCGTAACTGTGACGGGGTAGGTGCCTGAACTGGGCAACTGGATGTACTTCATCACGTAGACACCTTCGCCGATAGTGGCGGAGTCCACGTTGAAGGGATCGCCCGTAACCGTGACCGTGCCGCCCAGGAGGCCCGCAGTGGTGGTGGCCGTAAAGCCGGAGGGCTGGACGATGGCGATTGTTGTCGTCCCCAGATCGTTCGGAACGAACGTTGTGGTGCCGGAGTAAGCGCCGGTCGCAATCGTAACGGGCGCACTGACGGCGCCCACGTTCGTGTCGCTGCTCGAGATCGGAACAGAGATCGTAACGCCAGGGTTGACATACGGTTGTGCGGGCGCAGTGATGAGCGCGCCCGTCGACGCATTCAGCAGTCCCAGATACACCGTCAGCGTGCGCGGTGTGGCGAACGCCGCTGTGCTGAACGTTGCCGTGCCGGTGTTGAAGTAGGCTCCGCTCGGCAGCACCGTGATGGTCGTGGTGCTGGTCGCGAATCCCGGCGCGCTCACCGTCAAGGTGGTCGTGCCGACACTCTGCCCCTGCACGTAGTAGGTGTAAGGGGAAGTGTTGGTGACGTTGGTGAACTGGATGCTGGCCTGGCCTACCGTGCCGGCAGCCGTGGACAGCAGCGCCACGGCTGGGTTGCTGCTTGTCAGCGTAATTGTTTTGGCGTTCGTGCTCGTCGGCGAAACCGACAACGAGACGGTGCTCGGTACATACAGCGAGTTGCCGGTGGTGGGGCTGTAGGCCGTGATGGTCGCCTGCGCCACCTGGAAGGCCAGGTTGCCGGAGGTGCTGTAGGTTGTCTTCGTGAGCGGCGAAGGCATCGTGTCGAACGTCAGGGTGCCTGTGCCCGCAGCCAGCGGCTGGAACGCCAGCGTGGCGATGCTTGTGGTGGGAAGCGTCAGCGGGTTCGGTGTCACGCTGCCAGCCGATGGGTTGGAGTTGAGGATTGTGAACTGCGGCGAAACGTTCGGATTCAGCGAGCACAGTGTTTGCCCGCTGGAGGAGCAGTAGAACTTCACGGTGGTCGCGGCGGCATCCGTGAACACGGCAAGGATCACGCCGACCGTGCCGTTCGGAGAGCCGGTGGTGGTATTGGCCACATTCAGGCTACCGTTGAAGACCAGGCCCGCCGGCGTTACCTGCACGGTGAAGGTG
>CAXSHQ010000059.1:0-8526 GCA_964236875.1 uncultured Acidobacteriaceae bacterium | reverse complement strand
GCCCGCGTAGGTGTTCGCCGTGGTGTTGCTGAGCGTCAACGTCCCGGTGCCGGACTTCGTCAGGCGGGCCGATCCGCCGATGCTGCCGGAGCCGGTGAAGGTGTAGTTGGTGTATCCCGGTGACGAGTACGTGATAGTCGTCGTCCCCGTACCCACGCCCTGCATGTACGTGGTGGGAATGGTGCCGGTCACGCTGTTGTATGTCACGGAACTGGAGCCCATCGCCGTTGTGCTGGAAGAAAGCAGCACGGCCGCAGGGTTGCTGCTTGTCATCGTTACGTCAACGGGGCTGGAGGGAGTGGAGGTCAGCGTTGCATTCTGTGCTATATACACGCCCACGCCCAGGTACTGCTGCGCAATGCTGACGGTGAAGGTCGGTGCGGCCACGGTAGCCACCATGCTCGAATAGGCCGAAGGCGTCGCGAACCCGGTGGGCGTTCCCACCGCGATCGTCGTCGTGCCAGCGGTCAGCGGATGGAAGGTCGCGGAGGCCGTCTGGCTGTTGTTGGCGAAGGTCACGCTCGTGGCCGAGATGGTTCCGACCGCGGCGTTGCTGTTGGTGAGTGGGACCGTGACTGTTTGCAGCGGCGAGGTAGCGCAAGCCGCGCTGGAGCCCGGCGCGAAGCCGCCGCAGCTATCCACCGCCGAGCCGTTCACCAGCCCGAGGTGCACGCCGAACGTCGTATCCGGGGACACGGTTGTCGTGCTGAAGTTGGAGCTGAAGACTCCCGTCTGTGTCGGCGCTACAGTCACGGTCGACTGCCGCACCGTCATCGTCGTGCTCAGGTTTGCGGACGCAATGTCTGAGCTTGCCGTCACGTTCGCGGTTCCCGGCGCGACGCCCTGCACGTAGTAGAAGACCGTGCTGGTGCCCGTTGGCACGGTTACGTTGATGGATGTAGAACCCACGGTGTTGGCGTCCGGCGAAACCAGCAGCACACCCGGCGCGCTGCTGGTCAGTGTGACCACCGTCGGCGACGCAACGTTTCCACTGAAGCCTACCGAGCCCACCGACTGCAGCTTGGCGCCGGTGATGACCGTCGTCATGTAGATCGTGGTCGCAACCTTCACCGTCGTCGTTGCTTCCGGCAAACCGGTGCGGTTGGCGCGGATGGTTGTGGTGCCGACCGCGCCCTTTGAGGTGACCGTGAAGGTGGCGGTTGTGGCACCGGCCGCGACGGTCACCGTGGTGGGCACCGTCACTAGAACCGTGGCATCCGAAGTGAGCGTAAATGCAAGGCCGCCGCTGGGCGCGGGCGTGCCGAGCGTGATCGTGTCCGTTGCCGTGCCATAGATGGAGACATTCAGGTTCGCGGTGAGCGTGACTGTGTTCGCAATGCTCACCGCAAGGGTTGTAGGCGCAAACGTGGAGGAAGCGGTCGCGCTCAGCGTCGTCGTGCCGTAGCCCACCCCTGTGATCGACGGGTATGTCGTTGCCTGAATCGAGCCCGCCGGGAAGACCGCCGTGCCGCTGATCGTCGCCACGGCTGTGTTGCTGGAGGTGACCGTTACCGTCACGCCGCCCGCCGGAGCCGGCTGGTTCAGCGTCACAGGCAGCTGCACCGTGGTTCCGGGCTGCAGGCCGGAGGGTTGTTGCAGCACCACCATCGCGGACGTTGCGGTCACGTCGCTTGTCCCGTCGGAGTATCCAGTCGCCGTTGCCCGCAGCGTGCTGGCGCCCGCGGCCACGCCCGTGTAGTTGAACGACGCGGTCGTTAAGCCTGCCGCAATCGTGACGGAAGGATCCAGGCTCACCTTCGTGCTGTCACTGCTGCTCAGGGAGACGGTGATGCCGCCTGTGGGAGCCTGCGTTGCGAGCTTCACCGTCCCGGTCAAGGTGGCGCCGATGCCCACCAGCGCGCTGCTCGGCGTAAGCGTGATGAAGGGACCCACCTGATCGAACAGACCGCTTTCGACGCTGCCGTAGCTTGCAGAGCTCGCGATCAACGTGTAGCCCGTTCCTTGCGCGCTGATCTTCAGGCCGCCGAAGTACGCCGCCCCACCGCGCTGCGTGGCCTGTGTCAGCGTTCCACTCAGCGTTGCGCCGGTGGGGTTTGCGCCCAGCCGTATCGTGATGGGGATGCCGGTCTGGTTGACAGCATTGCCGTAGGCATCCACCACCTGCACCGTGATGTCGTTCAACCCACTGCTCTGCACTGTTGTAATCGGCGGGTATTGGAAGACGATCGCTGCGGGGATACCCGCGTTCGGCAGCGTATAGCTGGCGCTCGCAACCGCGCTCGCCGCGAAGCCTGCAGCCACGGCCAGCGCCTTGACGGTCGACGTCCCGGTCAGCTTGAACGGTGCGCTGTAGACGGTGGAGGTCGTCGGCGTGCTGCCGTTGGTCGTGTAGTAGATCGTCGCGCCCGGCGTGCTCGATGTGATGGACACAGTAGGCGCGGTGCTCAGGCTGCCTCCCGCAGGGCTGATCACCGGCGTGGCGGCGTACGGCAGCACCGGCAGGCTCCAGGAGGCAGGCGCCGCTCCAAGCGTCGGCTGGAACGGCGCGCTCGGGCTCAGCAGGTTGAAGATCTGCGTGACGTTATTGCTGGGGTACTTGATGATGTTGATCGCCGCGCCGATGGTGTCCGTGGGCGCGACAGCACCGGAGATCGGCGGCGTCGTGAGGATGAACAACTGCGTGCAAGGGCCGCCTCCCGCAGAGTTGACGCAGCTCGCCAGGATGTCGCCCAGCGTTTGCGCTTCCAGTTGCGAAGCGTAGAAGCCCGGCGCGAGTTCCGGCCCCGGCAGCGTGCCGGTGGAGGTGTTCGTGTACTGGCGCACCAGGTCGAGTGCAGCCACAAATTGTGTGGCATCGCTGGAGCCGGAGCCCAGGCTTGCATATCCATTCATGTACTGCGCGATCGGCGCAATGGAGCCGACCGTCGTCAGCTCATTGATCTGGATGGTGGTTGTGGCGGAAAGATCGCCGCAGCGGCCCAGCGCGGCCATCATGGCCAGCGCCGGATTGTTCGACCCCGCCGACAAGCCTGGATTGCCGCCCGTGGCCGTGAGGTAGACCTGTGTGTTCGCGGCAGGGCAGGTGTACGTGCCGGTCAGGGTGAAGGCGCCGGAGGGCAGCGTGTTAAAGGCGTTACCCAGGTTGGCGTTACTGTTGGGTACCCCGGAACCGTCGCTGGAAGTCAGATGGGCGCTGATCAGCGGGGTAGCGGACGATCCATCGCCCGTTGTGCCTACCGCATAAAGCTGCAGCAGCGACGCCGTAACCGGCTGCTGGCCGCCGTGCACCGTTCCCTGTATCTGCACGTTTCCGCTGAGGGAAGGCGCGTTCACGCTCCCGGCGCCGCAACCGATGATCAGCAGCGCGATGGCGAAAAAGATCGGCAGTGCCGTGAGCCGTCTCCAGGCAAAGCGCAGGGGCTGAGGGGTGGACGGGGAGCAGGGAACTGGCAGAAGGACCGCTGGAAACAGGACTTTGGGGGGCATCACAAGTTAAACGCCGGATCCGCGCGCAATCCTTATCATGAGATTTGCACATTGGCATGGGAGTAGCGCTGCGGTCGCGGTCTTGCCGCTTGCTGGCTGAGCGGCGCGCTTGCCGGGAGGACATTGATGCGATCTGGAAGCAAGCTGAACGTGAACCTGAACCTGGGCCTGGTGTTGTTGGCGCTGACGGTGCCGACGTCATGCGCGGCCGCACAGCAGAGGCCGAAACTCACAAGCGTTTCGCACCTGAGCGTTTACACCACGGACGCCGCCAAGGCAGAAAAGTTCTACGTGCATGACCTGGGCGCTTTCCACGGAACGGACACACAGAGCCCGGCTGGAACGCGGTACTACTTCAATCCGCTTCAGTATGTGGAGGTGCTGCCGCTGCCCGCGGATGCTCCCGCCAAGTCACGCTTCGACCATGCGGGCTTCAACACGGCAGACGCGGAAGCGATGCGGAAGTACCTTGGCGCGCAAGGCGTCACCGTGCCTCTGGCGGTGAGCCGCGATCGCGAGGGCGCCTCGTACTTCGAGGTGAAGGACCCGGAAGGGAATCGCATCCAGTTCGTGCAGCCTGGAGGGGCGCGCCTAAAGGTGGCGGCGAATGCGCTGAGTAACCACATCATCCATGTGGGCTTCATCGTGCACGACCGTGCTCTGGAAGACGCGTTCTACATCGGGCTGCTCGGGTTTCGGCCCTACTGGCACGGCGGCGGCAAGGAGGACTCTACTGACTGGATCTCCATGCAGGTGCCCGATGGCTCCGACTGGATTGAATACATGATGGTGAAGGCGCCGGAGAAGACCGGCATTCCCGCGTCGATGTCGCAGGACACCGCCGGTGTGCTCAACCACTTCGCGCTCGGCGTGCACAACATGGAGCAGAGCTACAACCTGCTGTATGCGGGTGACCGGCTGACCGGCAAGCACTCCGACCCCAAGATCGGCCGCGACGGCAAGTGGCAGGTCAACCTTTATGATCCGGACGGCGTACGGGCGGAGTTGATGGAGTTTCACCCCGCGGTGAAGCCGTGCTGCTCTCCATTTCTGCTTCCCAGCCCCACGCAGTAAAGCCGCACGCGGGCCGCGAAGCCGCGCGCGGGCCGCATGCAGGCCGCCGGTCCTGCCCGTCAGGACACGAGTTACCCAGTGGGGGTACACTGTCCACACAGCACAGCATAGCTTCTGTTTGGGTCTAAGCAGCGAAGTGGAAGAGCGGGTTCCCGCTTTTCGCGCTCACGCGGAGATTGCCCGAAGCACGGCTGTACCCATTCGGCGCTTCCTGAGGTGAAAATGTCCCGTTCCACGCGTACCGCAGCTTTCCTTCTGCTGTCGACTTTGTCCGCGGCCGCCGTCGCGCAACGTTTCAGCCCGCAGGCACGTCCGAGCGTCCGCATTACGAACAGCGTCAACAATGCGGTGAGGACTCCGCTGGCCGGAACCCATCCCGCGGTGGCAGACCGTGCCGTGATCGGTTCCCACTTGGCCGCCGACACTCCGCTCACCAACATGCGGCTGATGCTTGCGCCCAGTGACGAGCAGGAGTATGCCCTCCGTTCGCTGATGGATGAGCAACAGGACAAGACCTCACCTAACTTCCACAAGTGGCTTACGCCGGAAAGCTTTGGCGAGCACTTCGGTGCGGCGCCCGCCGATATCGCCAAGGTCAATGCCTGGCTGCAGGACGCGGGCTTCACCGTGGTGAGTGTCGCCAAGAGCGGCCGGGTGATCACTTTTTCCGGTACGGCCGGCCAGGTGGAAGCCGCGTTCTACACCGAGCTCGATCACATCACCGTGGATGGTGAAGCTCACATCTCGAACGTCAACGATATCTCGATCCCGCAGGCGCTGAGCGCCGTGGTTCGCGGCGTGGCCAAGCTCAATGATTTCGAGCCGAAGTCGTATACCTACGGCAAGCACACGGAGGAAATCATCACCAACATTCCGGCGAACAACTACATCACGCCGAATGCGGCTCCGCTATATACCTCGACTTCCAGCGGCTCCCATTATGTCGGACCGGGCGACGCGGCGGTCATCTTCAACAGCACGCCGCTGCTCAGCACCGGCATCGACGGCACGGGCCAAACCATTGCCGTGCTGGGCCGCAGCAACATCAACCTGAGCGATGTGCAGCAGTTCCGCTCCATGTTCGGCCTGCCCAAGAACGACCCCACGTTCGTCGTGCTGGGCAACGACCCGGGCTTGAATGGCGATGACGACGAAGCCTTCCTCGATGTGGAGTGGGCGGGCGGTATGGCGCCCAACGCCAAGGTGATCTTCGTGGTTTCCGGACCGGACCGTTACATCGATTCGGGCGGCACCAACGGCGCCGCCCTGTACGCGGTGGACAACAACATCGGCGACATCATTACGCTGAGCTATGGCGGCTGCGAACCGAACTTCGGCGCCAGCGGCACCGCCTTCTGGAACAACCTCTGGCAGCAGGCTGCGGCGCAGGGGCAGACGGTCTTTATCTCTACCGGCGACAGCAACGCGACCGGATGCCAGTCCTCTTCCGCGACATATGGGACCGCCTACGGTGTGAACGCCCTCGGCTCGTCGGCATACAACGTTGCGGTCGGCGGAACGATGTTCGTCGACTTCGGCCCGTCGCAGTACTGGAACGCCGGTGTTTCTGCGCCGGTGCCTGCGGGATACACCTTCACCACGGCAACCAGCTACATCCCGGAAGCGGCCTGGAGCCAGGCTGCGCTGACGACTACGTACCTCAACGCACTTTCCACGGCGACGCAGACGGGTTCGGGCATCGTGGGAACGGGCGGCGGTCTCAGCATCTACACACCGCGTCCGGCGTGGCAGGTGGGTTCGGGCATCTCTTCGACCACCGACCCGAGCTGCTCCGCGACCGTGGGCGGTACCTGCTACGGCACCGGCGGCACCGTGACCGGTCTGCATCGCCTGGTGCCGGATATCAGCTTTATCGCGGCCTCGGGGCACGATGCTTCGATCTTCTGCGGTGAAGGTGTGTGCTCCAACACGAACAGCGGGTACGGCATTGGCGCGATCGGCGGCACCTCGGTAGCGACGCCCGTGATGGCTAGCGTGCAGGCGCTGATCAATCAGAAGAACGGCGGCCGTCAGGGCAACGCGAACTTCTACTACTACCCCCTTGCCAATCGCGACTTCGTCGCCGGGAACTGCAGAGCAGTGAACGGCACCGCGGCGAGCCCGACGGTGACGCTCCCGGCGAGCACCTGCAACTTCCACGACGTGGTCGCGGGGGATAACCGTTCGCCGCAGAACGCAGCCGACATCACGGGCCTGGGCTTCTATGCGGGCACCGGCTTCGACGCGGCCACCGGGCTCGGATCGGTGAACATCGCCAACGTGGCGAACAACTGGTCGACGGTGAGCTTTACGGCGACCACCACCACCTTCACTCTGAGTCCAGCTTCCGGCATCTCGCATGGCACCGCGCAGTTGTTGACCGTGCAGGTGGCGCCGACGACGGCATCGGGAACGCCCACCGGCGATGTCTCGCTGATTGCCGAGACGACCAACCCGAGCGAGAAGCTGCGCTTTACGCTGACGAGTGGCAGCTATAGCGGCACGATCACTGGCTTGCCGGCGGGTAACTACAACGTGCACGTGCACTACGAGGGGGACGGCACCTTTGCCGCGAGTGATTCGGCCTCGGTGCCGGTCAGCATGTCGCAGGAAGCCAGCACGGTTACTAACACGCTGCGTTACACGCTGCCTACCTCCACGAGCGGCACAAGCACCTATTCCGGTGTTACCAGCGTTCCGTATGGCGCGTTCACGCTTATCAATACGCAGCTCGCGGGCGCGACCTCGGGCAACGTCACGCAGCCCACTGGGACAGTGACATACTCGATTGCGTTGAACGGCACCACGATCGGCACCGACACACAGAATGTGAATGGCTTCGGCGGCACATCCTTCCAGTCGGGCGCGGTGTACGGCACCTACTACCTGAATCCCGGCTTTGCCGTGCTGGCGCCCGGCAGCTACGTCGTGACGACGAGCTACAGCGGTGACAGCACCTTCTCGGCGAGCAACACGACAACCTCTTTCCCGGTCACCAAAGGTACGCCCTTCGTTGCGCTGACGGCTTCGTCGACGAACATCACCAGCGCGCAGTCGGTCACGCTGAACTACAGCGTGACGCGGCCCGCTGTCACCAGCATCGCCACAAGCTTCAACAGCCTCGCGGCGCAACCTACAGGAACGGTAACCTTCAGCGTGGGAGCCACTATGCTGGGCACGGTCACCCTGCCCGCGAATGGCATTGCCTCTCTCACAACCACGGCGATTACGACAATCGGCGCGAACACCGTAACGGCAACCTACAACGGAGACAACAACTGGACGGCTCCTACTACCGCCAGTACGGCAACTGTGACGGTGGGCACGGGAACGGCAACGACAACGGCGGTGGCGTATACCGCAGCCACCTACTACGTGGGCAGCCTGGTGCCGATCACGGCGACCGTAAGCCCGGCAGTTGCGGGTACGGTCACGTTCTACGACAACGGCATACGCATCGGTTCGGCGACCTCCAGTGCGTCCACTGGCGTAGCCACGCTGACCACCACCGTCTTGGGAACCAGCTACACCGGGTATAACGGCTTTACGGCCGGCGCCCACACCATCACGGCTTCGTTCGCAGGCACCGGCACCTACGCGGGAAGCACAGGCAGCACATCCATCACCATCAACCAGAACACCCCGTCATTGGTTCTGGATGCGCCGGTCGCTTCCACGTACGGTCAAACCGTTGCGCTGGCTGCGCGGCTTAGCCGCTCGCCGACGGTGGCCTATCCGCTGGTGACTCCGCCCACGACGGTAACGTTTACGGACGGCGGCACAACCATCGGGACAGGAACGCTTGCATACCAGGCGAGCTACAGCTACTTCACAGCTGTCGCTTCGCTCCCAACCCTGCCAGCCGGTACGCACACGCTGCAGGCCAGCTTTACCGGCGACAGCAACTTCGCCGCCGCTACCTCTGCAACCGTTACCCTGGTGGTCGCGAAGCTGACGCCAGCGATCACGCTGAGTGCGCCGAGTGCGGTGTACAACGGCGGATCT
>CAXSHQ010000058.1:16005-17406 GCA_964236875.1 uncultured Acidobacteriaceae bacterium | reverse complement strand
CACGGCTGCGCAACGGGCGATGCCAAGGCCACACCGGGCTTTCGGCTGCCGGCCAAGTGGGTGTTCCATGCCGTGGGCCCGGTTTGGAACGGCGGCACGCGCGGGGAGTCGGAGAAGCTTGCAAGCTGCTACCGCCACTGCCTGGAACTGGCGCGCGACCATGGGGCGACAAGCATCGCGTTTCCGGCGATCTCGACCGGCATCTACCACTATCCGAAGGGGCTCGCCGCGCAGATTGCTGTGGCTACCTGCCGCGAGATGGCGGAGGCATGCGGCGTGGAGTTGGTGGAGTTTGTGTGCTTCGACGAAGCGACCGCTGTCACGTATGAGCGAGTGCTGGGCGAAGCGTGAGGATTCGCACGACTGCATCGCTCCTGTGAGCCTCACATTGCAGCGGCATCGCTTTCCTTTCCTGAAGGTGCGCTCTGCGGCTGCGGCGTCCCTTCTGAGACGTGTGCATCGAAAGAAGTGAAGGCAAACGCAGGCAGGGAGAACAGAGATGGCAGTAGAGAAGACGTTCCGCATCGGCGGCAATCTGGAAGTAAACCGGCTGGGCTTTGGCGCGATGCGCCTGACCGGTGAAGGTGTATGGGGTGAGCCGAAAGACCGCGAGGCCGCCACGCAGGTGCTCAAACGCACGGTGGAGTTGGGCGTGAACTTCATCGATACGGCAGACGCTTACGGTCCTGACGTCAGTGAGCAGCTGATCGGCGAAGCACTGGTGCCGTACCCGCAAGGGCTGGTGATCGCGACCAAAGGCGGACTGACACGGCAGGGGCCGAACAAGTGGCTGCCGGTGGGCCGTCCGGAGTACCTGACTCAGCAGGTGGAGATGAGCCTGCGCTTTCTGCGCACGGAGCAGATCGCGCTGTGGCAGCTTCATCGCATTGACCCGAAGGTGCCGGTAGCGGAGTCGCTGGGCGCGGTGAAGAAGCTGCAGGGACAGGGCAAGATCAAACACATCGGCCTGAGCGAAGTGAAGCCGCACGAAATCGAGGAAGCGCGCAAGACGGTAGAGATCGTCAGCGTGCAGAACGAATACAACGTCGGCAACCGCAAGCATGAGGACACGCTCGAGTACTGCGAGAAGAACAACATCGCCTTCATTCCTTGGTTTCCGGTGGCGGCGGGCAAGCTGGCACAGCCCGGCGGCAAGCTGGATGAGATCGCAAAGAAGCACAATGCGACGGTCGCGCAGGTGTCGCTGGCATGGCTGCTGCAACGCAGCCCGGTGATGCTGCCCATTCCAGGCACGTCGAGTGTGGCGCACCTGGAAGAGAACATGAAGGCAGCGGAGATCGAGTTCAGCAAGGATGAACTGGCGGAGATCGAGACCGCAGCGAAGTAGTTCAGAAACCCAAACGAAACGAGCGCGCCCTCAGGCGCGCTCGTCCTTTTTGC
>CAXSHQ010000058.1:0-15995 GCA_964236875.1 uncultured Acidobacteriaceae bacterium | reverse complement strand
TTGCAGGCATTTAGTAGGCGAGAGCGATCCCGAAAACGCCGGAAGTCAAGGCATTCGGAGCTAACGGCATAGCTACTCCGTTGGAGTACGAAGTCGCACCCTGCCACGCGCCGACATCGGGGTCCAGCTTGCCGTTGCTCAGGTAACGCGTGAAGTTCTGGCCGCCCATGAAGACATCCGTTCCGGAGACAGCAAGCGGCCCTGTGTCATTGCCTGTCACTTCTGTGAAGGTTCCATTCTTCCAGAACCCGGCGGAGCTTCCCATCGAGCCGCTCTTGATGACATCGCCGCTGACGTAGACGTCCATGCCCGACACCGCGATGCCATTGGCATCAGCCCCGGT
The DNA here is from genome assembly GCA_964236875.1 of uncultured Acidobacteriaceae bacterium. Taxonomy (GTDB): domain Bacteria; phylum Acidobacteriota; class Terriglobia; order Terriglobales; family Acidobacteriaceae; genus Granulicella. The sequence goes on along the minus strand of CAXSHQ010000058.1, from coordinate 15,652 downwards.
GCTCATGGCGACGCTGGGCAATGTGACCTGGACGCCATTCTTCCAGTACACAGCCTGCCGGTTGTTCCCATCCTGGTCCGCCACGTAGCCGGCCACGTACACGTCCGAGCCGGAAACGAAGAGCCCGTTGCCCATCGAACTCCGCGAAGTATCGGTCAGGAACGTGGGCACGCCGTTCTTCCACAAGGTTCCGATCGTGATCGGAACGCCGTACAACGGGGACGATTTGTATGTCCAGCCCACGACGTATACATCGTTGCCGGAGACGGCCATGCCATAGGTGCCCGCACCCAGCGAGCCCGAAGGTAGCGCGACGGCGGTGCCGTTCTTCCAGTAGGTCGCGGTGTAGCTGTAGTAGTTCCCCAGAGTGCCCACGCTGCCGGAAACATACACATCGGAACCGGCCAGAGCGATGCCGAAGGCTGCGCCATTCTTCGTGCCGTCGGTAAGCCGGTTGGCGACGCCGTTCTTCCAGAGCGTGACTGTACTGTTGCCACCGCCGTTACTGAACGAGCCTGCCGCGTAGACGTCCGTGCCGGAGACAGCGACGGCGTTCGCCACGGAGGCATCGTCCGTCGTGTCCAGGGTGACGGGAACGGTGTCCCGCCAGTAGGTCGCCCGGACCGCAACGCCCGTCGTCACATATCCAGACAGGTACACATGCGGTGTGCTGTAAATGACGCCTGGGTCACCGCAGCCGGCAAGAGTGAAGACCAATGTGAGCAGCAGGGCAGCCAGGAAACAGTGCTTTCGCAACGCGCAACTCCTAAGACCTTTACGAATGCGTCAAGACTAACTACTAAATTTGTGCATGACCCCATATGGAATCGAAAGCGGCTACCACTTTTGTGGGACCCAGCCGTACGAAGGTAATCCAGCGATTTGGTCACGAGCCTTCTTAAGCCCAGTCGTCGCGTACCTGCGCGGTCTCGCTCATGACCTGCTCGAAGCCTTCCGTCTTCTTCACAAGGATGTCGCCCATCTGCTCAGGCTGGCGCAGCAGGACCGCCTGCAGGCGCACCAGCTCCAGCAGCGCCAGGAAGGTGCAGATGAGAGCGCGTTCTGACGCCGTATTGTGCAGCATGCGCCGCAGGCTTACCGGCTTGTCTTCCATCAGCAGCCGGCGCTTTACATAGTCGATCATCTGCGCGACCGTGACGGAGTCCTCGTCGATGGAGTGGACGGGCCGCTCACGCAGGCGCTGCAGGATGTCCTGAAAGACGCGAACGAGGTCGACGGTGTCCGCGGCAATCTCGCGCTCGCTGTCGATGGAATCGGAGCCTTCGTCCCTGAGGAAGTTCCTGAGTCCGGGCTTGGACCATGTGGCGTCTTCCACCTGCTGTTTCTGCAGAAGCATCTGCGCGGCTGCCTTGAAGCGCTCATGCTCCAGCAGGCGCTCGACCAGCTCACGTCGGGGATCTTCATCGGCGCCCGCGTTCACCGCGAGCGGATCGCGTGGCAGCAACGTTTTGGATTTGATATGGATGAGCAGCGAAGCTGTGTAAACGAACTCGCCGGCGGAGTCCACATCGGTCTGCTGCAGGTGCCGCGTGTACTCCAGGAACTGCGCGGTGATCTTCGCGATGGGTATGTCGTAGATGTCGATGTTCTGGCGGCGGATCAGGTCGAGCAGGAGATCGAAGGGACCGTCATACACCTGGCCGACGGTGATGACGAACGGGGACTGCGAGGCTTCTTCGGGCTGCTTCTTTTCTTTCGCCGGCTTTGGCTCAGGCGCGCGTGCCGGCTGCGGCGAGGCCAGCGTGAAGGGCTCGCCCTCGTTCTTCGGCTCTGAGTTTGCAACCGGCGGCTCGCTTGTGGGTCTCTCCGGTTGCTCTTCGGTCCGCTTCGTTTCCTCCGCGTCCTTCGGAGACAGCGACTCAGGCGAGGATGGCAGCGCGGATGTTTCGCCGTTTAACGTCTCGTCGGGCATCGCTAGCGCAGCCCCATGGCGTGCTTCACTTCATCCAGCGTTTGCCCGGCGCGCTTGGCGGCGCGTGTCTTGCCGTTCGCAAGCACGTCGTCAATGACGCTCGGCCGCCGCTCGAGGTCGCGGCGATGCTCCTGGATGGGTGCGATGGTGGCAACGATGGAGTCCGCGCACCAGCTCTTGCACTCGATGCAGCCGATGGTCGCATGCGTGCAGCCATCGTAGACCTTCGCGATCTTCTCTTCCTCGGAGAACACTTTGTGCAGGTCGCCGACGGGGCAGACATCCGGGTTGCCGGGATCATCGCGGCGCACGCGGGCCGGATCGGTGACCATCACCTTGAGCTTGGCGCGCAGATCGGCTTCCGGCTCGGAAAGCATCAGGTGATTGTTGTAGCTCTTCGACATCTTGCGGCCGTCGAGCCCCGGCACCTTGGGCGAAGGCGTGAGCAGAACTTGAGGTTCCGGCAGGATATCCAATCGGCCGAAAGGAGAGATCTTCTTGGTCTGTTGTGCGGCTTCGAAGAGCTGGTGGTGGCTGAAGTCGGTGCGCTGCGAATCCTTGGGCTCGCCCGCGAGCTTGCGTGCTTTCTCCAGGATGGCCGCCAGCTCCCATGGCTTGGCTTCCGGCGAGAGGAAGAAGTCGCCGGGGTAAAGCGAGTTGAAGCGGCGCACGACCTCGCGTGTGAGCTCCACGTGCGCCACCTGATCCGCGCCCACGGGTACAAAATCCGGCTTGTACAGCAGGATGTCGGCAGCCTGCAGCAGCGGATAGCCGAGGAAGCCGTAGGTGTTCAGGTCCTTCTCCGCGAGCTGCGCCTGCTGATCCTTGTAGGTGGGCACGCGCTCCAGCCACGGCTGCGGCGTGAACATGCTGAACAGCAGATGGAGCTCCGCATGCGCGGACACGTCGCTCTGCTTGAAGATCACGCAACGGCCCGGGTCCAAGCCGGCGGAAAGAAAGTCTAGCGCGATCTCGCGATTGTTCTCAACGATCCGGCCGGGATCGGCGTAGTCCGTAGTCAGCGCGTGAAAGTCGGCGATAAAGAAGAAGCAGTCGTACTCCTGCTGGAGCCGCACCCAGTTGCGCAGCGCGCCCATGTAGTTGCCCAGATGCAGCCGGCCGGTGGGGCGCATACCGCTGAGCACACGAGGCCGCGGCGTCGAAGATCGTGTAGGAGTGGTGCTCATTGGCTAGGCCTTAAGGATACACGCCGCGCCCCGGCCGAGTGCATCCATGGCGCACTAGAGGCTGTTCAGAAGCCGGTCGAAAACACCAAGAACCGGGTTGTAAATCGCCCCGAGGATATTCAGCCTCCAGGTAATGAAGTAGAGAAGGAACATGCCGTACATGCCCGCGTTCTGAAACGTGTCCTGCCACTTGTAGGGAAGCACATGCTTGAGCAGATGGCTGCCATCGAGCGGCGGGATAGGAATCAGGTTGAAGAGGAACAGCGCAACGTTGATGATGATGCCGAAGTACAGCAGCAGGACCAGCGGGAACATCGCCGACAGGCCTTCCGAGGTGACAAAGGGATCGTGAAAAGCGATGCCTTCGGCTGTGCCCACGAGCGTAGCGCCATCGCCAATGTGCTTGACGATCACCAGGAGGATGAGCGCCAGCACCGCCAGGCCAAGGTTGGAGAAGGGGCCGGCCATGGTCACCAGGATGTCGTCGCGCTTGTATTTGCGGAAGTTGCGCGTGGTGACCGGCGTGGGCTTGGCCCAGCCGATGAGCGGGTAGCCGGTAAACATACCGATAAGCGGGAAGAGAACCGAGCCGACCAGCGTGAGCTGCTTCATCGGGTTCAGCGTCACGCGCCCGAGCATGTAGGCGGTGGGGTCGCCCAGCCGCCAGGCCATCCAGGCGTGCGAACACTCATGCACGCTCAACGCAAAAATAAGCACCAGGAACTGGAAGAAGACCAGCTCAACGTTCATCGGCATAGAACCAGTGTAGTAGACGAAGAAAGACCAGTTCTGCCCTATCCGGCCATGTGCCTTTTTCCGCTGGGCGGTGTCTATGGCATCATGGCTCGCGGTGGACGGTCGCTTTTCGGACGGTCTGCAAAAGGTGGTGCTCGATGAAAGTGCTTGTCCGTGGTTGCATTCTTCTGCTCGGGTGCGCGTCTCCGGCATGCTTCGAGGCGCAAGCGCCGGCCGCCGCTTCGCAGGGCAAGACAGAAGCCGACTATCGCGCTGAAGCCGAGCAGGTGAAGGTCTACCTGGGCCAGCAGAACTTCATCGCGGCACTGCCGCTGCTGGAGGAGCTACACCGCCATGACCCCAAGAGCGCGCTGTATGACGAGAACCTTGCGCTGGCGTTGTTGGCGCGGGTCAACACGGGTGAGGATACAAATGCTGTCGCGACCCGCAACCGCGCACGGCAGCTCCTGCTTGACGCCAAGGCGCAGGGCGACAACTGCAACCTGCTGCAGCTCATGCTGGAAAAGCTGGGCAGCGCGGAAACGGCGGAAAGCCCCGCGCCCAAGCCGCTCGGCTCCGAATACTTTCAGCAAGCCGAGAAGGCGTTCTCCAGCGGCGACATGCCGGGTGCGCTCGCCGCATACAAGAAAGCATTGGAGGTGAACCCCAAGTTCTATGAGGCTGCGCTCTATGCCGGCGATGCCGAATACAAGGCCGGCCACTTGCCCGAAGCCGGGGAATGGTATTCCAAGGCGATTTCCATCGACCCGGACCGTGAGACTGCCTATCGCTACTGGGGCGATGCGCTGGATAAGAGCGGCGAGCACCAGAAGGCGGAGCAGGAGTTCATCCAGGGAGTGCTCGCGCAGCCCTATCAGCGGGCTCCGCGTCTGGGGCTCAAGCAATGGGCTGACGCCAACCACATGCGGCTCGTGCCGCCGCCCATCAAGCTGCCCGCCCAGGCCACTCCCGGCAAGAACGGCAACATCAACATCACAATTCAGGACACGGGCAAGAAGGACGATCCGGAGATGTCGATCAACCTGGTCTACGCCATGAACTCGGCGCTCTGGCAGGGCGAGAAGTTCAAGAAGACCTTTCCGAACGAGAAGACCTACCGCCACTCCCTGGCTGAAGAGTTGGACGGCATACATACCATGCTGTCGGTTGCGAAGGAACAGAAGATTCCATCAAACAAGCTGAGCACCTCCACGAAGCTGCTGCTCGAGCTCGATAGCAAAGGGATGCTCGGCTGCTGGGTCCTGCTCGATAACCCCGATCAGGGCGTGGCCCAGGATTACGTTGGGTTTCTTAACGACCACCGCGACCTGATGGCGAAGTACATGGTCGAGTACGACATTCACCCCATGTAAGCGGGTCACTACTGCAAGGCGTAGATGATCTGGACCGTGGCGGTGCGGTCCACGCGCTGAGGTTCGACTGAAAGAGGTGCGGTTTGCACATCCGCATAGCCTCTCGCGAAGCCGGGAGATAGCTTGTTCAGCGCCATGTTGCCGCTCAACAGCAGTTCACCCGAGACCGAGTTCGTGGCGTAAACAGGCGCTCCAAGCGTCACGCCCGAAGCGCTCGCCAGGGACTCGGCCATTGCCTTTGCCCGTACCGTGGCGCGGCGAATGGCCTCGGCATCGAGCGCTACGCTGCTCTTCATGCGCCAGTCGATCTGGCCGCTGTCGTTGGCGCCTACCTGTACCGCGGCGTCCAGCACCACGGCAGCGTTCTTCGGGTCCACACTCACGATCCAGCTCTGCGTCACGCTGTATTTCGCCTTTGCGTGTCTTCATCACCGCAGCCGAAAGCTGCGAGCCGTTTCGGTACGCCTCCGCCAGGTCCGAGCCGTACGCCGTAAAGCCGATGTGCACGTCGGCCACATCAGGGTCCGATTCGGCGTGATCGCTGGCCGTGACCGAAAGCGTGCGGTTGTCCTTACTGATCTTCAGCGTCTGGGCCGAGAGGCTCAGGGCGGACATCAAGGCCGGCAGAAGAAGAAGGCGAGCTATGAAACGAACAAGGGAAGGAACGAGGCGCATGACGCACTCCTGCAGTCGAGATGGAGAACTACTGCCGCTTAGACGCCTGCGGATGGCCTTTGCTCTCGGGAACGGGAGGCCGGATTCTCTTCAGAATATCGCGCGTACCTGCTCCGGAGTTAGGCCTCGTTCTCGCAGCGCGCGCAAGCTTAGCGCATCGTGGCGCTTGGCGAGGCGAACACCCGCGGCGTCGCGCATCAGCTCGCAGTGGAAGTACCGTGGCGTCGGCAGGCCCAGAGCGCGCTGTAGCAGGATCTGCCTTGCCGTGGACTTGAGCAGGTCGCGCCCGCGCACCACCTCCGTGATGCCCTGCCACGCATCGTCCACCACGCAGGCAAGCTGATAGCTGGGCAGGCCGTCCTTGCGCCAGACCAGGAAGTCCCCGAAGTCGCTTCCCACGCTGCATCCCGCCACAAAGCGCTGCGGCCCGGCATGCTCATCCATGAACGCGATAACCTCACCATCCGGCACACGAAAGCGGTAGTTCGTGCCTGGCGCAAGCTCGTCGGCCACACGCATGTTGTGACGGCAGCGGCCGCTGTAGACCGGCTCGTCGTCGCTGTCCTCATGCGGCGCGGTCAGCGCCTGCTGAAGATCGCGGCGGCTGCACGTGCACGGGAAGACCGCACCCTTCGCCAGCAGTGCTTCCATCGCTGCCCGATACGCCGGGAGCCGCTCCGATTGGCGCACCTCACGATCCCAGCCGAGGCCCAGCCACAGCAGGTCTTCACGCATGGCCACGGCTAACTCAGCCCGCGAGCGCTGCCCGTCCAGGTCCTCGTCGCGTAGCCACAGCATGCCCCCGGCTGCGCGGGCGCGGTCATGCGCCACCGCGAACGTGCGCGCATGACCCAAGTGCAGCAGCCCCGTCGGCGAAGGCGCCATGCGGCCCACATAGCTCATCTTTCCAAGGGTATCTAACCGGGACATCACACCCCACCGGACATTCCCGCATCACACAACGAAAGAGGACATCATGCGCACATCCGTCAAGCTCACAATTCTCGCTGCCGCCGCCTCGCTGCTTCCGCTCGGCTGCAAGAAAACCGCCGACCACTCCGTCAACTACAAGTCGGCCGTCGACTCCTATTACTCCGCGCACCCGGCGTGTCTGTGGACGGAGTCGCACCAGTTTCCCGTCCAGGTGGGTACGCACGACGATAAGGCGCGCATGTATGACGCGCTGTTCGACCAGCAGCTGCTGACCCGTGTGGCAACCGACAAGAAGAAGCTGCTCGGCCTGATCGACAAGCAGGAAAACACCTATGACCTGAGTGACAAGGGCCACGGCGCCTGGACAGCGGACCCCAACCAGCCGGGCTATGGCAATTTCTGCTACGGCAGCCGCAGCGTGAGCTCGCTGGACAGTTCAACGCCGAACGACGGCAACGTGGGCAATACGACCGTCGTGAACTATCACTGGAGCTTCAGCGGCGCGCCGGACTGGGCAAAGGCCCAGGAAACCCAGACTCAGTTCCCCGCACTGGCGACGAATCTCGCCGGCAACGGACAAGCGACGCAAACGCTGGTGGACACAACGAACGGCTGGGTTGTGCAGGGCAAGTAAACACTCCAACGCAACGCAAGTCCGGCCCTCCGATGCGCAGCGCGGAGGGCCGCTTGCATGTAGCAGCAGCTTCGCCGGAACCTCTCGTGCATCCAATCGGTTGAGGTCCGTTCATGTCGCGTACTCCCTTTGCTCTGCTGCTCGCTTCTGTTCTTGTCACCACTTCCGCCTGCGCGCAGGAACCTATTCGCCACAAGCCCATTCCTGCTGCGCAAGCTGACGACGCGCTGGCGCATGCGCCCGGCAAAGCTACGGCTGTGTTCGCCGGTGGCTGCTTCTGGGGCACGCAGGCCGTGTTCGAGCGCGTGAAAGGCGTGCTGAAGACGACAGTCGGCTATGCGGGCGGCTCAGCCGGTACCGCTACCTATGATCAGGTGACGACCGAAACCACCGGTCATGCGGAGTCCGTGGAAGTCGTCTACGATCCGTCGAAGCTCACGTATGGCGGGCTACTGCGCGTGTTCTTCTCCGTAGCGCACGATCCGACCCAGCTGAACCGGCAGGGCAACGACGTGGGCACCAGTTATCGCTCGTCCATCTTTTTCACCACTCCAGAGCAGGCGCGGCTGGCGCATGCCTACATCCAGCAGCTCGACGCGGCCCACATCTACCCCGCAAAGATCGTGACCGACGTGGCACCGCTGAAGGGCTTCTACCGCGGCGAAGAGTACCACCAGGATTACGCCCTGAAGAACCCGAACAACTCCTACATTGCGGTCTGCGATCGACCCAAGATCGCGGCGCTCAAGGAACAATTCCCGGAGCTCTTCGTGGATTACAAAGGTCAGCGATAATACCCGCCATGCAACGAAAGCCCTCGCCGAGAAGAACCGGCGGGGGCTTTTGCTTGCGGCTTTGCTACTGCTGGTCGTCGCTCACGTCATCGCCCGGATCGTCCGGGCCTTCCGTACCCCCAGGGCCGCCGAACTGCGCACGGGCGACCTCTGCGTACGGCTTCACCTGGTAGTTCAGCGGTGGCGTACCGCCGGCCAGGTAGCGCACAAAGTAGTCCCAGCGGCGCCGCATCATGTACTGGCTGGCTTCGCCATAGCCATGATGCGCGTTAGGAATCATGATCAGGTCGAAGTCCTTGTTGGCCTTGATCAGTCTGTCGACCACTGTCAGCGTCAGGTTGGGCGGCACGTTGTCGTCGGACGTACCGTGGGCCAGCAGCAGATGGCCTTTCAGGTTGCCCGCGAAGTCCTGGTTCGCCTGTGCGTCGTAGTTGCTCTTGCCGTCCGGCCCGATGGTCTCCAGTCCGGAGTACTTCTCCAGCCAATCGTCCTCGTACCCGCGGCTGTCGTGGTTGCCGCTTTCCGCGATGCCCACTTTGAAGAAGTCAGCAAAGCGGAACATCGCCGCAACAGTGGCGTTGCCGCCGCCTGAGTGTCCCCAGATGCCGACGTGGTCCAGGTCGATGAAGGTGTAACGCTTGGCCAGATCGCGGATACCCGCAACCTGGTCCGGGATGGTATCCAGTCCAATGTCGGCGGGCGTCGTTGCATAGGCGTCCTGGAAGCTCTTGGAGCGGTGCGGTGTGCCCATGCCGTCAATGCAGACGACCACAAAGCCGAGTTCCGCCAGCGACTGGTTATCGCGCTCGCTCGCCGCAAACGACCGCGATCCGCACGAGCCCGTCTGCGGCCCGGGATAGACGTAGTCGATCAGCGGATACTTGCGGCTCGCATCCATGTGCATGGGCTTCCACATAAAGCCGTACAGCGTGGTTTTGCCGTCGCGCGCAGGCACGGTGAAAGGCGTGGGCGGCTGCCAGCCGAAAGCCTGGAGCGCGCTGATGTCCTGCGTGCCCAGCGTGGCGAGCACCTTGCCGGTGTTGGAGCGCAGCACCGCCGTGCGCGGCGTCTGCACGGTGGAGTAGATATCGATGAAGGTAGCGCCGTCCGGCGAGGGCGTCACGGCGTGGTCGGCGTTCTCCGGCGTCAGCAGCTGCTGGCCGGTGCCGTCGAAGCCGGCGCGGTAGAAGTGCGAGAAGTAGGGGTCGTGATCCTTCTCCTTGCCGGTCGCGGTGAAGTAGACCACGCGATTGGTTTGATCCACATTCAGCACCTCCGCAACCGTGCCGACACCGCGGGTGACTTCGTTCTTCAGCTTGCCGGTGGTCAGGTCGTATAGGTACATCTGGCCCCAGTCGCTCCTTTGCGAAAACCACAGGAACTCGTTCGACTTGGGCAGGTAACGCCAGTTCACTTTGCCCAGGCCGGACTCGAAGTAGGTGGGCGCATGCTCATGGTAGACCGTGCGAACTTCGCCGGTGCCGGTGTTCGCCACACGCAGCCACACGTCCTTGTGATCGCGCGAGCTCGAGGCCAGCGCCAGCGACTTGCCATCTTCGGCCCACTGCACATCGTCCCAGCCGGCGCCGCCGCGGCAGCTCACGTCATCGCACAGCGTGGAGCGATGGAACTCGGGATCCATCTTCAGCCGGGTCATGTGCGCGCTCGCCACATCGATCACCACCGGCGAGATCATCACCACTTCCTTGTCGCCCAGGAAGGGATAGCGCCAGGTTTCCACTTTGGGGTGGCGGTAGGTGACCTCCACGTTGTACTCCAGCGGGATGTTGCGCTGATCCTGCTGGAAGGTGGCAACCATCTTCGAATCGGGCGACCACACCAAGATGGGCGAGTCGGAGTGCTGCCACCCGGCGTTGTCCGTGGCGTAGCCGAAGTCGGTGACGCCGTCCGTCGTGAGCTGCTTTTCGTCGCCGCTCTTCACGTCACGAACCCAGAGATTCCAGTCGCGGATGAACGCCTCGTACTTGCCATCCGGCGAGACATCGAACGGCGCGCGGCTGCGGCCTACCGCGGGACGCGCAGGCGCAGCTGCGGGTCGAGCGCCGGGCTGTGTTCCGCCCTGGGTGCCCTGGGCGTTTGCAGGCTGGTCACGGCCAGCCATCTGCGCGTTACCACCAGTCTCTGTGGAGCTGTTGCCGGCCGGTGGCTGACCGCTGGGACGCTGCCGTGGCTGCTGCGTGCGGCCAGGTGCCGGCGCCTCCTGCGTGCAGGTGGTGCCGGCCGCGTCGCAGTGGAATGTAATGCTCCGCGCGCTCACGGCGAAGCCGCCGTTGGCCTCCGGCTTGTAGCTGGTGATGCCGAGCTGCTGCGCGGTATAGCCGCGCCGGCTGGCGGAAGAGAACGCGGCCGCAAGTTTAGTGCTGTCGAACGCCTGCGCCGTTTGCCCTGTCTTCGGGTCGGCAAGCATGTAGACAGTGCTGTTCGTATCCGCAACGCGGTAGAACACGCGGCCGTCCGGCAGATAGCTGACGCCGCCGACGGTGTGCTTCACGAGCGAGTTCAGGTTGTAGCCCATATACTTCTCGGCCTGGGCGTAATCCTGCGCGGTGTAGGTCTTCTGCGCTCCCAGAGGCAGCGCAACGGAGGCGGCAAGTAGGGCAAGTCGCGAAAAAGAGTTCATGGCGGTAGCAACAGCGTACCGCGATTTCCGCTTTTCGTGGCTGACGGAGGTTCCTCCCCCTCCCGGTTTCGTGCGCAATGTATTCAGCGCGAGTGGCTTAGGTCCGCACTGGCGCTGTCCTTACAGACAAGGCAGTGATGAAGTGGCCGGCGTTTGGAGCACTATTGCTGAGTGCCGGCCGATTGCTATGCCCGGTAGATGCGGTCGAGCTGGCACTCCTGCGCGAGCGGGTCGAAGGTGATAATGAAGTGCTCGAAGAACCCCTCCATACCGAGGATGCCGGCTACAGGCAGGTCCTCCTGGAATGCGGCTTCGACCGTGAAAACCATCCCTCCGAAGAACAGCTTTACGGTGTGCACCCAAACGACGAGCTCACCTCCTATTCCCGTCGTCATCTCCTGACGACCGGAATACAGATCCACTCCAAGTTCTTTCGCATGCACCGCATCGAACACACACCGACCCGCACCGGAATCGAGCACGGCACGCAGAACACCCGTGCGCGGAGCCTTCTCTTGAGGAGGACCTAGTTGCACTCGGCAGAAGACAGTGGCGTAAGTGCCGCCGAACCCGTCGTCCAATACTGTGTAAGGGATGCGGACACGCATCAGAGGACGAGACGGCCTTTAGAAGGTGGTGTTTTCCAAAGGACAATGTTCTGAAGACCCTTCGCCTGAATCTCGGCGTTGAGCTCCTGAAAAGTGGGAGCCGCAGCCAAAACCTCGGTCTCCTCATCGTTCAGCGCGAGCCATGAATTCAGAGGTGCGTTCCGCAAAAATGTCATGTCCTTGACAGCCATTGCTCACCCCTGCTGCTAAGTTAGCAGCTTTGCTGCCTACAGTCCGCGCAGCTCGCGCTCGGCCTGCAGCTTCTCGTGCGCGAGCTGCATCACCGCGGCATTATCGCCGCGCCGCTGTGCTTCGCCGATCATGCCACGCAGCTCACGTAATCTGCGCTCAAGTTGACGTTCATGCAGTGTACGCAGCGCACCGCGGACCTGCTCATGTAGCTTCTCGTGCGCATTTTCACTCTCATCGGCAGCAGCTTGATGCAGCGCAGTGGCCAGCAGGGCGCGAGAGGCTTCGTCCGGTGCCGCAGCCAGCGGGTTGTCCGGCGCGGGAGCGTGTACGAGCGCGTCCATCACTGCAGCGGAAGCCATGCCTTCAAACCACTCCGGATGAGCGCCCAACTCGCTCGCGGCCATCTGCCGTGCGGAATCTGCTTCGGGCAGGACCAGTGCACAGAGCAGGATGCCACAGCGCGCGGCCTTGGCGCGGCCACGCTTTCCAGCCGTTGCGCGGCGGCGGTCTTGAGTTCCTGCATGACCAAGGAGCTCTCGATGCCAAGCTTCTGCGCGGCGTCGCTTGCCACCTGTGTGCGCAGGATGTGGTTGGGGATGCGGCGAATGTGCGGCAGGAGATAGTTCAGCGCCTTCACGCGGCCTTCCGGCGTGCGCGTGCCGAACTGCGTGCGTGCTCGCTCGGTCAGGAAGTCCATGTACGGCACCGCCGAGCGCAGCAGCGCCGCGTACTCCGGCACGCCATGCTCCCGGATGAAGCTATCCGGATCGAAACCGCCCTCCAGCATCGCCAACCGCACCTCGAAGCCTTCCTCCACCAGCATGCCGAGCACCTTTTCGGCGGCGTTGATGCCGGCGTTATCGCCATCGAAGTTCAGCACGACGCGCTTGGTAAAACGCCCCAGCAAGCGCGCCTGGTGCTCGGTAAATGCGGTGCCGCTGGTCGCCACCACGTTGCCGATACCGGCCATATAAACCGAGATGCAGTCCATCTGGCCTTCCACCAGAATCGCGCTATCGGTCTCGCGGATCGCGCTCTTGGCCTTATCGAGATTGAAGAGAACCTGTCCCTTCGTATAGAGCGCGGTTTCGGGCGAATTGATGTACTTGGCGCCCGCTTTCGGATCTTCATCGGTCGTCAGCAGCGCACGCGCCGTAAAGGCAATGGGCTTCCCGCCTTCGTTGCAGATGGGGAAGGTCACGCGACGGCGAAAGCGCGCATACAGCGGGCCTGCTGAGCCGTCGTCTGCTTCCTTACTGGAGAAGAGTCCGCTCCCGCGCAGCACCTCTTCGGAAAAGAAGTTGCCCAGCCGCTCGCGCATGTCGTTGAAGCTTTCCGGCGCATAGCCGATGCGGAACGCCTTCACGGTTTCGTCGTTGATGCCGCGCCCGGTCATGTACTCGCGGGCGCGCGCGGCCTCCGGGCTGCGCAGGTTCTGCTGGAAGTACTGCGTCGCGGCCTCCTGCACCTCCAGCAGCTGCTTGCGCAGGCCCGCCTCGCGCGCCTCGTGCGGAGAAAAGTCCCGTTGCGGCGCGGCGATGCCCATCTTCGCCGCGACGGCGCGCACAGCTTCAGGAAAGCTCAGGCTCTCCATCTTCATCACAAAGGTGAAGACATCGCCGTGCTCATGGCAGCCGAAGCAGTAGTAGCTCGCGGTGGTGGCATACAGGTAAAACGACCCCGACTTTTCTTTATGGAACGGGCAGAGCGCAGACCAGTTCGCGCCGCTTTTGCGCAGCTTGATGTATTCGCCGATCACGCGCACGATGTCGGTCTGCTGCTTGACGGTCTGGGCGAAGCTGTCGGCCATGGGCGCCCTTTCAGTGTAGGCGTTGTGCCCTGTGCACGAGAGCAGGAGACAGCAGGCGTCGTACACTTGTCCGCGCCATGCCCAAGCCCCTCCACCGAACTCTCAGTACGCTATGCATCGCTTCTCTCGTCTGCCTTGCCGCGAGTGCCCAGCAGCCCGCGACGCCTTTGCAAGCGGCTCCCGCACAACGAGGCGGGCCCAACTCCGGTCCCGCGCCCGCCCCGCCGCCACTGGGAAGCGACGAGCTGCAGCACCCGGGCGTGCCCACCGGCGTGCTGTCTGCCAAGCTCACACTCAAAAGCAGGATCTACGACGGCATGGTGAGCGAGTACTGGATCTACGTGCCCGCGCAATATGATTTCTACGCGCCTGCGGCGGTGATGATCTTCCAGGACGGCGAAGGCTATCTGAACCGCAAGGGCGACCACCCGGCGCTCAACGTGCTCGACAACCTGATCGCACAGCACAAGCTGCCGGTGATGATCGCGATCTTCGTCAACCCGGGCGACATCAGCGGCTCGCCCGGTACACCGACCTACCGCTTCGTCGAGGCGTACAGCAAGAAGTGGGAACGCACGCTCAAGGACTCCATGCGATCCACCGAGTACGACACCGTCTCGGATCGCTATCCGCGCTTTCTCCTGGAAGAACTGCTGCCTGCGGTGGCGCGGCAATATCATCTGCGCACCGACGGCTACTCGCGCGCCATCACCGGTGCGAGCTCCGGCGGCATCTGCTCGTTCAATGCAGCCTGGCAGCGCCCCAGCGAGTTCAACCGCGTGCTGAGCTGGATCGGGTCATTCACGTCCATCCAGTGGAAGGAAGACCCCGCCAACGCGGATGGCGGGCAGGATTACCCCGAGAAGATCCTGCGCGAAGACCATCGCAATCTCCGCGTGTGGCTGCAGGACGGCAGCAACGACCAGGAGAACCCGAAGTACGGCTCCTGGCCCATGGCCAACATCCGCATGGCAAACGCACTCAAGCTCAAGGGCTATGACTTCCACTTCAGCTTCGGTGCAGGTCCGCATACCGACAATGAAGGCGGCGCGGAGTTCGCGCAATCGCTGGAGTGGCTATGGCGCGGCTACGATCCCAACAAGAACGCCGCAACCTACACGCAGGAGCCTATCGAGGCAACCAAGCCGCCCTTCCGCGTCAGCATCACAAATCGTCAGCCTTGAACGCAACGCCGAGGTGTAGCCTCTCCACATGACGAAACTGCAGAGAGCGCTCTTCCTTTATTTGCCGTTGCTGCTGATGTTGGGGTTCTCCCTTCCGACGGTAGCTGGAGCGCAGTCCCCCGTTGCGGGCGACTGGCAGGGAGAGATCGCCTATGGGCCGGGCATCCACCTTGCGCTGCACATCACAGGTACCGGTGACGCACTCAAGGGCACGATGGACAGCATCGACCAGAATGCGTTCGGAATCCCTCTCGACACCATCACCTTCAAAGCACCCACGCTCACCTTTACAGCCAAATCGTTGAAGGCAAGCTGGACCGGCACGCTGAGCACGGACGGCAGCCTGATCGGCAAGATGACGCAAGGAGGCGCGACGCTTCCGCTCACCTTCATGCGGGTGAGTTCCCCAGCGCCGTCCAAAGCAGAGAAGGCGGATGCAGGCAAATCGGATGCAGGCAAGGCGAACGCGAGCAAGACCGATGCAGGCCGTGTCGCAGATTCCATTATCGGCGCCTGGTCCGGTTCTCTGGATATCCCTGCGGGCAAGCTGCCGATAGTCCTGCACTTCGCGGAGACGAGTGGCAAGCTGAGCGCTACGCTGGATTCACCTCAGCAGGGCGCCTATGGTGTCCCTGTGCCTACCGTCTCGCGGGCTGGCGATGCCCTGCACATGGCATTTCCGAAGATCGGCGCGACCTTCGATGGCAGCTTCTCGCCGGACCGGCAAATGCTGACCGGCACATGGACGCAGGGTGGCACCGCAGCGCCAATCACGCTGACGCGCGGAGCAGCGAGCACGGCTGCTCCGCAGTAGCTTCACTCCGCCCTGCGAGTCGCTGCCCGGCTGAAAACGCCGATGGTTTCGCAACATGCCTTTCACCTTCGTGTTCTAACCAACTGTGCCCAAACTGGGCGCGGCGGGAGGGCGTTCCACCCCCGCACGCAAGGAGAGA
>CAXSHQ010000057.1:0-17464 GCA_964236875.1 uncultured Acidobacteriaceae bacterium | reverse complement strand
TCAACAATCACACAGATGGCCTGTACCACTGCGCCGCCTGCAACGCGCCGCTGTTCAAGTCCGACACCAAGTTCGAATCCGGCTCCGGCTGGCCCAGCTTCTTTGACCCGATCTCGCCCGGCGCGGTCGCCTTGCACGAGGACCGCAGCTACGGGATGCGCCGCGTGGAAGCGACCTGTGCCGCCTGCGGTTCTCACCTGGGCCATGTGTTTCCGGATGGCCCCAACCCCACCGGGCAGCGCTACTGCATCAATTCTGCTTCGTTGGGCTTTGCGGCGGAGCAGAAGTAATTACACTTCTTGACAATCCATGGGACACCGTTGGGGTAGCCTGAAGATGTAGCGGTGCGGCGCTAAAGCGGACAAAGATTCGCTTGGCGCCGAACCCAACTCCGCTGCGCACGTTTTTCCGAGGGCTCCATGCCTACCCGCCGAGTGCTGGCGCCACCCCGTGGCGTCAACCTGCTCGCCGACTTCGCTTCCCGGAGACGCACGCCACCCGCGCGTCTTCTCTCGCCTGCGTCCGCTTTCAAGCGCTTCGGCCCTGAGCTGGCCCGGTTGCGCAACCTGGTGGATCCGTCGGTCGCGATGACCTTCTCCCCCGACTGGTGGCGTGCGGTGCCTCCGCCCCGTGGATATGCGCACCGGCTGCTGCTCCTGCATGAAAACGATGATCTCCGGGCCGCGGTCTATCTGCGGGAGCGTACGTTTTTCGGCTTTCGCACCGGCATTCTCTATGGCGGCGATGCCAAGGGCGAAGGCCTGGTGCTTTGCCCCCCGGGACAGGCGGCGGAGTGGCTGGCGGAAGGGATTCGCGCACTGTTCCAATCCCGCCGCTGCGTTTCGCTGTTGCTCCACAGGCCGGCAGGCCCGGATGGCTCTGTTGTCGCGGTGCTCCCGGGCGAGCACTCTCCGGACGGTATCCCGCGCCTGCAGTGTCGAATGGAGCCGATGCCCGCCTTCTGGCAAACCAGGCTTTCCCCGGCTTTCGCCCAAATGCTTGCGCCCCTAGGCCACCGCACGCGCCGTAACCTGCGCCATGAGCTGCGCAGGGCAGTGCGGAACGGCTGGCTTTTTCTCCCGGAGCTTACCCCTGCCCAGGTGGCGGAAGCGACCGAGGCGCTCGCCTCGCGCTGCACGCACCCATACGGCAAGGACGCCATAGCGGCCCGGCTGGCTCTGGAGCGCGCGGAACCGAACAGCTTCTCTATGGGTCTCAAGAGCCCGCAAGGGGAGTGGCTGAGCCTGCTGAGCGGTGTACGACGGCCTGCCGGCGTTACCGACCTCTTCTGGCAAAGCAATGTCGCCGTCGAGCACGGCTCTGTCGCCCTGAGCATGCGGGCGCTGCTGATGAGGCACGAGGGCGAACGGGGAAGCTCCGTAGTGCGCTGGATCGGCGGAACCTCGCCCTTCCTGGAGCACTGCTGCCACGTCGATCCAGGCGCGCAGACCCTGATTACCCGGCCGGGGTTGCGGCTGGCGTTGCTCCGGCTTTTGTTCGGAACAAGGTTCGTATCCCCGCAACACCCCATGCAAAAGCTCCTGAGGCTAGAGCCGTCAGGAGCTTGATAGAGGAAGGAAGTCTGTAGGCATTGCTTGCGCGCCACGTCGGGCGAGCGGGCTTACTCGGACTTTTGATCGGCGTCGAGCAGGGCGCGAGTCTCGGAAAGCGTCAGCAACGTGCCGTCCACCTCGAACTCATACTCGCCGGCGTTGTCCGGCACCTTGGTCACATAGCCAACCGAATGGCCGCGCACCCGAAGCTGCTCCACGATGAGATGGGTATCGATCATCCTTTTGCCCTCCTGTGCTGTGCCTGCGATGCTGGCCTGGGTGCTGCGTCGTTAGCCTTTTACGATCTTGCCGCCCTTGATGCAGCTCGTGCACACGCGCACGCGCTTGGCAACGCCGTTCGCCACGGCCTTCACCGTCTGCAGGTTGGGATTCCAGCGCCGCCGCGTGACGTTGTGCGCGTGAGAAATGTTATTGCCGAACTGCGGCCCTTTGCCGCAAAGCTCACATACCTGTGCCATGACTCAAAACTCCGTAAACTGCCAAACTTGTGCGCTGGTGTGGCGCATTTCCCAACTCCAGGTCGCGGTACGGAGGGGAGCGGAGCTGCCCCGGTGCCCGTCAGCGAAGGAGTGGAAGGCACGATTGGACTCCAACCAACAGACCTCACCGTGTCAGGGCGCGTCCAGGGTGACCAACGTGCGAAGGTCAGTTTAGCAGAAATCTGGGCAGTTCGCACGCGGAGGGCGTGCACATCCGAGGTTCGGATTGCGGCATACGACCCCCAGAACAGCCCAGCGATCTCCCCGAAACGGCGGAACTGCCTGAAGGGAGCCGAGAGCGGCGTCTGTGTCCGCCTTGACCCGGTGAGGCCGGATTCATAAAATCACGGCCAGCCTTTCGCGAAGGGCGCACGGAGCTTGCGCATGAAAGGGCGGGCGGAAAGCCAGCATCATGTCGATCGACTCCCTCCTGAACCAGGTCGCCGCCGAACGGAGCTGCAACCGCCGCGAGTTTCTGCAGGGTCTTTGCGGATCTGCATTGGCGACCTCGGGGACGAGCATGCTTGCCCAGCACGCGGCGACACCCGCGCTCGCGCGCCGCAAGGTAGTGGTGGTGACGTTTGGTGGCGGCGCCCGCGACCAGGAGACGTTTGCCCCCGAAGGGCAGGAGAACGTTCCGCATCTGCTGCATGAGCTTCTGCCGCAGGGAACCTTCTTTACGCAGGTGATGAACAAGGGCATACTGGGGCACTATGTCGCGACTGCATCCTTGGCCACCGGCGTGTATGAAAGCTTCAACAACTTCGCGGACACATCGCCAGTCAATCCGACCATCTTTGAATACGCTCGCGCCAGCTCGCGTCGTAGCGCTACCGATGCATGGGTGATTGCGCCGAGCAACGGGTTCCACAAGATAGGCCAGAGCTCGAACGCGATGTATGCGCAGCAGGGCGCGACGGTGGTGCTGCCGAAACGCATGCTGGCCCGGCCGGATGGGTCTCCGGCGTTTGGGGGTTTGACCCACTTGCTGACCGACAACTATGAAGCTCCGGTGCAGGCGCCATCGGCATTGGCGAAGGAGTTGCCGCCCGACCAGCTGGCAGCGATGCTGCGCATGTCGCTGGCCGACTTCGCTGCGCATGCCGGCACCTTGAGCAGTCCGGATGAGCTCTCGTTGTTTGTGGCGCGCCGGGTGATGCGGGAGCATGCGCCGAGCCTGCTCTGGATCACCCTGCACGATGTCGACGTGGCGCATACTGGCGCCTTTGGACTGTACGTGGATGCGATTCGCCGTTGTGATCGCATCTGTGCTGAACTGTGGCGCACCATCCAGGGCGAGCCCGAGTACAAGGACAAGACTAATCTCCTCATTCTGCCGGACTTTGGAAGAGATTCCGATGAGGACGCGGGCGGCAATGGCTTTCAGCACCACCGCACGGGCGATGCGCTTTCGCGTACGACGTGGATGCTGGCGCTGGGACCGGAGGTGCGGCAGAACAGTATCGCGCAACGGCCTGTCGAGAGCATCGACCTGACACCCACCGTAGCCGCGATGCTTGGAGCGGACCCGCGGTATGCGCGCGGGAAGCGCATCACGGAGCTGGTCAGGTGAGCTCTTTTGCGATGGCGGTGCTGCCGCTGCTGCGTGAGCTGCCTGCGCCGTTGGCGGCCATCCTGCTGCAGCAGGCGAACCGCTATGAGGTGATGTTTCCTCATGAGCGGCGCGAGGTCGAGTCGACCCTGGCGAGACTGCGTGCGCCCCGGTCAGAGGCCGCGCAGCAGGCCGTGGAAAGCTTTCGTGCGTTGCGCGTTCCCGTAGAGGTACGGCTGGCGAGCGGGGAAGCTGAGCCTTCAGGGGATGCGGAAGCGTTTACCGCGGTAATGTGGAGCAGCGGGCAGATTGCTGCGTTTCGGCAGGCCGCGCAGCTGATGGTGCCGCCGGAGCCGGAAGAACGCGCGGACGTTCCGCGCTGCGTGGTGGTCGTGTTCGATGCGGCACTGCGGTCCACCGGCGAAGCGCCGGAGCTGTTTCGCCGCTTGCGTCCGGCCGGCACGCTGTACCCCCGGGTGAGCGGCGCCGATGCACCGCAGCAGTTGGAAGCGTGGATGGAGAAGCGGTTGCAGGCTTCCCCGCAGGCATATGCGCACTGGTTGATTTCCGGGGGCCACAGCTCCGGCTGGCCCACGCCCAGGCCGGTGGTGAGAATGACGTATGACGACCTCAGGCCCGCCCGTCTCCATCTGTTGCAGCTGATGAATCATGCCCGCTCGGAGGGTGCGGGTGGAGGGCCGGAGGGGCTGCGTTCCGCCATGATGGCCATGCGCGGGCGGGACATGGGGATGGGAGGAGACGACGACCCCGTTCTGCAGGCGTTCGCGGCGGATGTGCTGGTGGCGGGCTCAGGGACGCAGCTTTATTCCACTACTTTTGTGCAGTGGTCGGTGCGTGAGGCCTTGAGGCGGGCTCGTCCGCAAACGGTGCTTGCTCATTTCGCGCCGCGGAATGCAGCCGCTTCCATGGACGTACGGCTTTCCAATCCCAAGGCGGAGCCTCCGGCCGATCCGGCAGGGTCGCTGGTGGATGCCGAGATGCACACCTACATGACCTACATCAACCTGCTTCGTCTGCCGGCGGCCCTGAAGGCTTCCATGCTGGTGTGGCACGCCGGGTATGGGCAGGCGCTGCTGATCGGTGCGCACGTTCCCGCAGGCAGTACAAATGCAGAGGAGCACAGTTTGAGCCGATTGTTGGCTTGGACGGCTTGAGCTGGGCCGTGCGCTCTGCGGAAAGGCGACCTGCTTGCTGAACCAAAAGTCTTTCGACCTGGCCATCGCTGGAGAGCTGAACCTCGACCTCATCCTGTACGGATTGCCCGAGCAGATGGAAGTCGAGCGTGATCTGCTGGCGACCGGTTTCGTTTCCACGCTGGGCAGTTCTTCCGCAATCGTGGCGCACAATGCAGCGATGCTCGGGCTACGCGTGCGCTTCGCCACAGTGGTTGGGGAAGATGATTTTGGCCGGATCGCCTTGGAGCGGTTGCGGCAGGCTGGTGTGGAGCTCTCCGGTGTAACGGTCGATCCAGGCCTGACGACCGGTGTGACGGTCCTGCTGCCACACGGCGCTGTGCGCCACAACCTTACCTACCTGGGAGCCATTGCTGCATTGCGTTGCAATCACCTGAAAAGGAAGGCGTTGGAGCAGGCTCGCCACCTTCACCTGTGTTCGCTGTACCTGCAGACCGAACTGCATAGCGGACTCGTGGAACTGATTCGTGAGCTGAAGGCGGGTGGCATGACCATCTCGTTGGACACCAACGATGATCCCGCGAACACATGGGGTGAGCCGCTCCATGAGTTACTCCCTTGGGTGGACGTGTTTCTGCCGAATGAGGGTGAGCTTTGCCGCATGGCTGGCGTGGCGGATCCGGAAAGGGCCATAGCGGAGTTCGCGCTGGAAGTACCGCTGATGGTTGTGAAGCGCGGCAGGCGCGGCTGCTCGGCGCGGATAGGTGGGATCGTGCACCATGTGCCCGGCATTCAGGTGCAGCCGGTCGACACCATTGGGGCGGGCGATAGCTTCGATGCTGGATTTCTAGTGGCCTACCTGCGTGGAAAGCCACCGCTGGAGTGTGCGCAGGCGGGCAATATCACCGGTGCGTTCTCCACCCAGGGCGCCGGAGGCACGGAGGCTTTCCGCGGTGGGAGTGCTTTACGTGATTTCCTGCGGGAGCATTCTTTCCCCGTCTGACGCCGACCGGATGCTGCAGGGATTACGCTTGCGGGCCACTTCTGCGCCGGGTACAACAGTTGTGAGCTTGCAAGCCGAGGCGTAAAGGACATACATGGCCCACACGATGGAGGATGTCGCGAAGCGGGCTGGTGTTTCTTCCGCCACCGTCTCCCGTGTGCTGAGCAAGAGCCCTTACATTTCGGCTGAAACGACGAGCCGTGTGATGAGCGCGGTGAACGAGCTGCAGTATCACCGGAACTTGCATGCGCGCCGGCTCGCTATTGGCAAAAGCGATCTCTTCGGGCTGGTGGTGTCGGAGATTGCCAACCCGTTCTTTTCCGAGATCATTGGCGGCTTTCAGTCGCGGGCATGGGACCGTGGCTTCGACACGCTGCTGCTGAATACGGAATACAGCAAGGAGCGCACGCAGGCCGTTCTTCGCAAGCTGATTGAGAACGATGTCCGGGGTGTGGCCATCATGACATCGTCCGTAGACGACTCCGCCATCGAGACACTCACGAGTGCGGGCATCGGTGTGGTGCTGAGCAGCACAGCCGCTCCGGGACGGCTGGTCAGCACGATTCGAATCAACTACGAGCGCGGTCTGGAGCAGGCGATCAAGCACGTGGCGTCCCTGGGGCACCGCCGAGCCGCTGTGATCGCCGGACCGGTGACGAACCGCACCGCGTGCACCATCCAGAAGGCGCTGGTGGACGGCCTCAAGTTGTATGGGCTGAGCCACTCTCCCGTCGCGAACAGCGCCTACAGCCTGGACGCTGCCGCGGAGGTGGTGAAGGTGATGCTCTCCTCGCGCAATACACCCACGGTGATTTTCTGCGGCAACGATCTGATCGCGATGGGTGTTATGGTGGCGCTGGAACAGGCCGGCATCGATGTGCCGCACGACATCTCTGTTGTTGGAATTGACGACATCTCGTTTGCTTTCCTGGCGCGGCCTCCGCTCACGACCATCCGCGTGCCGCGTGAGCAGCTTGGACAGATTTCGTTCAAGGCGCTGGAGCACATGGTCAAACTCAAGCGGAACCGCGGCGCCGAGTACGTGCTCGAAACCGAGCTCATTGTGCGGAAGTCGACGGCTTCTGCCCGCACCTTGCACCTGCGCAAAAAGATAGATCTGCTCAAGTCGAAAGCGGCGATCGAGCGTAACTGAAGGCATGGTGCATGGGCCGGCCGCAACTCGCCGAATGCTCGGCTGTGGCTGACGGGCACGTCGCGTCCGTCAGCCTGTGGCTGGCCGAGGCACGACGGACCTCGTCGCTCCCAGAACTGAAGTGCTCCAAAGTGAGCGCCAAAACGTCTATCCGAGTCCATGGCAACTTTCTGCAAGCATTTTCAGAAAGCGCTTGCATAACTCGCCGGGTGTCCAGTAATGTGGCTGCATTCGTCCCCGTTTCATCAGCCGCATAGCGGTTGCAGTGCAGACTCGTTATTTCGCAATCCTCGCTCGGTATTAGGAAGGTTGCGGTTGTTTCCGTTTCGTTGCTCTTCGGCCCGCTACGGCTCGTCGACTGAGTGCTCATGAGGAGTGGCGATCTTCGTCACGGCAGCGATTGAACTTCACCTGAAGAGGTACTTCCGATGTTGAGATCAGTTTCCGCAATCTCCACGCTGGCAGTGAAGCGAGGCGTGTTCCTGCTCGCGTTCGCAACCGCCGTTCTGCTCTCCCCGCCCGCTGTGGCACAGGTGGATTCCGGTTCGGTCGTGGGCGTGGTGCGTGATGCAAGCGGCGCCCTGATACCCCATGCGCAGGTCACGCTTACAGGTCAGGACACCGGTTCGGTAACGAAGGTCACCGCGAACGGAGAGGGCGAGTACACGTTCAGTCCCGTGAAGATAGGCGTGTATACGGTGGCGGTGGACGCGCCTGGATTTGGGCGCTTCGAACACAAGAACGTGACCGTTGCAGTGCAACAGCGTGTGCTGGTCGAGGCTTCGCTGGCGCCGGGAGAAGCTGCGCAAACCATTGTCGTTACCGACGATGCTCCTCAGTTGCAGACACAGGATGCCTCCGTAGGGCAGATTGTGGACGCGAAAAAGATCGTTGACCTTCCGCTGAATGGTCGGAACTTCACCTTTCTTGCGCAGCTTTCCGCTGGCGTGACGCAGAACCAGGCGGATACCCGCGGCATGGGCGCAACTGGCTCCTTTGCCGCTAATGGCGCCCGGCCCGCGCAGAACAACTACCTGCTGGATGGAATCGACAACAACTCCAATCTGGTCGACTTCCTGAACGGCACCTCGTATGCGGTCCTGCCGCCGCCGGATGCCATTCAGGAGTTCCGCATTCAGACCGGCAACTACAGCGCGGAAATCGGCCGCTCCGCGGGCGCTGTGCTGAACGCCAGCACCAAGTCCGGCACCAACCGCTTCCATGGCAGCGCCTGGGATTTCGTGCGCAACGATGCCCTCGATTCCAAGCTGTACTTCACCAAGCCCGGTGTAGCGAAGGGTCACTTCAGCCAGCAGCAGTTCGGCGGCACGTTTGGTGGACCGATCTTCCGGAATAAGACCTTCTTCTTCGCGGATTACCAGGGTCAGCGCAATGACCAGGCCCAAACCGTGAACGCCACGGTGCCAACCGCGCGGGAGCGCAGCAGCGTCTATACCAACTTCTCGGAACTGCTGCAATCGACCACCACAAAGGACCTCCTAGGCCGGACGTTCCGTATCGGCACGATCTTCGATCCGGCGACAACCCGGCCCGTGGTCTGCGGCGTGGCAGATCTTCCTACGCAGCTCACCGTGGGCTGCGGCAGCAGTGCGGCAGGTACGGTCCTGGGCTATGCGCGTACGCCATTCGACACGACCAACAACATCGTTCCAGGCGCCCGGCTCGACCCCAACGCGGTGAAGCTGTTGAACCTATTCCCGGATGCGACCAGCGCCGGAACGTTGAACAACTACGTAAGCACCCGCCAGGGAACGAATAACTCAAACTCCTACGATGCCCGCGTCGACCACCAGTTTCGCGCCGGGGATGCTGCCTTTGCGCGCTTCAGTAATCTGCGCAATCCGCAGTTCATCCCCGGTCCGTTTGCAGGCGTCGCCGACGGCGGCTCCTTCAATCAGGGCACGACATCTTCCACGGCATATGGCGTGGTCCTCGCTGAAACGCACACCTTCTCTTCTACCCTCATCAATCAAGCCCGCCTGGGCATGAACCGGCTGGAGTCTTCGCGCCTGCAGCCGAATTCCGGCACGTCGGATATCCCGCAGTCCTTCGGCATTCAAGGGGTGCAGCAGAGCGGTGTGAACGGCGGCCTTGGCCGGTACACCATCAACAGCATGCTGCTGGGCGGCGTCAGCTATCTTCCGTCGGTGGAGTACAGCACTGTACTGCAGTTCTCTGACGACCTGACGAAGACCATGGGCCGCAGCACCATCAAAGTTGGATACACGCTGCAGAAGCTCCGCTTCTCTGTTCTGCAGCCCGTCGCGGCGCGCGGCAACTTCACATTTGCCGGCGCTTTCACCGACGTTCCGACGCAGACCTCCGGCAACACCGGCATCGCACAATTGCTGCTCACGCCGATCCCCACCACGGTCGCGGGCGGCACCAATTTCCTGGGCGGCGCGGAAAGCGTGCAGGCGTCGAACATCAACAACACTGACATGAAGCGCACCTACAACGGCGCCTACTATCAGCAGGACTACAAGGTGACGCCCAGCTTGACACTGAACGCCGGCTTGCGCTGGGACTTGTTCGGTCCTCTCGTCGAGCGTCGCGGCCAGCAGTCGAACTTCCAGCCGCTCGCGGGCGGCGGCGCGAACTACCTCTTCGGTTCGGCGTACTGCAACACGCAGTTCTCCGCAGCGTTCTATGCGGCTGCGACCAAAGACAAAGTAAACATCGTCTGCTCCCAACAGCCCGGCCTGCAGACTGTGCAGTGGGGCAACTTTGCACCGCGCGTGGGTCTGGCCTACCAGGCCGGATCGCGGATCGCGCTACGTGCCGGTTACGGCATCTTCTACGGCGGCTTTGAAAACTCGTCGCAGTACACGTTTGGCGCGTTCCCCAACCAGTTCGCGCTTACCTACACGAATAACACGCCGAATGTGCCTATCGTGTATCCGGACGGCGCGACGGGAACGCTGGAGAATGGGCTCGCGCACATCAGTCTGACGCCTTCGCAGGTAAGCCCTTCGGGCGTCTCTGTGCAGGGTGAGGATTACCATATCCGGACCCCGTACAACCAGAACTTCAACCTGTCGGCGCAGTACCAGTTCTCGACCAATCAGACGATTCAGGTTGCGTATGTGGGGAATGTGACGCGGCATCTCGGTGTCTACATTGCACCGAACCGGCCCGCGCAGATTTTGCGGCCGGGGCAGAACTCGCTGGCGTTCTCTCCGTTTCCTGACTTTGCTACGGGTGGCAACTACACCAGCTTTGAAGCGCATGGCAGCTACAACTCCCTGCAGACCACCTATGAGCGCCGCTTCTCCGGCGGCTTGAGCCTGCTTGCCAACTTCACCTACTCCAAATGCCTGACGAACGGACGCGACTTCCTGAACGCCACCGCGATCGGCAGCTTCCGTGCCGCCACCTTGCCGGGCTTCGGCATCGACGGCGACTACGGTCTGTGCGACTACGACATTCCGCGCGTGGGACACATCAGCGGCACGTATGAGCTGCCGTTCGGTAAGGGCCGGCACTTCCTCAATCACTCCAGCTTCCTCGTCGACTCGCTGCTGGGCGGCTGGGATGTGAACGGGATCGCCACGGTCGAAGATGGACAGCCGGGAACCATCCGCTGTTCCATCACGACAACCACGACGTATGGCTGCTTCGTAAACAAGGTGCCCGGGGTGAATCCATATGCGAACACGTTGGCGAACCCCACGGGCAATCGCGTAAACAACTTCCTGAATCCGGCGGCGTTTACCAATCCTCCCGTCGCCACGGTAAATGGTCAGAACGACTATTCCCCGCTGGGTGGAGCGCCGTCGCAGTTCCGTGGGCCGGCATACCGCCGTCTCGATTTCTCGGTCTTCAAGAACGTTCGCATTAGGGAGCGGTTTACTGCGGAGTTCCGTGCCGAAGCGTTCAACCTGACCAATACACCGAACTTCTCGAACCCCTCCACGACGAGTCTGGCGACTCCGGCGAGCTTCGGCCAGATCACGACCCTGCGAGACGGCGCGAACGGGAACAGGCAAATCCAGTTGGCCGGTAAGCTCTACTTCTGATCAGCACCGCGCCGCACCTGTGTCGAACTCCTGGGGGCGGGATTTCGTTGGGTCTTCTGCGGCCGTCCTGGGGAGCAATTCGTCTCGAACCGCGCAAACCTTGTGAAGGGAACACCATGTCACCACCGGCGGTAAACAGATACCCGCAGACGAGCCTGCTGTTGCAGGAGATTGCACAGCAGCCGGATTTGTGGCCGGACACGCTGCAGCGGGTGAAGGCGTTTCTCGACGGTGGGCAGCGCGACTGGAGCCGGGTCGTCTTCACCGGTGCCGGCACCTCAGCCTACGCCGCCCAGTGCGCTGCCGAGGCCGGGCCGGGAGGATACGCGATTGCGACCACCGATCTGCTGCTGCTTGCGCCGGAAGAGATCGAAGACCGCGTTCCCCGATGGAGTGAGGGTGGCCTGCTGATCTCACTGGCACGGTCCGGCAATAGTCCGGAGAGCGCCGGTGTCGTCGAGCGGATGCAGGCGTTGTTTCCGCGGGTGGAGCACCTCGCGATCACGTGTAACTCGGAAAGCAGGCTGACGGGGCTTGCCGGGGTGACTGTGCTCGCTCTCGACGGCCGGACCAACGACCGCAGCTTGGCGATGACGAGCTCCTTCTCGAACCTTACGCTTGCGGGCATGGCGCTGCGGCACTTCGCGGTACTGCAGCAGCATGTCTCCTCCATCTCCGCGAACGCGCGTGAGTATCTGGAAGACATGTTCGCGACGGCCACAGAGATTGCCGAACAGGGCGCTAATCGCTTTGTGGTGCTGTCTTCTTCCATGCACGGGCTCACGCGGGAGCTGACGCTGAAGTCTCTGGAACTGACCGCCGGCGAGACGCTTGGAATGGCGGAAAGCTTCCTTGGCTTTCGTCATGGGCCGATCAGCGTGTTGCGCGAGGACACGCCGATCCTCTGCCTTCTTTCCACCGATCCGCTGAAGCGCAAGTATGAAGACGATCTGGTGCGCGAGTTCGCGATGCGGGGAGTGCGCAACGTTTGCATCATGGACGCGGGGCGCGGAACGAACCTGCCGCACCGTTGGCAGGTGCCGGCGTTGGCTCCGTCTCTGCCCGACTGCTTGCGAGCGCCGTTCGAGGTAGTCTTTGCGCAGTTGCTGGCGTACGCGCACAGTGTGGAAGCAGGCGTTGACCCGGACAATCCCAGTCCGGATGGACAGGTCACACGTGTGGTGCGGCCGTTTGCGCTTCACTCCTGATGTGAGCGCTGACCCTATCGCTATTCACTGAGCGGCCGGTCGTGCCGGTGCAGCGGACCGGCGATGGGCTTCAGGTATTCAAGGAAATGCTGGTTGACGGCGAGTCCGTCGGAGCGCAGCCACTCCGCCGGAAGAGCGCGCCGTGGCCCTGCCGCGGTTCGCAGCGGGAGAAGCTCAAACGCATCGGTCCCTGCGCTTGCAAGGGGCTTCAGCGAAACCATGAAGTCTGTGGTGCCATTGCCCAGGGCTCGCACGCACTCACGAGCGGTTAGCTCGGCATCCGCGCGGTCCTGCTTCGAGACATACGGCGAAGCCGAACGGCCGATCAGGCCAGGCTTTTCACTGCGGCAGCGAACGCCGAGATGCAGCGCTACCTGCGCGGAAAGATATTGCGCCACACCGCCAATCAAGGGCCGCAGCGGCGTTGGGCCACCCGAAGGCAGCGCCTGCTCGAAGACCGGAGTACCGTCGGCATAGCAGGTTCCCTCTGAAACGACGGCAAGCGCCCAACCGGTACGCGTGACGGCTCGCTCAATACGCGCCAGAAAGTCATCGAGTACAAAGGGGAGTTCGGGCACGCAGATAACGTGCGGCGCGTCCTCTTCGTCTCGCTTGGCGAGCAGGGAAGAGGCCGATAGCCAGCCAACATCGCGGCCCAGTGTTTCGAAGATGGAGACCGGCTGCGGCAGGGAGCGAAGATCCATGGCGAGATCCATCGTGGACTGCGCAACGAACTTCGCTGCGGAGCCGAAGCCAGGGCAGCGGTCAGTCGCGCAGATGTCGTTGTCGATGGTCTTGGGGGCGCCCATCACCTGCACCTCGTACTCACGGCTCGTGCAGAACTCGCGAAAGGCCTGGGCGCCGGCCATCGTTCCGTTGCCGCCAAGGAAGATCAGGAATCGCGTATCGAGCGCGCGAAGGTGCGCCACACAGCGGTCGAGGTCTTCTTCGGTCGGCTTGAAGCGTGAAGAGCCGAGCGCCGCTCCGGGGCTGGATCGTAGCCGCTGGAGTGCGTCCTCCGGGAGCTTGGTGAGCTCGATGACATCGTTAGCGGCGAGGCCTTGCATGCCAAAGCGAGCACCGTAAATGCCGGTGATGCGCGTCTGCTGCTGCGCTTCGTGAATGATGCTCGCAAGGCTGGCGTTGAAGACAGAGGTGGGGCCGCCGCCTTGCACGATCATCAAGCCGCCTGAGGACATACGCTGCCCCCTTAAAAGTTGTCGCGCGGCACAGCCGAGCCGCTGCGGCCGAGGAGGAAGTCGAAGTCCGCGCCCTCGTCCGCTTGTAGGACATGGTCGATGTAGAGCTTTGTGTAACCGCGCGGCGCGGGCGCAACATCGGGAACCCATGCATCGCGACGCCGCGACAGCTCGTCGTCTTCTACGTGCAGATGCAGCGTACGCTGTTCGAGATCGAGCGAGATCAGGTCGCCGTTCTGTACCAGCGCGAGCGGACCGCCGGCCGCGGCTTCCGGAGCACAATGCAGGACCACAGTGCCGTACGCCGTACCCGACATGCGCGCGTCGGAGATACGCACCATATCTGTAATGCCGCGCTTCAGCAGTTTGGGCGGTAGGGGCAGGTTGCCTACCTCCGCCATGCCCGGATAGCCTTTGGGACCGCAGTTCTTCAGCACCATTACGGAGTTCTCATCGATCTCGAGCGCGTCATCGTTGATGCGTGTCTTCAGGTCTTCGATCGACTCGAAGACCACGGCAGGGCCGGTGTGCCTGGTAAGCGAGGGCGACGCGGCGGAAGGCTTGAGCACAGCGCCGCTGGGCGCGAGGTTCCCTCTAAGCACGGCGATCCCGCCCACTGGCTTGAACGGCTGATCGAAGGGATGGATCACATCCCGGTTCCAGCAGGGGGCCTGGCGGTTGTTCTCGCCGATGGACTTGCCGTTCACGGTGAGAGCGTTCTCGTGCAGCAAGCCATGTTCGACGAGCTCGCGCAAGATTGCCGGCAGCCCGCCGGCCTCAAAAAAATCCTCCATGAGGAAGTTTCCCTGCGGCATGATGTTGAGCAGGCAGGGAACTCCGCGGCCAAGTTCATCCCAGTCATCGAGGTTGAGGTCGAGTTCCATGCGACGCGCCAGCGCGATCAGATGGATGACCGCATTGGTAGAGCCGCCGATGCCCGCATTGGTGCGGATGGCATTCTCCAGCGACTCGCGGATGATGATCTTCGACATGACGATGTCCTGACGAACCATGTCGACAATGCGGCGGCCGGACTCTCGCGCGAGCAGGTTGCGTCGCGCGTCCACCGCCGGAATGGCGGCGTTGCCAGGCAGCGAAATGCCCAGTGCTTCCACCAGGCACGCCATGGTGGAGGCGGTGCCCATCGTCATGCAGGTGCCATGCGAGCGATGCATGCACGCTTCCGCCTCGTGGTACTCGCCTAGCGTGATTTCGCCAGAGCGCAGTTGTTCGCTCATGGAGATGGTGTTGGTGCCGGAGCCGATGTAGGTGCCTCTGTACACACCGCGCAGCATGGGTCCAGCGGAGATGCCGATGGTGGGCACGTCCACGCTGGCGGCGCCCATCAGCAGCGAAGGGGTAGTCTTGTCGCAGCCCATGAGCAGGACGACGCCATCCAGCGGATTGGCGCGGAGCGACTCTTCCACTTCCATGGCAGCGAGATTGCGATACAGCATCGCCGTGGGCCGCAGCATGGTTTCCCCCAGCGACATCACGGGGAACTCGAGCGGGAAGCCGCCGGCCTCGAGGATTCCCCAGCGGACATGCTCGGCGATGGTTTTGAAGTGCGTGTTGCAGGGCGTGAGCTCGGACCACGTGTTGCAGATGCCGATCACGGGCCGGCCGTCGAACTGGTCCTGCGGCAGGCCGCGGTTCTTCAGCCACGAGCGATAGTAGAAGCCGTTCTTGTCCTGCTTGCCGAACCATTGCTGGCTTCGCAGTGTCGATTTGTCGCTCATGCCTGTTCTCCGCAATCGGTGCCCTGGCGCGCCTAGTTATTGCTTTGGCCCACGACGCGCTGCTTCTGCTCGCCGAGACCCTCGACACCCAACGTGATCACATCGCCGCTCTTCAAAAACATGGGCGGCTTCTGTCCCATGCCGACGCCGGGCGGCGTGCCCGTCGCGATAATGTCGCCGGGTTGCAGCGTCATAAAGCGCGACAGGTAGGACACGAGATAGCGGACCGTGTAGACCATCGAAGCCGTGGAGTCGTTCTGGTACATCCGGTCGTTCACCTTGAGCCACAGCGCAAGCTTTTGCGGGTCGGGCACGGCGTCTGCCGTCACAAGGTAGGGACCTATGGGGCCGAAGGTGTCGTGCGATTTGCCCTTTGTCCACTGGCCCTGGTGTTCGAGCTGAAAGGCGCGCTCGGATACGTCGTTGACAACGCAGTAGCCGGCGACGTGCTCCAGCGCCTGCTCCTCGCTGACGTACTTTGCGGGAGCGCCGATGACGACGGCCAGCTCCACTTCCCAGTCCACCTTCTCTCCGCCGCGGGGAAGCTCGATGTCGTCGTCGGCGCCGATGATGGCCGAGGTGGCCTTCATGAAGATGATGGGCTCCGGAGGCACCTTCATCGTCGTCTCCGCGGCGTGGTCGGTGTAGTTCAACCCGATGCAGATGTATTTACCTGTGCCGCCCACGCAGGGGCCGAGGCGCGGCGCCCCTTCCACCATGGGCAGGGTGGTCACATCCAGAGCGTTGAGGCGTTTTATCGAAGCGGGAAGCAGGGCATTGCCGGCTATGTCTTCCACTTCACTGGAAAGGTCGCGTAGGTGTCCATCGTTATCGAGCACTCCTGGGCGTTCCGCACCCGGAGCGCCATATCGCACAAGTTTCATCGTTTGCTGTCCTTCTGCAGCTCTCCTGGCATTATGCCTTGGCGCCGCCGGTCTTTCCTTGCTTGCGGTCGGCTGCGCCTCGAACCTTTTGAATGGTGTAGTTGGAAAAGACGAAGTGATACTGCGCCTCGTCGATCAAGCGGTCCGAAGCAGGATGACCGCCATAGGGCGCGCCGGAGAGCCACGCAAACGAGCGGACGCGGTGCCCAAGTTGCTGCTCGAAGTCCGTCTGCGGCGCGACGATTTCGTTCTGCAGGTAGGCCGGGTCGTCAGCGAGCTTCGCATGGTTGCGCGTATGGCAGGCGACCACGTGCTTTTTGTCCAGCACCCTTAGCTCATCCCAGTTCAGGGCATAGCGTCCATCGCTGTACTCGTTAGGAATGATCTTCAAGGTGCGGCTGGCGACGAAGCTGAGCTGCTCCGCGGCGGGCGCGCTGGCAAAGGCTGTCGGCACAAAGTACCAGCCAATGAAGCCGTAACGCTCCAGCAGCGGCAGCATAATGTCGTACTGATTGCGATAACCGTTATACAGACCGATGATCAGCCCGGGTTTGGGCTTGTGCCAGCGGCCGGTGGTCAGATACGCATCGAGTTCCTGCTCGTTTACGGAGCTGAATGCCTTGTTCCATTGCTGTAGCTGGGCTTCGACTTCGGACTCGCGGTACTTGGGCGTGTTGTGAAAATTCGCCGCCCGGATGAGCGGGCGCGACTGTAGCTTGGGATCCTCCAGCCGTGCCTGCTCCTGAAAGGTTGTGGGTTCGTTCACGCTGTGCTCCCATTCCCCACACGCTGGATGCGGAAATTGGAGAAGACGAACTCGTAACCGGCAGCCTCCACCAGCTTGGCTGTATCCACTTCCGGATGCTCCACGTGAGCCGGGCCGCGCAGCGAAGCAAACGCCCGTATGGGACGGCCAAAATACTGCCGGAAGTCGTCCTGCGATCCGGAGATTTCCTTCTGTCGCTCGTCTTCAGAAAGCCTCGACAGCTCGGTGTGATTGCGCGCATGACTGGCGATGACGTGCCTGGCCGAAAGCTTCTTGATCTCGTCCCAGCTCAGCGCATAGCGGCCGTCCGCGTACTCGCGGGTTTCCATGCCGATCCGGTGAGACTTCGCGTAGCTCAATTGATTGGCGGGGCTGGCCTTGATGAACTCCGTGATGATGAAGTACCAGCCTACGAAATTGTGCTTTTCGAGCAATGGCGCCATGACGTCGAAGCCGTCGCGATACCCCTCATAGAGGACGGGCAGCATGCCGGGCTTGGACTTCTTCCATCGGCCTGTTTGGAGATAGTCACGCAGCTCCGCTTCGTTCACCGAGGAGAACGCCTGACTATACTGCGCGAGTTCGCGCTCGAAGTGCTCGGCCTTGCTGCGCGGTGTGTTGTGGTAATTCACCACACGGATCTGGGGACAATCCTGCATCAGCTTGTAGAGATCCGCTGCGCTTTCAGAGAAGGTGGGCGTGCTCACAGGTTC
>CAXSHQ010000056.1:0-17666 GCA_964236875.1 uncultured Acidobacteriaceae bacterium | reverse complement strand
CCCTGTCCAGTGTCTCTCTTATCCACTGGCACATTTCAAGCCGGGCACTCCACTGGCGCACCTGGAGGAAAGTTAACGACCCACCGTGGACCTCTTTTAACGGCGCCCTCAGTGGCAGCAAAGTCCTCAATTCGCTCTAGGACGGTCGAAACCTGCACTGCCCCTCCATTCTCGTTTCTAATCACAGCAGAACCAGTCCCGTGCGTTAGATTTGCAAGGTCAATAAACACTGCGACCGCTCCGTTCATTCTTCCCAAATCTTTACTCGCTAGCTCATTCCGAAGCCAGACTTCCAAGGTGTGAGCCTTGATTCTGATCACACCATTTGCTGTTTTAACCAGTATCTGCCGAGCCACGAGATCGAGGATAGCTTGTTCTACATCGGGTGTTAGGGCGCGTTGCCGTAGCAATTTATACGCTTCAATCTCTCCACCTAACGGAACGGAATTGATGAACGCAGTCAATAACGATACTTGTCGATCGGTGAGTTGCGCACGTGGATACCACGTGGTGTCAAACGAGTGATCATGTGCCACCCAAGTTGACGCCTCCAAGGCATCGTACGGAGTCAGGATCGTGCGATGCTCCAGTGTCGCCCTCTCAAACATCCGCTCACCGACCATTTGCACAATCTCCGGATAGCCTGCAGTCAATTCATGGACACGCGCCACCGACTGCTCCGGAATGCTGAACTCGACAGCTTGGAGAGAACGACGAAGGACGTCGTCCACCGTTTTCAAATCGAAAAACCCCACTGGAAGAGGCCGTAATGCATCCCAGAGGAGCACCTCGGGAGACGCTGCGTGTATGTCGCGTAGCCGCCGATGGCCCGACAATATCCACCCAACCGCTGAATTTGGCCTAGCATCTTCCCAAATGTAGTTCAAGAATCCTACAAACCCAAGAAATGTTGGCTGATCTGTTCCTCTATACGCATTGAGCATGTCCTCGATCGTTTGAAGATCATCGAGAATAATCACTAGTCTTTTGGGGACGAGCCTTTGGTTTACGAGACCAAGCGTATCCCTTAGCGAGGGTGAAGGATCAGATATGCATCGCTCACGACTGGGTAGATACTCCATCATATCGAGCTTGGTGCATACGATTTTAAGCAACTCATAGATGAGCGACCCAGCGTTCTGCATCAATCCACTAGACGCGAAACTGACCCATATAGTCACTATCGGCAGCTGATCTCTGTCGATGATAAATTGAATACTTTCCAGAAGAGACGACTTGCCAGACCGTCTAATACCCTCGACATAGTTCAGGCGGGGTCGTCGACTATCCTCAATTCCCATTAATAATTGCTTTTGTTCATGTTCTCTGCCAAAGAAATGATCTGGAATCTCGAATTGCTCGATCTTTCTTCCGTACACAAATGGACTAAGCCGCTTTGGGGACAACTCTCCATCTTCGGTACGCAGTTCAACGCTCAACCCGCTCACGCGAACCATTTCTGCTTCGAACTCGTAAGAGAGATCTACCGTCACTGAACCGCCGCTACTCAGGCGGCGGGGGTTCGTAACGCCAAGAGTAAGAATGGCTGGGTGCTCTGACGAGCACATGATAATACCCGCTGTAAAGTCGTCGAGCACAGCCACCTCGAGGTCTGAGCCGTGCATATCGGCCTTGAGTTGTGTAAGTTTTACAGGCGTACTCTTATTAGTCGCCACCAGAATTGGGAATGAAGTATGCTCCGCCGCCGACTTAATAAGAACGTTGGCACCTTGGAGCGGCTTTACGATAACACTAGGAAGTACGTCCAAGAAACGTGCTACGCTGCGGTTAACATTCGTAAATGCCTGAATACACAGGTGGATGGCATCCAGCGCTGGGCCCTCGAGCTCTGATTTTACAGAGCTTTCGAAGGACACCAATGCCTTGCCGGCCTCTTTCCACGTGCGATCTCTGTCGTTGATATCGATACAGATTAGCGACTTGTCCCAAGCTGTCGTTAGTAATAGGAAGTCTCGTGCGGCGTTTACCTTACCGTGTGCTTTTAGGGCATTCGCAATTTTTCCTAATGCGACACGGACCTTCGGGACACTTCGAACGTCTCGCAGGTCTCGAAATAGTTCTTGGCTATTGCTCGCTAAGGCGATTTCCAAAGGGAGAGGGCGAAGCTCCGATGCTCCTAAAAAAGGTGTCGGCGTTGTGCGCCCATCTGGAGTAGCGACCGGTGGCATTTCTTTCCGCAAGGGTGCGAAATAATCACGGATCTTCTTCACGTCGGGCGTAATACGGAACCTAGGTCGCGGAACTCGCTCGTCGAACGTGGCGAGCATGTGATACAGGTCGCTTCCAACCTCTCGGTGTTCGGGGTTCATACTTGCGGCAAGCCACCTGGCGGCCCGTTGAGTAGTTTCACTAAAAAACCACCTTTCTTCATTCTTTCGTTCGAGACGGCTCAGTCTAGTTTTAAGTTCGTCTCTGAATGCCATCAACGATCGACCAATTTGGTTGGTCTGAAAGAGATAATCTGAATTGATTGCAAGATGGTTTAGGGTTCGGGTGACTTTGGGAGAGCGGCTAGAAAGCCAGTATTCAAATGCTGGCGCCTGCTCTCTTTCAAGCATTTCGTCCATAAACCGATTAATGGAGGCCACGGGTAGCGTCTCGGAAAGTGGATCCGGAACTGCAGGTTCACCTTGCCGACGGTAAACATTCAGACGTCCAATGGCCAGCTCGCGCTGCTCCACAGACATCTCGTCGTAGGTCAAGTAGAAGGAGATCAAAATGGCCTCTGAGATTGTGGTCAAGAGAAGTTGAGACCGGAGGAGCGCTTGATCATCCAAGAGGAGCGCAAGGTAAATAAGTCCTTTCAGCAAGAGAGGCTGAGGTGCGTTCCTAACACCAGCTTCCAACGCTTTGAGTTGAAGCTGCGGTTGATCGTTGGGCGTAAAACATGCGTAATTCCAGTAGGCTGATGCTCCATTGAACTGACTGTCGGGGAGGTCACGCAAGAGCCGCCGAGCTTCCGCAAGTTCACCTTGCTTCCCGCGAGTATATCCTCTGAAGTTTCTGCAGATCTCCCTGCCCTTACCCTCAACCTCTCTTGCCATGCGCTCGAACAGAGCGTCCGCAGTTTCATATTCCCCCCGTTTCAACAGGTCTACAGCACGAGTGAACATCGGCTGTACCTGCCCGCGTTGTTGCGCTGATGGAACATACACAACAAACTCGGGGAAGATCGCGTCTTGCGGGGAAAAGGTGATCTCCAACCTCGCCTGAAGCTGGCGCTTGATAAGATCATAGTTTTGACTAACATATGCAAAGACGCCGCCGTGGTTGCCCTCTTGAATAGCGGCTGCCAAATCACCCTGTTGCAGTAAACCGGTGACAATATTCTCGCGTCGATTTACGTCACTCACGGGAAACGCCGCCAACAGGTAAGCCCATGCGTTACGTTCGTCGGCAGTACGATTGTCGGGCTGTTTATCGGTGCGACGTCGGTAATCCTCATGGAGTGACGTTAGTTTCGTTTGGTTTCGTTGAAGCAAGTCTATGGCGGATGAGGAGTCACCATTGGTCTGTCCTGCTTGAAGAACACCCACGTGGGCTTGCAAAATGATCGTTGTCACCCTGGACGGATCGACGACGATTCCAGCCTCTTGCAAAGTCTCATTGAGATCGGTTAAGAGAAGAGTGAGGTCTGTTATGGGAATAAGACTCGCACACAGCGCGGCTAGCCAAAGGTAGATAGCGTTCCGCTGGTGAATAGGATCCTTGCTGCGGATGAACGATAACGCAGCTGCTCGTTTACAGAGTTCGACAGCTTCATCTTTTCCAATGGAGATATAGTAATTCCACGACTGATTTGCAGCGAAGAAAAGCGTTGGGTCAGAGCGAGGATTCGCTGCGTCAAACGACGCCAGTTGACCGAGCGTTGTTGGCGTGAGCGCCTGAGGCTCGGTCGTCGCATAGCGTTTTAGCGCACTGATGGTCTCAACGAGATCGACCTCGACGTTGGACACAGATGGCAAAGAGAACAGTCTCGGCATTTCAACCCCGAATCTAGTCGTGATGTGTGGCGCAACGATCCTACTTGGCGAAGTTTAACGAGTCAACGGACTCGCACCATTGTGGAGCAGTTGCAGGTCTGGTAGTGGTATCTGGGTGCGTGGAGTCTGAATCACGTTCTACACCCAGCAGAACGGTCCGGAAATTTCCTTTTTACAATCTTGACTTGCATCCTCGGAAGCCTAATACTCAATACATCGGGATAGCGAATTGCCGTCCGGATACCTCTTAAGCATCTGCGCTGTACATCTAGACGTTTGTTTTCGAACTCTGCAAAGTTTTCCGCAGGAGGTTCACGTCTTGGTGTGTTCGCAATGTCAGATGAGAGAAGTAGCGGCAGGACGCCGGAAGTATTGCACCGTTTGTGGCCAGCAAGCTAGCCGCATGTGGAAGCGTCGACAAAGATCTTTGTGGCGTTTGGAGAAGCAACAATACTGGCGTGACAACTGGAAGCACGCTTCCGACGCTCAAAGACGAGCATATTACCGAAAATACATGCAGGCGTATCGAGTCCGTCGCGGTAACGCCGATACGAGCTCTGCAGCCTCTCGTCCTCAGGAGACTTGAGCTTCGGCGCGGACGGTGAATGCAAACGTACGCGCTGACTATGAAGCGGTCGCTGGTCAGGCTCCTTACTTCTAGCCGAAATTACGGGGAGGTCGTTATGGGAATCTTCAATCGCAATTCACACAAGAGCGTCGAGAAAGGCAACGGCGTCTCTGCCGCAGCGTCCAATCGTCTCTCGAACGTCATTGAGATTGGGGCGTCTGATGCGTCCGTGGGCGATTCGAGTTTCACTCTTCCCTTCTTGACGGGCCTCCACAACCTCGGTTTCCAACGCGCCGTGGACGATGGTATCACCAGCCTGACGGAAGAATTTCTCGCCCCCTTGGAGGAGCACGCGCGAGGCATCGCGCGCGAGTATGCCCGCGAACAGTTCGACCCCGAGAAGTACCTTCACGACAAAATGCAATTCGACGAATACAACCGGGCTCTTAGGGCGCGTGAAGATTCTGCCATCGGCGAAGACCACGCCATCTCGCGTTTGCGGCAGGCAAAGGCCGAACTCGATGCAACAAAGAGGGTCGGTGACCGCCCCGCGCGCCCGAACTTTTTACTGGTTATCTCAGTCATTATGGTTGCGGTGTCGCTCAGCGCAACCATTCACGACCGGCTGATGCCCAATGGCCTCGAGCCCATGCTAAGCATCGTCCTGTCCATGATGATTGGAGTGCTTCTTGGTGCCGCCCCGGTCTATGCAATCTTCCACGGTCGCAACTCCACAAAGCGTTGGTTTGGGTTCATCCTAGGGATCATCTTTGCGGTTGGCACATTCTGTGTGCGAGTGTCCGGCGTCGAAAACTCTTCTGAGGTCTTATACGCAGCCGGATGGGCGTTACTCGAACTATGCGGGGTCTTGCTCGCAGAATACCTCTCCAATGCCCACAGAAAAACCGAGGTTGAGTGGGAAGAAGACCATCACCAGGAAATTGCGTCTTTGGCCGCTGTAGCTTCCGCGACGGAAGACGTTGAGCTCTGGAGAGGTCGGATTGACGGGGCACAGCAGGAATTGGATCGCGTCAGTGCCATTGTGCATGACCGCAACTCGCGCGCCTTGCGTGTGAACGATATTGAGAATCTGTGTGTCAAGGCAGTGCGCGACGGTGCCAGCTCGGGGGCCGCGCAGAACCTCGGCATCGTGCGTGGGCTCAAACCTCCGTTGCAAGCAGCTAGGCCAAAACAGCTTTCCAAGGAGGTCAAATGAATAGCTCCGTCAAAATCACTCTCGGGTGCGTCTCTGTTTGTCTCTTTGGCGGCTTCATTGCGTGGCGAACTCACGTAGCGGCCCAGGCGAAGGTGCCGGTCTACGGCATCGTTGCCGACCTGACCAGTTCCCACACCCTCGATCGGAGCCACGCATGCCTCGCGGTCGCGGGCCTTGCCGAGAGCGTTGTCGAAGAGTCGTCGGCTCATGTGGGAGCGCAACTTAATGTGCTTGCACTCGGGGATTCAACCCACGCTGGAGAGCCGGTTTTACTCTCCGCGAAGGATGCGATTCCGGTGCGAATGACCCTCTCTATAGGTGAAGACGCCTTGCGCAAGCAGCGGCGCTCCTACACGCAAGACATCTACGACCGCTGCCTGCAGGCTCCGGCCCCAGAATACTCGGCCGTCTACCTCGGCGTGGAGAGAATGCTGGAAGACCTTCGGTCGCATGGTTGCGGTCAAGTTAGCCGCTGCGTCATGTACGTCGACACAGATGGCGACGACAATGTGGAGAGGGGCCTAAAAGAGCGGCTGCAGGGAGCGTCGGGACACCATGGCAAGCCCATTGCCCTCCTGGACGACCAGGGAATCGAGGTGCATTTCTGCGGATTGGCCGAAGCAAACGTCGATTCTTCCAAACGCGGTAATAGCACCAGTCTTCGCAAGGCCTTCCTCACCCATCAACCGCCCGATCATGTACAGCACGTATGGCGAACTCTCTTTCTCGATCCAAGTGCTGTTTCGTTCACGCCGTTCTGTCCGCAGCCCAGTCAACCGCGCGACTACTTGCAGCATG
Source organism: uncultured Acidobacteriaceae bacterium (assembly GCA_964236875.1). Lineage (GTDB taxonomy): Bacteria > Acidobacteriota > Terriglobia > Terriglobales > Acidobacteriaceae > Granulicella. The sequence continues at coordinate 11,080 of CAXSHQ010000056.1, read as the reverse complement.
CGCATGACACGACAAGTCGATAAATCTGCAGCGGACAACCAGTTGTTTCCGGCCTCAAGGATCCATGAAGGAGGTTATCGATGTCTCGATGTGCGTGGGGTGACCATAAGATCGAAGGTTCTCGCTACTGGTGTAGAGAGTGCCAGTGGAGCCTTTGCTGGAAGTGTCTCGTAAGAAGCTTCTTCACCAACGCGATCAAGTGCCCATGTTGCGGGGCTTCGGTCAAGAAGGTGTGCTGATTTTGCTGCCCGATCTCGTAGCCACCGTCAACGATAATCTGTTCGATATACGCGCCTCCTGCGCCGGTGGCCCCGCAATTAAGCGGGGTGAGTGGCCGGACAGTGTTGAAGTGAATTCGCCATCGTTGCCAACATCCGTTTTTCCCTCATCGACAGAAAGAAGCCGCGGGCGCTGTCCTCGCTGAGAAGAAATACCGCGTTCGAGTCGTAAGATGGCGGCCTGCGATAGTTCATCTTATCGGTACCGCACATAGCAGACAGAGTTCTACCGGATGTGAGTTCGTTACAATTCTGTGGTGGTGGGGGGCCAGATCGAGTGGGCGACTGGCGTATACATTTGAGGATAGTGCCGTCCGGGCGTGCCATTCGCAGTAAATGGCTGGCGTATAAGCGGATCCCGGCGATCAGTTCCCTGCCCGAGCCCCTGCTGCAGAAGCAGAGGGTTGTGGGCGGAGTGGGCGAGATGAGGCTCTCGGCTTCAGCACATTCTGTGTGAACCACGGCAACTACAGCCGGACACACTTCGGGTGTCCCGATACGGCGAAATCGCGGATTTCGCGCCGTCAGTGACGGAAAGCTCGTTCCGAGTCCTGATCTGCTCTGGTTCCAGGCGAAAGAACCCTCAATGAGTGCATTGGCCTGTTCTAGTCAGCTGAGAATGCAACCTGCGAGTAAAGTTCCTGCACAGCGCAAGACTCATGGTCATAATCAGCCGGCCACACTTGGGTCAAGCGTGAAACACCTTCCATAAAAATGGCTTCGGGAGTAGACTGGGCGCTCTGGGCGAACGATCCATTGAAGCGAATGACCGGGTCGTGCATTACGGGGCCGCCTCTACTCTCATCAAAGTTCTGGAGTGCTAAATGAAGATAGGAATAGCTACCTTTGCTGCGTGCGCTGCGCTCACGCTTCCCAACTTCTGTTTTGCCGATGATCTGGCACTACGGTCCTGCGTCGAGGTTTATAAAGAAGCCACTAGGAACTACTCACAGGCCCAACAAGAAAGCCTCGAGTTGGCCAGATCATTCAATTCCTTCTGCAAGAAGGACGGATCTGTTAGCACTTCCGCATCTGGAGTTGGTCTGGAAGCTGTCGTCAAAGCTATACCCTTCAAGTTCTCTGCAAGCGATTCCAACAGTCAGCAAAGGATGGAGGAGTTCTGCAAAGTCGGAGCTACTTCCTACGACTCCTGGAACACACAAAGCGCATCGTCGTCGACTGTAGTAGTAGAAGCCCTGACAAATTACAACAACTGCGTTCAGCTAGCGAGTTCAGGATTGCATCTTCACGTTTCGCTCAATCAGCCAGACACGTTGCTCGTTAGCGGTTCAGCAGACAACACTTACGACCAATTCATCAGCAGCGTAGCTTACGACGATAACCTCATGACGTGTGTCAGCGCCGACTTTAATAGAACAAATATTTCCCAAACCGTGCATGGCGCGGTTCACCTTAGTGCAAAGAAACCGTTCGCGATTACCTGCACAAAAAAGGCTCAGTCGGTTTCAGATGGCACGAAATTCTTCCAGAGAACTACACTGTCAATAGCTTCCGGAGGCAATGATCCGTTAGCTATCGTCTTCCCATCCGACACGCTCAATGGTTTCGAATTGGCTTCTCAGTCGAGAATCGCAGTCGCTCAGGCATCCGCTGACGCTAATCGAGCTCAAACGACTGCAGCAAGCCTATTAGCGAGAGGCGATCACCTTCAAAATCAGCTCAATGGAGTATCTGTTTCAGTGTACGCGCGAGACCTAGGCGCTTCCAACTGCTTCGGTACCGGTGCAGATTGGGGTTCGGGGTTCAGGCAACAGGTAGCAGGAACCTGCGGCTCCCGCCCGTCTTCTACAGCGTCAGATAATATCCACGGAGGCGGTGCGTGCGGTCAAGGCGCAGTGGCATTTGCTTGCGTCAATATCCCTCAGTGAGGGCGGGCCAGCCCGCCTTCACTTTCATTTCCAGCAGGCGCACTCTTCCTAATTTGAGAGTGCCCGTCCGAGTACACAGAACGGGTGGTTGTCATGGCCAAATGTTCAACCAAATCCTTTCGCGGCGGACCATGCTGGTGACGCCGTGCCATGCGCGTCCGTCACGACGGTGTATCCTTCGCCGGATGGCTCGTCATACCACAGCCTCACATATTCGACTCGACAGGGCAAACCTCCCGTATGTCGAAGCTATCCCATTCCTCTCTTCGAGCAACAATCTCGGTCAGCATTTGGGGAAATCGGAACACGCCGGGCATTAGTAGGACGAGTCGCTGTACGAAAGTCAGTGTTACAGATCACTACCGAGAAACACCGTTCCCGTCAGAAGTGTTTCTGGCTTGATGCCAAATCGCCGATGCACTCATCGAGACCGGATTAGTTCCGACATGTCGTCCGTCTGGCAGTGATAGTGGTCGTCGGATCGTTCTCATCTAAGAGCACTGTCGGAAGTAGAGGTAAACTCTCATAGGCGAGCAAGCGCAGGTGATTTCGCTACTGTGGTCGAATTTGTACCTGTCAAAGCCTCACGGATGTAGGCGTTTCAACAAAGATCAACAAGTCTGCTGATTCCAAAGAAGTTGTAACCCGCCTCTTATCAGCGATTTGGTAAAATCAGCTACTCCTGTTTCGGGAGCAGGTGCGTGGCCTTTCCTTCAAACTAGAATCAACAACTTGCGAGTGTTCACTTGTGGTTCCGTGTGGTTCTGTGAGGATTTGACAGGTGCAGAATCGACTACAGCGGACATGAGAAGTGCGGGTGAGCTCTCGCAAGTGATTACAAATGTGCGAGATGGCGGACACAGTTACCTGCCCGAGCCCCTGCTTTGAGAGCAGGAGTGCGGGCCACGGCTAGGATACAGATCCCGCTTCCCTGCCCTATCACGTTACAGATTGAGGCGCGCCCTGCACTCACCACCTCGAGATCGTGAACTCAACCGAGAAGGGCGTGGTGCCGACGGTACATCTTGGCGGGACGCTGAAGCTGACGCATGACGGGCAGGAGGACACGTTCGAGGAGGGCGACGCGGTGTACCTCCAAGCCAACGTGGCGCACAGCTACGGGTAAGTCGAGACGGGCCGGTGCGAGGCGCTGATCCTCACGATGCCGGAGCCGGCGTTTCGACATGATGGGCCAGCGTCGGAAGAGCCTCTCTATGTTTATCTGCTCGTGTTGACTAAGGTCAGAAGATTTCTGTTGACACGCTCTGCCAGTTCAGGCACTCTTTCGGCACATCCGACTTCGGCAATCGCCGACAAGAGAGTTCCATGCGATTCGTCTACCTGCCAAGCCACGGCACACACGTGAGCCTTCCATTCCTGTGTCTTAGCTGTCCAAAGTGAATCTTTGAGCAGCGCTGCCGGACCAGTTCCCCAGCACACAGATGACACTTTTGCTGAGCTGTTTTTTCGCAGTCGCCGTACCGAGTGTGACCCATCAAAGGATCAACAATGAAGCTTCTCCTGTTATCTATCCGGTTCTCTCTCTGCTGTACTGCGTTAACGTGCCTCTCACAACAAACGAGAAGTAGCCCAGGTCTCATTCCTAAGGCTCTGAGCGATACGATTTCCCCGGTGCACTCAATCAGTTTGAGAGGACGCGTTGTGATTCACCGTGGTGACCACACAGAGTCCGGGACGACTACGCTCTTTGCTGATGACGCTGGAACTGTCGCCGTCCACTTCGAGCTTCCTTCCGGAACACAGGTGGAGGACCAATGGGAGAGCGGTAACCGGCACTTCTGTAAACGAGGTAGCGGAGAGAAGGTCAGCGAGGTTCTAACTCCAAATTGCTGGCTGGCCGTACCTTGGTTCTTCCCCCAGATGGCGCTTGCAACCGAGAGAGCGTTGCATGTTGACGTTGAAAGCAGCACGAACAAAGCCCAGCGGAGCAGAGAGCAGGCTGTCAGTGTCGCCCGTCACGACTCTCCACGCACATCAAAGCCGGAAGCCGCAGCCGATCTAAAGCGCTTCAGCAAACTCGATCTAAATATCGATCAGGATACAACTCTACCCACATCGGCGACATACATAGTCCGCTCCGAGAGAGGGATTCCTGCGGAGGCCAACGTCACTGTAATGTTCGCTGAGTACAAAGCCTTCAGCGGGCTGCAGGTCGCAACCCACATTCAGCGCCTCTTCAACGGAGCACTTCAAGCTGACATACAGATTGAATCTGTGGAGATTAAGTAAAGTGAAGACGCGAAACATCCTCAAGTACCTGCTCTTCTGCTGCTTTGCCAATTCCCCCTCTATAGCTCAAACTACAGGTGTCTATCCTTACGGCTCATTTGATCGACCGGGTATTGACACCATTAATGCTGCCGACCTGAACATCTATTTGCTGATTCCGATTGTGAGTAAGCCAGGACGTGCAGGAGACGACTTCACATACAACCTTAGCTACAACAGTAACTTCTGGACCAAAGCGTACTACATGGACGGCTCTCAGCAGTGGCAGCCGAACGCCTTCGGATGGAACCGAGATGCCCCAACGGGCATCTTCGGTCATTTGGATTATCAGCAATACTCGCAGTACTGCGAAGATCCAAACGATCCTCAGCAAGGTTCGTATACGACCGTCTACACCAACTTCGTCTACTACGATGAAAAGGGAGACTCTCACATGTATGCGGGTTCACTCGGCGGATGTCCGAGCGATACCCAAGAAACACCATCTCCTGCAGCCGATGGTTCGAGGGTCGTCGACACGACGCACGTCGCCCTTGCGGACGGGCGTACTGTTCTCGTCAACTACTTTCCGGTTCAGGTGAGCGAAAGTTACGATAGGAATGGCAATCGAATCAGCTATAGCAACGGCTCCTTTACAGACACCACCGGGTCTGTGGCACTTACGGTAACAGATGGCAACTATTCCTTTCCGGTGCCGGGAGGGACGAGCCATGTGCAAACGGCGTATCAGGAGTACACAATTCAAACGAACTTTGTTTGCACAGGTGTTCTGGACTACGGACCAGTTCAACGCACGCTCATCTCTTCTTTGCAGCTACCGAATGGCTCTAGCTATCAGTTCACATACGAGGCCACGCCCGGCATTCCAGGCGCGTTCACGGGTCGGTTGGCCAGCATCACCCTACCCACAGGAGGCACTATCTCTTATACCTACAGCGGTAATGGAGATGGCTGCTCGAACGGAATGAATGCAAACGGGCATGCGCTGGTGCTCAGCCGTTCGTCGGATAGCGGAACAACAACCTACGATACCACTTACGCAAGCCTGCAAACGAAGATCACTCGACCGAATGCTGACTATGAGCTTCGGACCTATGCACAGGGACCGACCACCTATTTTGAAACCAATCGCAAGCTGTTCACCTCAAGCAGTTCCACTCCAATTCTTGATTTTTCTACAAACTACTGCAGTGGCGGTGATACAAGTTCTAATTGTGGAGCAGCATTCTTTCAGACACTTGACTTGGGTCTGGCCCCGGGGCTAATCCAGACCTTTCAGTCCATCGACGGAAGCGGTCTGCGCGGTGAAGACACTGTCATGAACAGCATGAGTGCACAAGCTTCGCAAGTAGTTCACTACGACTACGGTGATGCGACTCATCGCGGGGCAGCGCTGTACAGCGAAAACTACACATATCAGCCATTTGGAGACTGGCGGGATTTCAGCCAGTTCTACCAAATTTCAAGCGCCATCGACCGAACACCGACGCAAACAGCGATTGATGAGACTGACTATCATTACGACGAGTGGCCCATTGTTACGACATCTGGCGTACCTCAAAGGGCACAGCTTACTGGTAATGCTCGTGGTTTCCTAAGCTCGATAACCCAGAAAGGTGGATCGTCACCCGATCTCACGACGAAGTACATTCACTATGATACCGGGATCGTGCAATCTTCCATTCAGGTGGCTAGTGGTTTCCAGTGGCCGACATCGTATACGTATGAGGGTACGAACACCTATGTGACGGGAAGCAGCCTGCCGACCCCAGCTAGCGGAGTTGCCCTCAGTACAAGCACCACCGTGGACGTGGCGTCTTCGCTTCCCACCTCGGCCACAGGTGTAAATGGGACCACCACGAGCATCGTCAGCTATGACGCAAGTGGCCGGCCCACCGAGGTCCACAATCCGGACGGCGGCTGGACAAAGTACACCTACCCGGACGTGCATGAGAGCGATGTAACAACCCTCATCCAAGCTGGATCCGCTGGAGCGCCGGACACTGTGGCCGTCACCAAGACCCACTACGACGACTACGGCCGAGTTACGCGCATTGCGCAGTGGGTCTCAGGGAACGACTGGAATCAGGTGGACTATTGCTACACCTACGGGCGCACGTCGTTTGTGTCCATGCCATACAGGGGCGGAGGGCTCAGCAGTCCCTTCTCGAACACCTGCACCGGCGCCGGCACGGCCTACACCTACGACGCCCTTGGACGTGTGACGAACATCATCACACCAGACGGAACGCAAAGCATTGTTCACTCGGGCGCAGACACGCAGATCACTGACGTAAACAATCTCATTAAGCTGCAACGCATGGATGGGCTAGGTCGCCTTACCCGAGTTTGCGAGGTCGTCGGAAGCATGTTCGTCCCGCCCTCGGGCACAGAAGCACCCGTACCCTGCGGGCTGCTGGTTGCCGGCAATGGATATGTCACTACCTATAGCTACGATATGGCAGCTCACCTGACAACCGTTCAGCAGGGTGCGCAGACGCGGAAGTTCCAGACGGACGCCCTAGGGCAGACGATCCTCACTGTGGAACCGGAGCGGTCTCCCAGCCTGGCATCGCCTTCCCCCATTCAGATGGGCGCGACGCAGTACCAATACTCCTACAACGCCACCGGCCTGGTTACCACACGAACCCGCGGACGCGCCAACCAACTGGATCCGACCGTGACGACTCAGACGGTTTCGCAGTACGACTCTCTCGGACGGCTTGTCTCCACAAGCTACAGCAATGGCGAGCCGACCAAGCACCTGTATTATGATCAGGCCGTGGATGCCTACTCGGGGGTGTTGCTCTACAACAAGGGCCAGCTCTCCTTGCTGAACGATGACAGCGGGTACACTGCAGCCGAGTACAAGTACGACAGCATGGGACGTGTCGTGCAGATGGATGAGTGTTTACCTGGCTACTGTAGCGATTCGTCCCGCAACATTTTCAAGTGGTACACGTACGATCTCGCCGGTGATCTAGTCAAAGAGGAGTACCCAGTCGGCAGCTACGGGCCCAACGCCACAAGGGGTTCCAACACGTATACCTTCAACAACGGCGGCGACGTGCTTGGCATCGCGAACAGTCAAGTGGGTTCGGTCGTTTCAGACGTGGAGACCAGTCCAGTCGGTCCTAAGTCGTACTTACATCGTTCTAATGACTACATGACGTCACTGTACGACTCTATGGGGCGGGAGACGGGCAGGTGGAATTGCCAGGGGAGCAGGATCGCTCCTGATTGCCATGGCGGGAGTCCGGGATACGCGTGGATCGCGAGCTACAAGGGATCGCGTGTGCTCAGCACGGCGGACGGATACCTGGGCATGTACCAGGATCCACATTATGATGATCTCGGCCGAATGACCGGCCTTGTGAGCACGTACGGGGATCACAGCACGGTGGCGTCCACCTATACATGGACCTACGATCGTTACGGGAATCGTTTGAGCCAGAGCTTCAATGGCAACGGATTGGCGAGCCAGACGTCGGGCTGGAGCTTTGACCCTGTGACGAACCATCTGCAGGTGCAGGGCGGCAATGTGCAGTACGATGCGGCGGGGAACATGATGGTGGACCAGGCCGGCAATCACCACTACTACGATGCGGAAGGAAACCTGACGCAGAGCAATGACGCCAACGGGACGTTGCTGTCGGCGAACCGCTACAATGCGATTAATGAGCGTGTGCAGGAGGTGAGCCCAAGTTCCAACCTGTTGTACACGTTCAATCCGTGGGGCCAGCGTACGGGTGTCTACGATGGGGCGGAGGTCTTCCAGCGGGAGCAGGTGTACTGGGGAGGGAAGCCGGAGGCCTACGTCATGCAGGGCTCGACGCCGGTAATTCGGTACCAGTTTCAGAGTTATAACGGCTCGGAGCGTGCGGAGGACTCGGGGTGGGGCGGAGCGGTGAGTCTGTATACGTGGAGCCCGTGGGGAGACGACCAGGTCACCACGGCAGGCACAGACGAAGACCAGTCCCATTACGCCACGCTGGACAAGGACACGGACGGGACGCACCATGCCCAGTTCCGCAACTACAACAGCACCACCGCCCAATGGATGAGCCCCGATCCGTATTCGGGAAGCTACGATATCAGCGATCCGCAGAGTATGAATCGCTATGCGTACGCTGGGAACAGCCCGCTCAGTTTTATAGATCCCAGCGGCCTGGCACAGTTCTTCTCAGGAAACTGTCTGTACCATACCGACCAATATGCTGATCCCATTGTGGGGGAAGGCGGCGTTTACGTACTCAGAGTTTATGAAGTCCCTGTGCTCGATGTCTGCTACGGTGGCGCAGGAGGGAGCGGAGCCAGCGCAGGCGGCGGTGTGGTTGGTCCAAGACCGGGCGGAGGAGCCCCAAGTAACTTTCAATTGGCGAGCTATAACCCGTTGAACCCATGCAGCAATGCCAACGCAGGAGCGCTCGACTACAACGTAAACAATGCACAGAATCACATCCTCAACAATCATGTTCACATCGGAAAGCCAAAGTCCGTGTATGCGGGTGATTGGACTGGGATTCAAGCTCTCAATGCATCTACGTTGAGCTTTGGAACGTTGGCACCACCCTCGTTTCAGAGGCCTGGGACATATGCGTTGCAGTGGGATGCACCGCAACCGTTTAGCTGGATGGGAATAAGCAACTATATCGGCTTTACGCAGGCTGGCGACCTAACAACTCGGAACTTGTTGGTAGTGCAATCAAACTGCAAGTCCGTGGTGACGTCCTACCCGATTCCCGATTGAGAGGACAGAATGAACAACAAAGTGATTCTTCTTTCTGGCGGCATTATTTCATTCATCATCGCCGGCGTCATCGTGTTCTCTTGGATGAACTGGTCGCGGAACTATATTGTCAGGTGGCATATGCCTTTAGGCGCAAAACATACGAAATCCGAAGTTGTTAATGCCAATGTCTGCATAGAACCAAAAGCGGGGGAAGAGCTTCATGCTGCTGACTGTGCTGAGGTCTTATTTTTTCCTCATCTCTACTCCTCCATTGGGGTAAGCGAGCAGACGGTTATACAGTGGCAAGAGTCAAACGGGTTTCACAGTGAAGGAGTGGATCGAATGGGTAACATTCTCGCACCCGGATATCCAATCTTTTCTCGATTAGCGTGGACGGTGATAGACCCTGTATACCTTAGCGGTGGTGAACTGCAAGAGTTGATTGATGAATGCGTTCGTATTCGTCAGCAAGCTCATGATCCGGTAGCGTTATCTAACGTCAGCAAGATTCTCGACTTGGCATCGCGGGCGCAATCACAATCTCGGACACTCCGTTTCAGCTAAATGAATGCCGCTACCGGTATGACGTGGTCTGGCGCTCGTGCATTTGGGCTTGCCCCAAGTAAAGGGCAAACGTGGAAGGAATTCGGGCAAGCTGCGAAGTCTTGTGCCGCCAGTTCGTTTGGCCTCTCGACTGCTGCCGGGGCAACAGGAGTTGCGTCTGGATTGCCAGTTCTTTCAACGGCAGCAAAGCCCCTCGGTATGACGGTCGGAACGTCTGTAGCTTCCAACTTCTTCCGTAGCGTTTTGCCGCAGACGATTGGACGAACCTGGGCTCCAACACTGTTGACTCCTCTTGCGACCTCAACCACGCTGGGCGGAGTCGTGGGAAGGTGGGTTCCCATCGTCGGAGAAGCCATCCTGGTTGTTCAAGGGGGCAACTTCGTATCGTGCCTTTGGGCAAGCGATGACAACTATTAGGCCAGAGTGGAGATACTATGTCGGTTGAAGAGGAAGTGATCGAGCTTGTAGCGAGGAAGACGGGGAATTCGAAGGACAAGATTACGCCGGAAAAAACCTTCTATCAGCTCGGCATAGACGGGGATGATGCCGTCGAGTTGATCGATGAACTCTGCGAGCGATATAAGGTACCCGTTGAGGGGATCAACCTCAGGAGGTACATCGGACCCGAAGCAAGCTTCGGCGTCATCAGCCACATCTTCAATGCTGTGACTCGCAAGAGCCACGTAGAACCCGAAGAGCATAAGGAACTCAAGATCAGTGACCTGATTAAAACCGCAGAGGATCATCGGTGGTTCGATACGCCACTTGTGCCGAGGTGATCTTCCTGACCGCAGGCCGTCCCTCTGGGGACGGGCTTGCTGCGTCTGTGGCCGGGTCAGCATCGCCAGTGTAAGCGTCATCCCAGCCCTGAAAATCCCCGTCTCGGCCAGCATCCCGAAAAGCACGCTGCTTCGCATCGGGTTGGGAATGACACACCACCCCGGATCGGGTGCTGCGGAGTAACCGAAAGTTACGCTTCGGGAACTTGTTGAAAACAGTAGCTAATAGACAAAAGCATCTATGTCGGCGTTACCCTAGAGGCGAGCGCACGTTGCTGATGGGGAACCATATGAGTCTCAACCCCTTAGCCCGTCTCCGGCCCCGCTGCCCGAATCTGAGCAACGCACGGCCAGCGTGTGGCCTCTCCCCGAAAATCCTCCCAGGCGGTGCGCGATGAAGCCGCCGCTCCGCACAAAATCAGTCGGCACGAAGTGGTCTGCCCGGCTTGATTTGTGCCAATGGATAAGAGACACATTGGACAGGAGAGCGTATGGGACGAGGTAAAAAGTACCAACCTGAGCAGGTGGTAAATCGTAAGCGTCTGGTGAAGGCCGCGGAACTGAGCGCACTGATGTGAGGCGTCAGAT
>CAXSHQ010000055.1:2008-17830 GCA_964236875.1 uncultured Acidobacteriaceae bacterium | reverse complement strand
TGAGCTGGTCATCGACCACTCGGTGCAGGTGGACGAGTACGGGACGGCAAGTGCTTACGATTTAAACGCTGCCTTGGAGTTCCAGCGCAATCGCGAGCGCTACGCGTTCCTCAAATGGGGCCAGACCGCGTTTCACAACTTCTCGGCTGTGCCCCCTGGCATGGGCATCTGCCACCAGGTCAACCTGGAGTACCTGGCCCGCGTGACCTTCACCACTTCGCTCGCGAGCGATGGGTCCATCACCGCCTACCCGGACACGCTCGTCGGCACCGACTCCCACACCACCATGGTCAATGGCCTGGGCGTGCTCGGCTGGGGCGTAGGCGGTATCGAGGCGGAGGCCGCGATGCTCGGCCAGCCAGTTTCCATGCTGGTTCCGCAGGTGGTTGGATTCAGGCTCACCGGCTCGCTCCGCGAAGGCACAACTGCCACCGACCTTGTCCTCACAGTGACCGAGATGCTGCGCAAACTCGGCGTCGTAGGCAAGTTCGTGGAGTTCTATGGCCCCGGCATCAGCGAGCTGCCGCTGGCTGATCGCGCCACCATCGCCAACATGGCGCCCGAGTACGGCGCGACCTGCGGCATCTTTCCTGTCGATAAGGAGACGCTCGCCTACCTGCGCCTGACCGGCCGCAGCGAGGAGCACATAGCTCTCGTCGAGGGCTACTACAAGGCGCAGGGCCTGTTCCACACGCCCGATGCGCCGGAAGCCGAATACTCGGCGCTGCTGGAGCTCGAGCTTTCCACCGTGGAGCCCTCGGTGGCCGGCCCCAAACGCCCACAGGATCGCGTGTTGCTGAGGGAGACACCCGCCAGCTTTGCGAAGGTGCTCCCCACCTTGATCGCTGCGGGAGCGAACCGCACCGCCGAGCGCCAGATGGTTCGGTGGGAAGGAGAGGGCGGGAATGTTTCCGCCTCGGGCGACGTCACGGGGGGCCCGGGCCAGGCCGCTCCTGCGGTCCCTGACCAGGTCGTTGTTCTGCCGACCATCCATCTCTCCACCGACGAGATCCTCGCGGAGAAGGACAGCCGAGATCTCGCCGCGCCCAGCGCCGGCGGAGCCACGGAAGCGCCCGGCTCCGGCAGCATGGGCATAAACGCCGCGCACCTCATCACGCCGGTCATTGCTCCTGCCCAGGCGCAGTCGCCCTTCCAGCAGCCGGGCACCGGCGCGTACGGAGGCCCCGTCGCCGCGATCGCCGAGCCCGTCCATACCGTCAAAGAGCGCTTCGGCGTCGACCCCGACCGCTACCTGCACGACGGATCGATCGTGATCGCCGCGATCACCTCCTGCACCAACACCTCCAACCCCTACGTGATGATGGCCGCCGGTCTGCTCGCCAAGAAGGCCGTCGAAGCTGGTCTGCAGACGCCGCCCTGGGTGAAGACATCGCTCGCGCCGGGCTCGCGTGTGGTCACGGACTACTACATGCGTTCCGGCCTGCTTCAGTACCTCGACGCGCTACGCTTCCAGGTCGTCGGCTACGGCTGCACCACCTGCATCGGCAACTCCGGCCCGCTGCCCACCGATGTTTCCAAGTCCATCGAGGACCATGGCCTCGTCGCCGTGTCGGTCCTGAGCGGCAATCGCAACTTCGAAGGGCGCATCTCGCCGGAGGTTCGCGCCAACTACCTAATGAGCCCGCCGCTGGTGGTCGCCTATGCGTTGGCAGGGCACATCGAGCACAACTTCGACACCGAGCCGCTTGGATATTCCAAGGGCCGCGGCAAGAACGGGCAGCCGGTCTACCTGCGCGACATCTGGCCGACCCAGCAGGAAGTATCGGACACAGTGCACCGCTGCATCGACTCGACCATGTTCCGCCACCAGTACGCCACCGTGTCGGATGGCGATGCCAACTGGCAGCACCTCAAGTTTCCTTCCGGCGAGACCTACGGTTGGGAGCTTGACTCCACATACATCCGCAAGGCGCCGTACTTCGATGGGATGGCCGCCACGCCCGCTCCGGTCGAGGACATCGCCAACGCTCGCTGCCTGGCGTGGCTGGGCGATTCCGTCACCACCGACCACATCTCGCCCGCGGGCTCCATCAAGCAGAACGGTCCGGCAGGCAAGTACCTTACCGAGCACGGCGTCAAACCGTTCGAGTTCAACTCCTACGGATCGCGGCGCGGCAACCATGAGGTGATGGTCCGCGGCACCTTCGCCAACGTCCGCCTGCGCAACAAGCTCGCCCCCGGCACCGAAGGCGGCGTCACGCGGCTGCTGCCTGATGGGGAAGGCATGAGCATCTACGACGCTTCCGTAAAGTATGCGGAAGGTGGCGTGCCGCTCTGCATCCTCGCCGGCAAGGAGTATGGCTCCGGCAGCTCGCGTGACTGGGCCGCCAAAGGCCCGAAGCTGCTCGGCATCCGCTTCGTCATCGCTGAAAGCTACGAGCGCATCCACCGTTCCAATCTCGTGGGGATGGGCATCCTTCCGCTCCAGTTCCAGCACGGCGAGACCGTCGAAAGCTACGGACTCACCGGCGAAGAAACCTTCACCCTCGGCCTTCCCGGCGAGCTCCGCGCCCTGCTTGAAACCGGCTTCTCCACCGGCAAGAACCTCACCGTCACCGCCACCACCCCTGCGGGCGAAACCATCCACTTCCCCGTCACCATCCGCATCGACACCCCCCAGGAAATCCTCTACTACCAACACGGAGGCATTCTCCAATACGTACTCCGCCAACTAGCCGGCAAGGCATAGCCCATGACCGCAAAAGCGAAAGGACTCCCGCTGCCACTAAGCTCCGGAGTCCTTACCTTCTCGGAAACGGCTACCGCAAGCGCACCGACGTCGATGCCTACCGGTTCCAGTTCTGCGGCGGCAAGGGCGTCATCAACATGCGCACCACTCTAAAAAAGCAAGATCACCAGCATCCAACTCGCCGACGACACCACCGAGATGATGGTCATCAGCCAGTTCGCAAGATCATCCACATCGACACCAAAACCGTCCGCGCCACCGTGGGCGTCCACCTTCTCCATCTCGACACCGACGAAGGTCGCCGCCGCCATGGTCACCCAGGACCCCAAACCCACCAACGGCGAAGGCGTCCTAACCCATCCAGTAGACGCCTTCATTCGGAATACAAAGCCTAATTTACTTGCTTACTGTGCTTGACCTCGAGGAAAGCCACTGTATGCATGCTCATCGTGAGCACTTCGTGTTGCAATGAGACTTTGCAAAGGGAATACCCAAATGCTATCGAGGCGCGAGTTGGATTTCGAGCGTCACTTTGTCGCCGGGGGCAAGCTTCACAGCACTCTTATTGGTCGAATGCTCGGAGTAAATCCAATCTTCATAGCCGGGAGCTGTTAGCTTCAACGATACGGGAGCAGAAGGTATATAAAACGAAATGCTACCCTCTTTAACGCCTGTTTCGATTACAAAGCCAACATCAAGACGCTTTAAGAAGCAACGGGCTGTAGTTACAGGTTTTTTAGAACGTGCATCTATTATATTCATAGTCAACCAAGCCCAGCGTCCTTCGATGTGTAAATCTCCAACTTTCGTCTCCCGATCCTTGAGCACAACAGCTTCCGGGTATGTCATACCTGGCTGTTGATAGAATACTGTCGTCAAGTCAGGTACACCTGCAGAAAGCTTCCAAACGTAGAGCCGATAACGACCCGCAGGCATCGCGTCAAGTTTGAAGCGACCGTCAGTCGCTGTTACTGTTGCGTGTCGCTCCTGTCCTACAGAGCGCTCAACAGGTATAGCCTCTATATGTGCATCAGCCAATGGCTCACTTGAGGACGTGACAACCCGCCCACCGATTGAGCCGTGTTGTGCGTTCGCTAACGCAGAAACAGAAAGCGCGCAGGTCAAAGCGATAGCAAAAGATCTAATCATAGGCTCAGTGGAAGGTTGTTCCTACAAGAGAAGTGTTGTTTCCGTTTACAGTAGCTTCTGCATTGGAAACGACATAAACTGCGCCCACCGTTCCGATCGAAGTGTACGTTCCATCCGCGTTTTTCTGCTGCCACTGTTGGTTGGTGAATGAAAAGTGGCAAGAAGTCCCGTAGTTCAGCGGAGGGGCACCCAGGAAGTCAGTGAACTGATAAGCAGTACCAGGAACGTAGTTACTCGTCACGTTGCCTGCTGCGCCCGTCAATACTACGTTGCTGCAGCTGTCAACGGTAGCCGGAACATTCTCTCTGACGAAAATGGCATCCGTGATCGTTTGAGTTCCAGATTTGATAGTGTACTCGATTTGCCTCTGCTTGTATGTGAGGCCACCACCTGCAGCTTTGTCGACTGTGGAATCGTTATCGACATATATTGAATCAGCCTTTAACACACTAAGATTCTTTTGTGCTGTCCCGCTTTGTCCATTGAGAGTATACGTGACCTTAATGGTGGGTGTACCAGATGTTGTTCCGACCACCGATACGGTCGCGGATGTTTTGTTCGACAGCGTTATTCCCGATCCGCTGCCAACCGACCACAAATAGTCACCTCCAGATTGCTGCGCAGTTGCAGTGAAAGTGTATTGCTTCGCGTTACCTGAGGTATCGACTGCTCCCGCTGTTATCGTCGTTGTAGTAGGCGTGCTGATCGTCACAGTCGGAGGTGCGGCAGTCGGTTGCTGCTCCTCGTAATCGGTACCGTCCTCTACGCAATCAGGGTATCCCTGTCGAAGAACATAGTCATCCTCTCGCACGTCATAGTAGAGTATTCCAGATCCTACACCGATCGCGCTCTCCAGAAATGCATATTGACTGTTCGGGTCGGAAGAATTTGAGAGCACTTGCGAGTCCTGATCTGAGCCAACATAATAGCTATAGAAGCTCCACATATTCAGCGGATAATAATACGTGGGCATGTTCATGCTTTCGTATCTCTCGTAGAGAGGAACCGATTCTGAAGCTCCATAAACCAAAATGCTAGGAAGATAGAAAACCGGTTGAGTGTCGTAGGACCAGTCGCAATACTCTCCGCAACTGAAGCTGCTTCGTCTTCGATTGACCTCGCTTCCGAGGGACTGCCGACCTAATAAGCCGCCTCTTCTTCCATTGGACAGTTCGGCCCAAAGAAACTTGCCGAACTTAGCGTCGGCTGGTATGACAGTGCCGAATATGTCAGGTGTGCTGTTACGGCGAAGAGTGTCTACATCGTAAAACTCTGGTAGTATTTGGCTCGAGAGTAACTTTTGGCAGTACATATAATATATTGCCCGCAGTGATAAGCGCGCGGTATCCCAGCGGCTGATCACTTGTGTTCGCAATCGTAACCTGATTCGTGTAATCGTCAGTCCAGCGGAGAGGATATGAGCCACGATCAAACTTAGGTGGATTGCTCGTTTTGAGTGGAATGTCTTCCACGATGCCCCGGGAGTCTACCTGGGTAAGCGACCCGATGAGTGCTCCATTCTGAGCAGAAGTTTCCATGGTGACGTTCGCAAGAGAAAAGCCTAAAGATTCGAGCGCCCTGAGAGGCGCCGAAAGCAGTACTGTCTTTGAGGCATGGGGCTGAAGAGTCACTGGTTCGAGTCGACGTTCTGCCACGGGTGTCACCGCTGAATCTCGCAAAACGGGAACAAATGTAACCGGAACTGAAGCGGTGTTGTGAACGACCGCAGAGGCCTTGTAATCTGTGCGAACTGCGACTGCAGTAAGGTTTGCACTAGTCGCCGTGGCAGGATCATAGAACCGAATCGGGGCCGAATAGTCGTTTCTTGTCACAACCCCGAAGGCTCGGAGGGCAGATGTCAGTCCTTCGTAGACAACATCGCAGTGTGACGCCAAGAACTCATCTTCTATAGGAGGATTTGGTACCGAAATTTCTACTAACCGCGTAATGTTAGCACCCAAGGTAAATGGCTCCAGCCTGCCGGCACAAACGGCGGTCCCGGAGATAGGGGCTGGAGAGACGTTTGTCAGAGCTATTCTTGCGCTTGCGTCTCGCGGAAGCAGAAACGCAGCGCTGCGATTGTTAGTCTTGGAATCGACACTCAGACTTCGAGGTGAATCGAAGGCGGATGCGGTCTCATGAGGATATAGGGTCAACTGAGCTCCCACCTCCATCAGTCCGCCAATGTAATCGAGTCTCAAGTAGCCCACACCTGTTCTATCCAGACCCACGGCTGTCATGCGCTCGGTGATGTCTATCAACTTGCTTTCACGTGAAGCAAGTGCAAGATTCGCTATATGATGGGCACTTCCGTCAAGCGCATAGGCGGTAAGTACGACAGGGGTTTCTCCTGAACGGTTGTTGTTAATCATCAACAGAATTTTCTGCGCTGCCGTATACCCCAATGTTAAAAAATCTATCTCTTGCGGTGCACTAGGTCGTGGACGACGTTGCCGCTTCGCATCTGTCGCTGCGGTTTGGACCTGCGCCGTTGCGCAACTTAGAAAGAAGAGAACAGTGTAAAAATAAAGAGTGCTGCGAACGAAGCGTTGCATCGAGTCCTCCGTATCTCAGCTAGGCACGAGGAAGGTTGCGCAAGTGTGTGAGCACTCTAGACAAGATAAGCGACTCCCGTCAAGAACAAATCTTGCGAACTCTGCCGTGATCATGCCGTAGAGTTCCCGAAACGGAACGATTAGCGATTTGGTTCGTAAAGTGTTATAGATTTCGCCTGTAAGTTCGCCTCCTGCATTTCACCTTTGAAGCAAGTTGAAGGAGCAAGCATGCCCCACCCGATCAGACCCATCCGCACGAGCACGAGCACGAAGAGAAGTCCAAGGCCCGCAAGCCCCACGCCCCTTCACGAGGAGCACCACAGGGGCCCGCACGATCCAAACGAGATCAACCCCAAGCTCGCCTCCGACATCGCCTACTGGTCCCACGAGTTCGGCGTCTCCGGCGAAAAGCTCCACGACGCCATCTGCACCCACGGCACCCACGTCGCCAAAATCCGTTCCGCTCTCCACAAATAGCCTATCGGCCGCACTCAGGCATAGCCCAGTCTCCATCCAGAGTTCTTGCATGCCACTCATCCACCCCTGCCCCGCACTGCCAGACGAAGAACCGCATCCCGGCCCGCCGCTTGGCCTCGACCGGCCGCTGCGGAGCATGCAAGCAGCCGCTTCCGCCGATAGCGGAGCCGCTGGCCACCGATCCTGCCCTGTTCGATGAGGTTGTCAAGGAATCGCAGGTGCCGGTGCTGGTGGACTTCTGGGCTGGGTGGTGTGGGCCGTGCCGCGTGGCTGCCCCGGAGGTAGCTCGCACGGCTGCCGACATGGCGGGTAAAGCTGTCGTGCTGAAGGTGGACACCGAGCAGTTTCCGCAGCTTTCTGCTCGCTACAACGTGCGCGGCATCCCCAACTTCCTGGTCTTCTCCGCGGGCAAGCTGGTTCATCAGCAGGCCGGCGCCGTCGGGCACGAACAGATGAACGCGTGGCTCAGCGAAGCGTGACCGCGAGAACGTCTAGCCGAGGTGGTAGAAGGTCGCCGTGCAGGTGTTGCCGCCGTGCTCGTCCTTGCCGGGAACCAGGAAGATGGTGAAGCTGCCCAGCGTGGCGTGGTCGATCACGTAGGAATCCTGCGGCACAACGGTGCTGCCGCTGCTGAACCTGACCAGGAGGCATTGCTCCGCCAGAGGGCGCGACTGCAACGAAGTCACCGACTATGCGGCCTGCGAGCGCCTTGCCGCCAGCGGGAACCCGGCTCGCCGTGGTGCTCCGGGTCGCGGTGGAGCTGCTGACGCCGAGCAGCGTCAGGTTGGCGACCCCACGGCCCTCCATGAAGATCCTGAAGGGCGCCCCAACCATGCTTTCAAAGCGTGCGCGCGTCAGAGTTCCCTGCAGGTAGGCTCCCAGGCTGGCGTTCGAGAAGACGGGCGTGCCTTCGCGTTGCGCAAAGGCGCTGGGAACTGCGGTAGCGGCGAGAACTGCCGAAGACAAGCGGAGAAATGTGCGGCGCGTAGACAATGAAAGGCCTCGTCGTTCCCAGCAAAAGCTCGACAGTATAGAAGGGAGTCGAGTGAAGACTACCGGATGGGGTATCCCGCGTCAACGGTCCGCTGGGAACCTGCGCGGACACTTGCGTTCACACTAAAGGACGAACCGGCGCTCCAGGGCGCCGGTCTCCTGCACGTCTCGCCCAGCCCGGATCAGACCGTGAGCACTTCCTTTTCCTTAGCCTTGAACAGCTCTTCGAGCCGCTTGATGTTCGCGTCGGTCAGCTCCTGGATCTCGGCGTTCGAGCGCTTCTCTTCGTCGGCGGAGACCGTCTTGTCCTTCATCGCCTTCTTGACGATGTCGTTGCCGTCGCGGCGGATGTTGCGCAGCGAGGTTTTGTGGTCCTCGAGCACGCCCGAGAGCTGCTTTACGGCGTCCTTGCGGCGCTCCTCGGTCATGGGCGGGATGGGCACGCGGATGATCTTGCCATCGTGCATGGGGTTGAAGCCCTGGCCGGAGGTCCGGATGGCCTTTTCGATTGCGCCCACTAAGGTCGGCTCGAACGGCTGCACCATGATCAACTGGCCTTCCGGGGTGGTGAGCTGCGCCACCTGGCTCAGCGGCACCTCGCTCCCGTAGTACTCCACGCGGATGGAATCCAGCATGTGTACGGAGGCCCGGCCGGTCCGGATGCTCAACAGGTTCGCGCGGAAGTCGTCCACCGCCTTGTCCATCCGGGTCTTCAGCCCCTCGTACACACCCTTCAACGCCACTATGTTCGTCATTGCCACTGCCATCGCTGCCTGCCTCCTGTAACTGCCGTTCGCAGCCTGATTCTACAATCGCCGATCTACAACTTTGGTTACCTTAGCCGACTCCGCCGGAGGGTGGCTAGTGATGTTCCTTCTGCATTGACGCTGAGGGGGCGGCACCGATATGCTTTAGTAACTTGCCACGATCTCTGGAATGGACGTGTCCGGTAGCCGCTTAGATCTACGATTTTCCGCGCATGTATGCGGCGGCTCGACGGCGTCAGTGAAAGGTTAGCCCATGACCAAGAGAAACGTTCTTCTCACCGCACTCGTTGTTGCCCTCGCGGCGGTAGCCCCTGCGTACGGGCAGTTTGGCGGATGCGCGGATTCTCCCGAGAACCCGACGTTGGTCCTCGCCGGCCTGGCGACGGGC
Organism: uncultured Acidobacteriaceae bacterium; assembly: GCA_964236875.1. GTDB lineage: Bacteria > Acidobacteriota > Terriglobia > Terriglobales > Acidobacteriaceae > Granulicella. Next base: position 8,791 of record CAXSHQ010000055.1, on the reverse strand, counting down.
GCCTTTGCGATTTCCTCGATTCGCACCCGCCTGCGCGCGCGCCGCAGCCCACGGAAGTCCGAGAAGTAGCTCCGGTTTCACAAAGCTCTTCCGCGACCGCCCACTCCGCACTCGAACTTTTCAGGAATTGTGTTTAGCCAATCCATTGCAGGTCCTCCACAGGCACCGAAGCTGAGCTTTCGGCCGCCTGTCGCGATTGGGCTGTTTTGTGTCTGCGCGGTCGTGGGTTTGTTCACGGTTTACGGCGCAGTAGAAGCCCTACTAAATATCTGGCGGACCGACGACCTGCGCTCGATGGGTCTGGTGGTTCCTTTTGTCAGCTTCGCGCTGATCCTGCGCTCCTGGCGTCAGATCGGCTGGCGGGCGGAGGGCTCCTGGTGGGGCTTTGCCGTGCTGGCCGGGGCCGCCGCGCTGATGTGGCTCCACCAGGAGATGCTTTTTGTCGTCATGGTCCACAAGGACTGGCTGCTGCAACTGCCACCGCTGCCGCTGATTGCGGTGATGTACGGCGCCGGGATCGTGCTGTTGTTCGGCGGTAAGCGGCTGCTGCGTGCAGCGTGGTTCGGCGTGGTGTTTCTGTGGATGGTGATCCCGGTTCCGCAGACGTTTACCCGGGCGATCGACCTGCCGCTGCAACATGCGTCTGCCTCGGTGGCTCGTGCCTTTGCGCATGCGCTTGGACAGCCGCTTGCGCAGGACAAGCTGCGGCTGATGTTTACCCCGGACTTCGGGATGTTCATCGCACCGGGGTGCAACGGGATCCGGGGAGCGATCACTCTGGGCCTTGCAGCCGTGGTGGTCAGCTACATGTACCGGTTCCGGTGGTTTGTGTATGCGCCGGTGGTCGCTGGCGCGGTGCTGCTTGGCTATCTGTTCAACTTCCTGCGGCTGTGCCTGCTGGTTGTGTATTACAAGATCGCTCTGCCGTATCCGTGGCTTCAGGAAAGGGCCAGGGGCGCGGACTTCTGGATTGGAGGCGTGCTTTTCGCCTGCGCGCTGGCGGTCTTCTTTGCCGTTGCGAACCGGTTGCGGAACGACCCTGCGGATGTTCATCCCGAGGTCGTCGAGCGGGAGACCGTCAGCGAGCCACCGTCGTACCGTACGCCGGCAACTCCGCTGCTCCTGCGCGTGGCCGCACTCCTCGCATTGGCTGCGATCTTCGGCTTCGATGCGTACGATACGCGCGTTGCAGCGGCCAAGGTGCTGGCTGCCGCGCCGCACTCGGTGGCACTGCCGCAACAGTTGGGACGCTATGTCCTGCTTCGTACGTGGGATGACACGCTGACCGGGGGAACGATTGTGTATAGCTGGAGTGAATACGCGGTTCCCGGGGAGAACGGCCCGCATGTGGCGCTGGGCATCTCCCCCGTGCTGGGCATTCACGATGCAGAAGTGTGCCATCTGGCCCGGGGCGAGAACCCGGTGTTTCATGGCCAGGTGAAGGCTCGATCCTCGGCCAGCGACCTTGACCTGACAGTGGCGTCCTACAACGACGGCGTCAAGCAATGGATTGAAGCGTCGACGGTGTGCGAGGCCGATGACTGCCGGCAGTTCTCGCAGTCGTCACAGCATGTCACGCTGGTGTACGCGCAGCCACATCGCACCGCCCCGCTAACGTCGAATACGACGAGACCTGTGCCCGTTCTTATCCGGCTGGAAAGCACGGACACCACATCACCCGACTCAGCTATTCGCCCGATGTTGGTTGCGCGCCTTCAGGATTTTCTTGGAGGCTTTGACCTGGTTGCGGCCACTCAGCCGTATGGTCTCCGCCCAGCTAGCTAACTCGCTAGCTCGCTTGAGTTTCCCGACGGACTCGGTGCGAAGCCAGGCGTCCGCAGCCGGGACAAACCCGCCGGACGAAGCGGCGAGCACGCCGTGGGGAAGCTATACTGGGCGCGTCTTTCAGTCGTTTCATTCTCAAGCAGTCCCTTGCTTCACCACGGAGAGGTCCCTCATGTCCTCAGTGCCCGCGTCCGGCAGGCTTCCCGCCGTCGACGCTTACATTGCCAAGTGCAAGCCATTCGCGCAGCCGATCCTCAACCATGTCCGCGAAGTGGTGCATGAAGGCGCTCCCGGAGTGGAAGAGGCGATCAAGTGGTCGCACGCTTTCTTCATGTACAAGGGCATCATCCTGGGCAATATGGCGGGGTTCAAGGAGCACTGCAGCTTCGGGATGTGGGGCAGGGAAACAACCGAGGAGCTGCGCGAAGACGGGGTGGCCACCGGCGGTTCCATGGGTTCGTTCGGCCGCCTGAAGAGCATCGACGACCTGCCTCCACGCAAGCAGCTCCTGGGCTATATACGCATGGCTGCGAAGAAGATCGATGACGGCACGCGGACCCGGTCGATCGCGCCGAGACCGCGCGTTGCCAAGCCGCCGGTGGAGGTTCCAGACGCGTTGGCTGCGGCGCTCAAGAAGAACAAGGCGGCGGCTTCGCAGTTCGAGGCGATGAGCCCGAGCTGCCGGCGCGAGTATTGCGAGTGGATTGGCTCGGCCAAGCGCGAGGAAATCCGCGAGAAGCGCCTTGCCCAGGCCATGGAGATGATCGCGGAAGGCAAGGACCGGAATTGGAAATACCAGAATTGCTAGCGTTCCATTTTGAACGCGTGCTGCCGTGAAGCGGAAGATTCCTTTCTCACTCGCCGGAGGCAGCATGCACGCGGCGATACACTGCACATGATGCCGAAGGCCGCTTCATCGGGGCCCGCCGTCCAGGTTGCAGCGAAAGTCAGGAGAGCACGTACTCGGCAGCCTGCTGCTACCGGACCTGGCGAACTGGCGCCCGCCCCGGACACGATCCCTCCTAAACGTTTTCGAGACCAGCTGATGAGCTGGTACCGGGAGCACGCGCGCGAACTGCCGTGGCGCGGCATCCACGATCCCTACGCCACGTGGCTTTCGGAAATCATGCTGCAGCAGACGCGCGTGGCCACGGTGATCGACCGCTACGGAGAGTTCCTGCGCCACTTCCCAACCCTGGCGAGCCTGGCGGCCGCTGAGGAAGATGCCGTGCTGGCGCTGTGGAGCGGGTTGGGCTACTATCGCCGCGCGCGCATGCTTCATCGCGGAGCGCAGTTTGTGGTGCGCGAGCTGGACGGCAAACTGCCCCGCAAGGCTGCCGAGTTGCGCACCCTGCCGGGCGTGGGCGAGTACACGGCTGCCGCGATCGGCAGCATCGCCTTCGGCGAGAGCATCGCGGTAGTGGATGGCAATGTGGAGCGGGTCCTGCTCCGCATACTGGGGCTGCCGGAAGACAAATCGTCAGCAGGCCGGGCGCAGATCAATGCCTGTGCGCAGTCGCTCATTCCGCCTGCGGCCAGGGCGAGCCGGCGCGAAGCCGGTTTGGAGGAAGCCGACCGGCCGAACCCGGCTGGCGATCACAATCAAGCAATGATGGAGCTAGGCGCGACCATCTGCCTGCCGCGCGAGCCGCTGTGTCTGCAATGTCCGGTGGTGTCGCTTTGCCGCACACGCGGCGAACACCCCACGCAGCCCCGCGGCCAGCAGCAGAGCCGGCTGGCCGCGTATTTGCTGGCCGTGAGGAAGCGCGGCCGGACTACCGAAGTGCTCCTGGAGCGCCGGCCCGCCGAGGCTTCGCTGATGCCGGGGATGCTGGAGCTGCCGCCGCTGCCGCTCGCCGCGGTGGAGAGCCGTGAACCGGTGCTGCGCCTGCGGCACGGTATCACCAACACCAATTACCTGGTGCAGATTTACTCAGAAGGCGCGCGTGGCGAGACCGCGTCGGCGGACGCCGCGAGCTCCACGGCTGAAGAGGCAGGAGGAGCCGATGCGCGGCAAGGGAGCCTCGCCATCGCATTGCGCAGCGAGCCCAACGGCGAGTCGTCACACGGAGCCTGCGGCAGTCCGCCGCAGGATGCTCACAACGGCGATGAGGCGGTCTTTGAAGCCGCGCTGGCTCCTTGCGAGGAGACTTCTGCGGAACACAGCGCATCCCTGCTGGGCGAGATCCCAGCCTCGCCCAGCGACCTGGAGTGGACGCCGGTGGGCCGCCTGCGTGAGCTTCCGCTGACAGGGCTGGCGCGCAAGTGCCTGCAGCGCTTGCACCTGATGCCCGTGGACATCCGGCATAGCCGGTGACGAACCAGCCAGTGCCGTTGGAGAGGCTGCATGGCGATGATCTGGAAGTAGAACGGCTGAGTGAAGGCAAGTGGGTAGGGTATTGACTTTATTTGGCGGATGCGCGTCTCCTAAGTGAGGAGCACGGGCGGTCTGAAGCCGCTCGTGGGTTGTACCGAACGCTTACACGTTCGTGCGGTATAGGAACACCAGCAGCTTGAGTACAAGGAGAAGGAACACTTCTCCTGGCAGCTCAAGTTTGTAGCGTCCCCATTGAATCCGAACACGATCCATGGACGTTACCTCCTTTGTGAGATCGCCCCGGGGCTCTACCCCCGGGGCGTTTCGCTTTTCGGGGCGAAACTTGGATCCCGCGGAAGTGTCCAAAAGAACGTCCAGACTCACAAGAAGGCCCGGCCAGTATCGCACGCAAAAAGGGGCAGAGCGCATCGGCTCTGCCCCTCCCTATGTTGAACTTTTCGAACTCCGCCGCTTATTTCGGCGAGGCAGTTTTCTTGCGCAACACAGCTTTCTTTGCGACAGATTTCTTCGCCGCGGTCTTGCTGGCTGTTGTCTTCTTCGCGGCAGGCTTTTTCGCCGCACTCTTTTTCGCCACGGGCTTCTTTGCGGGCGCTTTGCGGGCTTCGGCGATGCCCTGCTTAACCTCGCTGTTCAACTCGTCCACGCTGAGGGTGGTGGCGGTTTTGCGCAGGCGCTCCAGGCCATAGTAGGCCCGCTTTTCCGGCGAGAAGACGTGGACGATGAAGTCGACGTAATCCATCAGGACCCACTCGCCATTGCGGCGGCCCTCAACGGAGTTGGGGTAGGTGCCGAAGTCACGCTTGAGGCGCAGCTCGATCTCGTCGGTGATGGCGACGTTCTGGCGCTCGTTGGTGCCGTTGCAAATCAGGAAGTAGTCGGAAAGGCCGCTCTCGGCGGGGTCGAGCTTGAGGATGCAGATGTCTTCCGCCTTTTTGTCGTCGCAAGCGGCCGCGGCGGCGGCGAGCATCCGGTTCACTTCTGCAGTTGCCATGTCCCTCCTCAAGTGCTGGAACGCTGTCTATCGTAGCGCAGAGCGCGAGGTTTTAGGTTCGGGGTTCGAGGCTTTCAAGCTTTCAGGTTCGAGGTATACAGGGCGTGCTGGTGGATGTAGGCCAAGACTGCGTCGGGGACGAGGCCCTGGCAGTCCTGGCTGGCGGCGAGGCGGGCGCGCACTTCCGTGGCGCTAACGGGTTCGTGCACGCCGCCCAGCCAATGCACGCGGGCACGCTGGGTGGGCGTGAGCGCAAGATCGTTGAGCCGCTCGGATTCGAGGCCGGGACGGCTGACGACGATCCAGTCGGCGAGGGTGAGGAGCTGCTCGGGCGCGCGCCAGCGGCGCAGGTCGAGAAAGGCGTCGGCGCCGGTGATGACGAAGACCTCGTCGTCCTGTTCGAGCGAGGCACGCAGGCGGGTGAGGGTGTCTACGGTGTAGTTCGGCGCGCCGTCAGGCTGGGGAGCGTCGAGCGTGGAGGGCTCCAGCCCTGAAGTCCCCGCGGACTCGCAAAGCAGCGTGGTCATGGTGAGGCGATCCTTGAAAGAGGCCGTGGGACCGCCGGGCTTGAGGGGCTGACGGCCGGTAGGAGCCAGCAAGACGTGGTCGAGGTTAAAGCGATTCTGCGCGGCCTGCGCTACGGCCACGTGGCCGCGGTGCGGCGGATCGAAGCTGCCGCCGAAGAAGCCGATGCGCATGAGTGCGAGGGTATCAGGACGAAGACCGGTCAGCGGCTTTAGCATTTCTGAGGAGGGCTTGACTCGGCGAGCGGAATACCGAGATCCTTCGCTTCGCGCAGGATGACGTCTGCGAGGGAAAGATGAGCCGGAGATCGAAGAATGCGTTAGTTCTTCTCGGCGAGGACGATGCGCTCGATGCCGGCGTAGTCGCGGACGAAGCGGACGTGTTGCCAGCCGGAGCGCAGGAGCGCGGCGAGGGCGTGGCTTTGGCCGAAGCCCAGCTCCATGGCGAGGAGGCCTTCGGGGCGGAGCGCGGCGTGGGCTGCTGGGATGAGACGACGGTAGACTTCGAGACCGTCGGCGCCGGCGAAAAGCGCGACGTGCGGCTCGTGCTCGACGACTTCGCGCTGCATGGAGGCGGAGTCGCCCAGAGCGACGTATGGCGAGTTGGAGACGATCACGTCAAGGAGCTTGCCGGCGCGCAGCTCGGGCTCCAGAGCGCTGAGGAGAGCGGAGTAGAGAAAGCGCACGCGGCCGGCGAGGCCGAGCTGCTCGGCGTTTGCCTGCGCGACCGCAAGGGCGGCGCGCGAGATATCGAGAGCGGCGATCTCGGTGTGAGGGCCGCCGGGGAGACGGGCTGCCAGGGCCAGCGCGATGGCGCCGGAGCCTGTGCCGACATCCGCCAGGCGCAACTGCTGCGTGCCAGCCGCCGGCGCGCTGACGAGGTGGTCTAGTACAGCTTCGACGAGGTGCTCGGTCTCGGGGCGCGGAATTAGGACGTCGGGAGTGACGCGGAGGCGGAGACCGAAGAACTCCTGTTGACCGATGAGGTATTGGAGGGGCTCACCGGCGTCGCGACGCCGGACGAGGGCGGTGAGGTCCTCGGCGAGGTCGATCCGGACCACGGCGTCGGCCACGAGACCGGTGCCGGCGATCCACTGCTCGACCTCGCCGCGGATGTCCGCGGCGTTCCACGCCGACCGTCGCGC
>CAXSHQ010000055.1:1638-1998 GCA_964236875.1 uncultured Acidobacteriaceae bacterium | reverse complement strand
ACGGCCTCGGGGTAGCTGAGCACCCACGTGCGCGGCCGTCCAGCCACGTGCGCGAGCAGAAGCTCGGCGTCGCGGCGAGGGATGTATAGGGTGGCTTCGGCGAGGGCCTCACGCACGGTCATGACAAGGAACAGGATAGTGCGTGGGGATGCTATCAGCAGCTATCGCTTCTCGAAGATGAGCAAGTAATCCTGCGGCAGAGCGCAGTGTGAACAGCTAACGCTTCTCGAAGACAAGGAAGTAGTCCTGGCCGTCGGCCTTGGTGAAGTCGTAGCGGGCGACCTGCTTGAAGCCGGCACGCTCCACCTCTTCCCGAACGATTTTCTCTGTGAGGCCGTGGTCATCGCCCTTGCCGTTGCG
>CAXSHQ010000055.1:1272-1609 GCA_964236875.1 uncultured Acidobacteriaceae bacterium | reverse complement strand
ACGGGAAAATATTTCAGCTCGCCGGAATTGATGGCGCCGTTGCCGTTCTTGTCGATGATGCCGAAGCGAGCGCCGGGCTTGAGGGCTTCGCGCAGGTGGCCGAGCAGGACTTCCGGGTGCGCGATCTCGTGATAGACCTTCAGCATCAGGGCGGCGTCGAGCGAGTTAGGCGGCAGGCGGGGATCGTCGGCCGTGCCGAGAAGGGGCTCGATGCCGGGGAGGTTTTCGCGATGGGCGCGCTCGCCAATGGCTTTAATGTAGGGCGGATTGATGTCTTCGGCGAGGACCTTGCCCGAGGGTGCAACGTTCATCAGCTTGCGGCCCCAACCGCCGGCAC
>CAXSHQ010000055.1:0-1262 GCA_964236875.1 uncultured Acidobacteriaceae bacterium | reverse complement strand
CTTGGCGGCGCGCACCGAGAACCAGCCGCCGCCTGCGCCGATGTCCGCGACGACCGCGCCTGGGTGGAGGTGGAGAATGTCCATGACACGGTCGATCTGCAGCCGCTGGTCGCGGCCCTGCTCTTCGAAGATGACGAGGTCGCCGGTGTAGGGCGTGCTGGTGGGGTGCTGCGGCGCGGAAGGTGCGGGGGTCTGCGCGTGGATCGGAAGCGCGGTGCTGATGGATGTTGGGCAGAACGGCAGCAGCGCGAGGGGGAGTGCGAGGAGAAAGGCGACGGCGCGGGTACGGGCGGGAAGCGGGGCCATGGTAGTTAGACGCCACGGTCGAGGGCGACGGGCGAACGCTCCCGGTAATCGGTTTGATCGCATGCTTCCGCGGACGGTGTAGCCTTCGGAGGAGGATGGTTTGTGCCCCGCACGCCTGAATACCGCGCCACCGATCTTGAGTTCGTACGGGCCCATGAGGATGCGTATGCGCGTCCCGCGTTCAGCCTGCGCAACCGGGTGCGGCGGGTGGTGTGGAACGCGTGCTGGCTGCTGCTGTGCTAAGGATGTTCGGGGCGAAAATTGGGCCGGAGTCGCGGTTCTATCCGGGGGCGCAGATATGGGCTCCGTGGAACCTGAGCGCCGAAGACCACGTAGCCGTGGCGAACGGGGCGGAGATCTACAACCCGTCGCCGGTGCACCTTGGGTCGCATGTGATCCTGTCGCAGGACTCGTACCTGTGCGGCGCGACGCATGACTACAACGACCCGGAGTTTCCGCTGCTGGCGTTTCGGATGCGGCTGGGCGCGTACGCGTGGATTTGTGCCCGCGCGTCGGTGGGGCCGGGCGTGCAGGTGGCGGAAGGCGCGGTGCTGGGGCTGGGCGGTGTGGCGACTCGCGACCTGGACGCGTGGACGGTGTATGGCGGGAACCCGGCGGTGGCGCTGCGGTCGCGGCAGCGGCCTGGGGGTTCTGCCGATGCTCAAGGCGAACAGACGCAGGGTGACGAGACGGTGGATAAAGCTTAGCCATGCATGTCGATCTCGAGCAGGCCGATGCGCAGCCTGTGTACCGGAGCCAGTACTGCGTCATTGGCGGCGGCATCGCGGGGCTGATGCTGGCGCGCAAGCTCGCGGGGGCCGGCGGCACGGTGCATCTGCTGGAAGCGGGTGGGCTGGAGCCGGAGGAGCGCAGCCAGGCGCTTTACCAGGCGGAGATGGGGAGCGAAGCGCACTCGGGCACAGCGGAGGGGCGGTTCCGCACGCTGGGGGGATCGT
>CAXSHQ010000054.1:0-17863 GCA_964236875.1 uncultured Acidobacteriaceae bacterium | reverse complement strand
GTAGGTTTGGCCAACCTGCCCGGAGGGCAGCCCTGGGGAAGTAATCATCAGGGACGTAGACGTAACAGAAATGGAGGTGGAAGCAGTCTGGGTCTGCGCGGGAGTCTCACTGTCGGCAACGGCGGCAGTGAAGCTGAACGTTCCGCTTACGGTCGGCGTGCCCGTAATTGCGCCGGTCGCCACGTTCAGTGTCAACCCGGAAGGCAGGCTGCCGGACGGGATCGACCACGTGTAGGGAGACACACCTCCGCTGGCCTGCAAGGTGCTGCTGTAGGTTTGGCCAACCTGCCCGGAGGGCAGCCCTGGGGAAGTAATCATCAGGGACCCGGGCGCAATCGACAAAGAAGTAGTGGCTGTCTGGGTTTGTGGAACACTTTCACTGTCGGTCACGGCTACCGTAACGCTCGCGATACCGGTTACAAGCGGAGTGCCTGTAACAGCGCCCGTGCTCGAAGACAGATTAAGGCCGGCCGGCAGGCTCCCTGATTTGATGGACCACGTATAGGGAGATAGACCTCCGCTGGCGTGGAACATACTGCTGTAGTTCAGGCCAACCTGCCCGGATGTCAGGGCCGATGAAGTAATCGTCAGTGGTGGCGGCGTGATGGAAATGGACGTGGATACAGTCTGTGTCTGCGGCACAGCCTCGCTGTCCGTCACAGCCAGCGTGAAGCTCGACACACCCACCATCGAGGGGATGCCCGTGATTGCCCCCGTAGCCGGAGAAAGACTGAGGCCGGCCGGCAGGCTGCCCGATTTGATCGACCAAGTATAAGGAGACACCCCCCCGCTGGCCTGCGCTGCGCCACTGTAGCTCTGGCCGCTCTGCCCGGAAGACAGCCCCAAAGAAGAGATCGTCAGCGGCATGGGCACGACTGTGATGGAGGTGGAGACCGTCTGTGTTTGTGGCAGAACCTGACTGTCTGTTACAGCCACCGTGAAGGTCGAAGTGCCTGCCGCTAGCGGAGCACCCGAGATCACGCCCAGGCTGGAGGAAACGCTCAGTCCGGCCGGCAAGGTTCCCGACTTGACGGACCACGTGTAAGGAGCCACACCTCCGCTTGCCTGCAGCAACCCTACGTAGGGCTGTCCTACCTGCCCGGAGGCAAGCGTCAGGGAGGAGATCGCGAGAGCGGAGGGCATCACCAGGATCGACGTCGTGACGGTTTGCGTATTGGCCGGTTGGCTGCGGTCCGATACTGCGACGGTAAAGTTTGCCGCGCCCACTGAAGTCGGAACACCCCAGATCTCACCACTGCTCGGCGACAAGGTCAGGCCGTCCGGCAGGCTGCCGGATTTAATGGACCACGTGTAGGCCGGCGCACCGCCGCTTGCCGACAGGGTACCCATGTAGCTTTGACCATGCTCTCCCGATGGCAAAGACACTGAAGTAATCTCCAGTGTGCTGGATCCAGTGCCGGATGAAGTGGTCTGCGGTACCTTCAGTCCTGAACCACAGCCAAGGAGAGTGGCGAAAAGAGCAGCATACAGAGCTTTTCCAGTAACATTCATGATCGATCCTCAGCAGCCAAGTCGCGCGAGATCACTCTGCACGTGAACCTGAGTAAATCACCGTAGTAACCAACCTGAGATACCACTTGGGAGGTAATTTGGTTACGTAAGTCGTAAGTAACGTTACTAAGATAAGGAAACCTTCTTCAGCGGATTAACGCGAAAACGGAGTATCCCCTCAGCGAAGGCTGTGGCCTTTGAATTTTCTAAAATGTTCGATTGATCGCAGTATATACGTCAATTTTCACCGATCTTGCGATGGAGACACCATGAAGGGTGTTCTGCGTGGTTGACGTACTTTCGCCGCGAGACGATGACAGCGATGATACTGGTTGTAACCGCTCTTTGCGATGGACTAGTTACGCCAGTTTAGTACTTGTGAGTAGAATCTGCGGGTTTCCTCTGCGATCGTTCTCCACATCCCATCGCCGAACGCCATCCTTTGGAGACCAGCTATCAACCTCTTCCGCAGGTCTTCTTCGTCGAGCAGCAGCAGAATGCCGGCCGCCAAAGCACGAGAATCGGCCGCATCCGTCAACACGGCGGTTTCCCCATGGGTCAGCAACTCACGAAACACGGTGAGATCGCTGGCGACAATCGGCTTCGCTAGGGCAAGCCCGGTTGCGAGTGCGCCGCTTGTCGTAATCGCCCGGTAGGGGTAGACCACTACGGTCGCTGCACGATAGGCCGCGATCAGCTCGCCTGTTGAACAGAAGCGGAAGTGAAACCGTACACGCGTGAGCCCGAGGCCCCGGGCCTGCGCCTCCAGAGAGCCGGTGAGGGCCGGGTCGCCGGTCCCCAAAACGACAAGCCAGGCGTTGGGTGCTTTCTGCTCGACTTCGCTCCATGCGTTGAGCAGCAGATCGACGCCCTTGTACGGAAAGATGATTCCCTGCCAGAGCACTATCTCCTGGCCCGCTCCCACGCCCAATGCCTGCAGCGTCGCCTCGGGTGCTTCTTCCGGCAGATCGAAAAAAAACGGTCCATGGGCAATGACGGTAATCTTTCCCCTCGGAATACCAAACTCGGTTTGGAGCCTCGTCCGGATGTGCTCGGAGTGGCAGATCAGGCCGTCCATCTGCCTGTAAAGGCGGCGGAAAGCTTCGCGATGCTTCTCCCCGGTGTCATGCGGCATCAAGTCGTGAACGGTCAGTACAGCTTCCGCGCCCCACCGCTGGCAAAAGCGAACTAACCAGAGGTCTATGGGCAAGCGCGAACGGAACATGGGCAGGAACTGCACATGGATGACATCCGGCATTCGAAAAAGAAACCGCACAAAGAGGGAAAGAAGGTTGGCAAGCCCTTCGGCGAATTTCAGAACACGCCGGAACGTACGAGGCAGATGTGGATAACGGCCGATGACATCGATCAGGCCGGGATCGGGACGCAACCCGCGGCTCTCGAAGCACTCGAGATCGAGGTAATAGCTGATGGAGCCCACCTGCAACTCAACTCCAGCCGCCAGCAGCGCTTGCGAAAGATAGGCCGTGTAGTAGGGCACAGTAGCCCACAGGTCCATCATGAACACCCGTATGGACCGCTCGCTGTTCGCCGGTTTCTCGCTCATGTGCGGTTGGCTATCCACGCCGGGGCGCATGCGCCCTTTCTCGCTGGAATACATGGCTGTAGAGCTGCACGTACTCCTCGGTCATGCGCTCGGCGGAGAACTCCTGCAGGATGAACTCCCTGCCGGCAGCAGCCATGCTTTGCCGCAGGTCACTTTCCAGCAGCATGCGCTCCATGGCCGCGGCCAGCTTCACGGGATCGCCAGGCTTGGCGAGCAACCCTGTTTTACCGTCCCGGACGACCTCGGGCACTGCACCCACTGGTGTGGCAACGACCGGCAGCTTGCTTGCCATTCCCTCCAGCAACGCTATCGGCAGGCCCTCCTGAAGCGAGGCGGAAACCAATACGTCGATGGAGCCATAGAACGACAGCATGTCGTCTTGCCTCCCGAGAAGGAACGCTCTTCCCTGAAGTCCCAGATCCTGCAGTAGAAGCTCAAGTGCTCCAGCGTCAGGCCCGTCGCCCGCCACGAGGAACTGCGTTGCGGGCCACCGTCGCCTCAGTTCCGAAGCTGCCCTGAGAAAAATGTCTACGCCCTTCTCCGGGGCCAGGCGCCCTACCAGTCCGAAGCGTAAGATTCCTGGTTCACTGCGGCGCAGATCATGTTCCCGCTCGGCTTCCGCAAACGAAGGCACATCAATACCGTTGCGGATGATCGTCACGTTCTCCTGGCGAACCCCTGAGTCGACCAGACGCCTCTTAACCTCCTCTGACACCGCAACCACGCCGTCATAGCGGCGAAGAACCCAACGGTCCACCACGCCATAGATCCGCACGGACCAATCGTTGTCATACCAGGTATGGCACGTCGAAACCAGGGGGATGGAGGTGCTGCGTAGTGCGCAATACGCGTACACATCCGCCTTGTAGCCGTGGGCGTGGATGACTTCCGCCCCAGTTTCCCGCACCAGCTGCCGGATGGCCGCAGGAACACGGCGGTCTACCTGGCCGCTGCAGTCAATGATGTGTGAATCGATTCCGTCGTCCGACGCTTTGCGGTGCAGCTGCAGATTTGGGCGGCCTGTATCGGAGAACACACCCAGGGAACTTCCAAACCCAGGCCGTGCATTCAGCACACGTGAGAGATTGAGGATGACGGCCTCTGCACCATACATGCCACCGCTGCTGATGAGATGGAGAATTCTCATGCGGAGAAAGCCTGGAGGTCCGATTCCGGCTCGCTCCGGTTGAGGACGCTCCACAACCTGGCGTAGACCCTGTCCCCCAGAAGGACTCTTGCGCCACGCTTCAGGCGATCCTGGCGTTCCAGGCTGGCCAACAAGCCGCTCCCCGGCCGGAGCAACTCCTCCAGCCATTGCAGACTGGCGCCGCTGCGCATGTTGACCCTCCCCACCAGGGCTTTTTCCGCGGGCAGAATCGAATCCGCAGGTTGCGGAGACGAGGTGAACACTTTCCTATAGCCGGCCTGCCAGCAAGCCTGGAGTACACGAGCGTTCGCCCGGCCTCCCGGAAGCGACATCGCGAGAACAGCACTTCCTAGCCCGTCCTCGAGCCGCTGCCGCGCATCCACGAGTTCTCGATGCAGCTCAATCTCGCTGCATCGCGTGAGCAGCTTGTGTGACCACCCATGGGCGCCTACGGCCTGTCCGCTCGCATGGAGGCCACGCAGCTCTTTCCAGTCCATAAAGCCGGTGCGCTTACCGGACCACCCCACCGTGATGAAGAACTGCGCCTGGAGGCCATGCTGCTGCAGGATCGGAAGAGCGAACTCGTAGTTCGAACAGTGCCCGTCATCGAAGGTGATCTGCGGGCGCAGAGAATCCACCCTGGCTCCGCGCAACTGCGCGAAAAGCCTGCAATGCCGCTCGAACGCAGCGCATTCCGTTACATAGGAGTAGTCGCTCGGTGCCGGGCGAAGCTCGTGATACAGAAAGTGGAGGCTCTTCATAAAGGCTGGACAATATAATGGCCGCGATGCAGGTCGGGCAGAACGACCAAGGGCCTAAAGACCTTCCGATGGTTGAGGCGCTTGGCTCTCGACGAGTTCAAATAACTGCCGCGTGGATGTATAGAACCAGGCGATCCTGCGACCGCCGAAGGCTGTGGCGGGAGCGGGCGGGCTCACCATGATGCACCCTTTGCTCTTGGCGTGGGCCAACGCGCCTTCAAGATCGGTGGTTTCGAAGCACAGGTGATAGGCGGCGCCGCTTCCCTTGGCAAGTATCGAACAGATCGGTGAATCCTTGGTAAGCGGGGCGATCAGCTCGATCTCCGCAGCCTCTTCGCCGCTCTGCTGGAGAAAGCTGACCGTGACCTTCTGGATGGGATCGTCGAAGGGTCCAGACACGATTTCGTAGCCGAAGAGTTCCCGTAACACTTCAATAGCGGGCTTGAGCTCCGGCACGGCCACGCCAACGTGCCGAAGCTGGAAGCCAAATCTTCTTTCCAGGCTATCGGTCGGATCTTGGACCCTCGCCGCATCCGCTGTGCACAGACCGTTCATTGGATCGAAGCTCCTTTTGCCTCCAACGCCTGCTGGATCTTCGCGACAGTGGTCAGCTCCGGAATCTGTTGAGGGTCAAACTGAACGCCGTACTCCCCTTCGATCGTCAGAACCAACTGCAGATGACGGAAGGAATCCCACGCTTCCACCGTTTCGGTGCTGAGCTCGGTTGTTACTTCTTCCGGCGAAATCTCAAGCGTATCGGCCAGGATATTGCGTAGTGAGGGCGGTACGGTCTGCGAACTCATTGTCATCGGTTCCCTCCAACTTCAGCCATCGCGGACTGGTCAGCGCCTGCTGGGACAGGTCGAAACTATAGAATACAGAAGTCTCATCGGCCCCCTTTGGCCGGGGAGCGGCAACAAACCCATGCTCCGGATAGAAGTCCGCGCAAAGTTCGTTCTTGCGCGTCCTGAGGTACTCACCGATAAGCTGTCTCGCCCCCATCTGCTTGGCTCGCGCCCCAATCTCGGCCAGCAGAGCTCCTTCGATGCCCCGGCCGATCACTCGGCAGGAGAGCAGGAACGAATCGATCCGGCAGATGCCGTCTTTTGTCACCGCCAGGCCGATCCCTACGACACCTGCATCGCCGAACTTGTCACGAACCCTGGCCGCCACGGCTTGTCCGCCCGGCATCGAGGCGAACCGCTCCACCTCCGCTGCCGAGTACCGTCTCGTAGTCAGGTTGAACTGGTTGGTCTTGGCAAGGAGCTGCACGGCACGGAGCAGCGGCGCTTTCTCAACAGGCAGGAAGGTGCACACGGTCTCCAAAGACAGGAGGAACTCTTCGCGATCGG
Organism: uncultured Acidobacteriaceae bacterium; assembly: GCA_964236875.1. Classification (GTDB taxonomy): domain Bacteria; phylum Acidobacteriota; class Terriglobia; order Terriglobales; family Acidobacteriaceae; genus Granulicella. Next base: position 11,524 of record CAXSHQ010000054.1, on the reverse strand, counting down.
GCGTGCTGCTGGCAAGTTCCGCTCGCTGCGTCTGCGCCCGGTACTCCTCGGCGCGGTTCAGATCGTCTTCGGTGATCTGAACAGCATCGAAGAGGGGTTCCGCGGCAAGCATATCCAGCAGCTGCCAGGGCGTATCTACCGGAGCTTTGATGACCCTCACTTCCGGCAACTGCTGCCGAACCGCCTCGCATTCCACCGGGTTGTCATCGATCAGCACGAACGAATCCAGGCTCAATGAGAGCTCCGTGGCGAGCTCTCGGAGTGACGTTACCTTGTCGTTCCAGTTGATCTTTTTCGCTACAAAGTCATCGAGGCTCAGCGCCAGATCGGCAGCCCGCAGCTCGAATGCCTCGACGACATCCACCTCATTGTTTTTCGACACCGCCGCCAGCAGGATGCCCCGTAAGGCTAACTGCTTCAAGTAGCGCTGGTACTCCCAGTAGCAATTTCCCGGAAACGTGCTGCCTGTAGCAATGCCACGAGGCCCATCTTCGCCAAGGATGCCGCCCCAGAGCGTATTGTCCAAGTCGGTGCACAGGACTTTGCATGATGGGCGAAAGAACACCGCTGCCGAACGCGCCAGGCCGCGTGCGTACACACCGAACGCATCTGCCGCCACCGGTAGCCGCGAGGCCAGAAACAAACGGGTGTCGCGCCAGTCCTTGCGCCCATACCTTGCCGCGACGCGGTCTACATCGAAAAAGACACAGTCCGCAAGGGAGCCACACAATGCAAAAATGCGCTCGTTCAGCCGCTCCACAGCCCGCGGCAGACTGCCGCCAAGATTGGCATCTCCCACATCTCCAAGCGGACTCCTGTCCGGCACAGTAAAGCCTTGGATGACCAAACGCGCGGAGCTCCACTGACGCAGGTTTCGCAACATCTGCCCTAGCCGCTCGGCCGCGGCTTCAATCTCCGCCTCCAAGCCTCTGCCGCGGCCATCGGCACATATCTCCGGCAAGCTTCCCGCTAGATTCTCCAAATCCAGGATGACGAAAACGAGCTGCGGCTCAAAGCGCGCCAGCGCGCCGCCCGCATTCATCAGATCGTCGATATAGGAGCCGTAACTTCCCACCTCCAAATCGAAGACCAGGCCCAGCAAGGCTGCTTCTGCTTTCAGGAAACACAGCAGCGGCTCCAGTGTCACTGAACGCACGATGAATGTCTTTACACGCCGTGCACCCGCCTGAGCGATCTGCGCTCCTGCCACTTTTTCGAGGACCAAGGAGCAGAACATTGCATCTGCCCCGGGCCTGGCGGAGCTTCGCAGCAATTGCCGGACACCGTCGACGACCACCGCCGCGCGCTGTCCGGCGGCCGCTGCCCTGATGTACTCGCGCAGTTCCTGCCTTTCGGTCTCAATCAGCATGGGCGCCCATATCCGTATTGGCAGCCGTGAGTGGGCCTGTTGAGCTGATCTTCGGCTGAGCGCGCATAATTACTTTGCCGGGCACGCCCATGACCGTCGCGCCGTCCGGAATGTTAGTCATCACAAGAGTGTTCGCCGCGATCTTCGCGCCGTTGCCTATCTTTATCTTCCCGATCAGAACAGCGCCTGTCCCGACATACACATCATCCCCCAGCGTAGGTGCGCCTTTGCGGCCCATGGCAGAGGCTCCGATCGTGATCCGGTGTGCAAGATCGCAGTTCCTTCCCAGCACTGCACCCAGATTGATATGCACGCCACCGATATGGCCGACGTAAAGCCCACCCCCGATTGTTGCCTGGGCGTCAATGTCCATCTCCATGAAGATCAGACAGAACTTCATGAAGAAGAACGAGACGACCTTCAAGGGAATGCGAACGATCGCCGAGGGACGTTTCACCTGAAGCCAATTGCCGAGCCGGTAGCTGGCGATGGACCAAACCGCGGGATTCAGCCACAGATCTTTTCCTGCATGTCCCTTGGCCCGGTATCGCGCTATATCCTCTGAGAAGCTGCCCATGCCTCGCTCTGCCGCATCGCCATAAGTGGTGGCCCCGCGTTACCTTCGTATCATAACAACCGCTTCCGCAGGACCGACATTCTCCTATGTGGGCATGGCTCAGGCGCGAGTGGTATGTCCATACCGAGCAGTTCGGTGCAACATAGTGGGCAGCGATGCAGTGTGAGCCAGAGCAGCTTCAACGTGCCGGCGTGTCTTGACCGCCGGCTATGAAACACAGGGACGCTTACCAATGAGATCGGGTGAGGAGTAGGAGCCCCACTGTCGCCGGGAAGATCTATGCCGCCTGGGCAGGCTTGATCGCGCCCGGTGCCTGAATGAAATGTAGACAATCTCAGTCCGGCCGTCGTGAGGGGCAAGCCCGGTTGCATTGCGGCCGAAACAGATTCGTTAGTCTACGTTAACAAGTCCCCGCAAACAGAAAGCGGGAACAGGAGATTAGGGTGGAGCGAATGTCTGGAGCCGCGCAGGCAACAAAATACCTTGGCAACCGGCCTTCGATCGCTCATCTGTTGCCGTGGCCGACAATCGGAGGCGTGGAGATTGCGACGTTCCGCTTGATCGAGGAAACGAAGCAGGAGTTCCGTCACATTGCGTTCTGCATGCCCGAGACGCCGGAGCTTGGCGCTGCTCTCCAGGTAGCCGGCGCAGAGGTTGTAACGTACCTCCCTCCTCAACCCAGCGCACGCCACTTTCTGCGCTACCTGTCCGAATCCCGTCTTGTCGCGGATTTACTGCGACGTCACAACGTCGATCTCGCACACTGCTCCGAGCTCAAGGCCGCTTATCACAACAGTCTCGCTGCTCTTTTGGTGGGCGTTCCGCTCGTCTCCCACGTTCGCTCCAGATTCAGCAGCGTCCCGTTTCGAGAGCGTCTCACGTATCTGCCTGTGAAGCAGTACATCTTCGTTTCGAAAGACTCCCGCCGGCAGTTCGGGCTCAAGGTTCCGGACCGTAAGGCAAGAGTCCTCTACGATGCCGTCTCGGTGCCTGAACCAACTTCCGAAGGCAACGCGGTTCGTGAGGAATTCAACATCCCACGCACGTCACCCCTGGTCGGCATGGTCGCCCGCGTGAACCCGCAAAAGGATTACTTCACACTGGCAAACGCCGCAGCCAAGGTGATAGCGAAACGCCCGGAAACGCGATTCTTCATCGTCGGAGACAACACTCAGGTAGAGCTGAACCGGCAGCATTATGCCGAAGTGCGGGTGCGTCTTCGGGAGCTCGGATTAGCACAGAACTTCATCTTCTCCGGCTTCCGGAGCGACGTTCCGCGCCTGGTGGCAGCGATGGATGTGTTTATTCTATGCACCCATCGGGAAGGTCTTCCTCTCTCCATTCTGGAAGCGATGGCGATGGGTAAGCCGGTGCTTGCCACGGCTGTGGACGGCATCCCTGAGGTGATTCAGGACGGTGTTACCGGCTTACTTCATGGGCATAAAGACAGCGATAAGCTGGCGCAGGATATTCTTGCTTGCATCGAGGATGCGGGGTGGGCTGGCCACCTGGGCGGCGCGGCACGCGACCATGTTTCCGCGCAGTACACCTGCGAGGCGTTTGCCCGTAACGCAGCCCGCATCTACTATAACTTGCTTTCCCGTCGCGTGGAGGGGCCTGCACGATGACAACGGCGCTCAAAGACCTGGCCGGCGAGCGTGCGAGCGAGGAACCCGTCGTCAGCGTCGTGATCACCAGTTTCAACTCCGAGATTTGGCTCGGCAAAGCGCTGGACAGCGTGCTTGAGCAGCAGGTGCCGTTTCCCGTCGAGATCGTTATCGCCGACGACTGCTCCACGGATGCGACCGTGGCTCTGGCGCGGACATACCAAGAGCGCTTTCCTTCCTTCATCCGCCTCATTGCCCGCCCTGAGAACGTGGGAACGCAACGCAATTACTACGACGCCTTCGAGCAAAGCCGTGGAAAGTACATAGCCTGGCTGGACGCGGACGATTACTGGACGGACCCGGTGAAGCTTGCCGTTCAGGTAAAGGCGCTTGAGGCTGATCCCACCTTGATGATCTGCGCTCATTATGTGCGCTGGGTCGCACGCGGATCGCAGGAGGTCACGCGAGAGCGGTTTCCTGCGCTTCCTCCAGGCCGTCACGGCATGAGCTCTATCTTGAACAGCAACTTCCTGCCGTCCCCGTCGGTAGTCTTTCGCAGCGGTCTGCAACGGCATCTACCGGATTGGTACTTCGATATTTCGCCGATCACCGATTGGGCTTTGTATGTCGTCGCGGCTGGCAGGGGCGACATCCTCCTGGTGGATCGCCTGATGGCCGACTACACGCTGAATCCGTCCAGCGCCTTCTGGGGAGAAGGCGCTCTTTTTTGGCACAAGCAGAACGTGACGTTTTACGACCGCGTTCCCACGATTCTCCCAAGGCAGCTCCGTCGCCGGGTGGGCGCCCTGAAAGGCAAGCAGCACGAAGCCATTGCATATATCAGCCGAAAGAAGGGCGACTTCGTGGGCTCACGCCGTGAGGCCCTCAAAGCCTTCCGGGCACCCCAGCTTGCGGATAACTTTGCCAGCAAGACCAAGGCTCTCCTAATGGCAGCGGTAGGAGAGTTGGGTTGGCGCCTCTTCGGGAAGAGGACTCCCACGGATCTCTGAGCAGGTGTAGCGAACGGAAGCTCACGTCTTCAGCCGTGACAGGAAAGCGGCCCGCACCCGGCGCGGCTTCAAGCCGCGGAAGGTTTTTCTCCGCCCCTTGATCCACTCCTTCGTATAGCGTGTTCCGCAAAAGTGTAGCTCTAAACCCGCCGAGTTTTGCTTCTCGTTGTCCTTCCCGAAGAATCTGCGTTGCGCCCCGCAACTACACCTCAAAGAAAACAGCTAGATGCAGGGTTCTGCTTTTGCTCCGGGATATCTGTGACAGTTAAGCCGCGGCGTTCGGTCGGAGAAGACCCCGGAGTTTCGGCAAGACTTCCGCGCGCACATACCCCTGATACACAAGGGCCAACACCAACAAGAACACGGGCAATGTGCCCGCTATCTGCAGGAGGAACTGAAGTAGATGCTTGGGCGGGTATGCTTTCTCCACTGCATAGGAAACAGCCGCGAAGGGGGTCGCCGCCAGAAACATGCGGCCCCACACCTTCCAGTAGATCTCCCGAACGCTTACGTTCACCAGCGTCGATGTGTACCAGGGCCAGAACCCGATTTGTACAAGGAGACTCGGAATCAAAGTGCCGAGCGCCACGCCATAGATGCCATACCGGCGTACCAGGATCACGCTCAGGATAAGGTTGGACACGCCCTCGACGATAGCCCAAACGGCCATCGGTTTATGCTTTTCGACGCCGTAGGCAATCGAACCCGCGGTTCTATTTGCAAAGGCGAAGAACAACGGAATACTCAGTAGGACGAGCACCGCATACGAGGTATGAGCGTATTGCGCTCCCATCCACAAGGAGATGAAGGTACGCCCTCGAACAAGGAAGGTAATCAGGATGGGAAGCGACACCGCAAGGGTGACACGGGTGCCGTGGAAGAAGAGCCGCAGCAAGGCGTCCGTATTGCCGGCCGCTTCATACGTGCTCGCAGCGGGTACGAACGTTCCCGCGATCGCGCCCACAACCTGGGTTGCATAGCGGCATAGGGAGTTTCCGATTGCGTAGAGGGTAACGGCTCCCGTGGAAACGAACGCGCCGACCACGAGATTGTCGGTCTGATACACCAACTGCACGGCAATCGTGGTGAGAAAGGCATACGCGCTGTAAGCCCACACTGTCCGGAGGGTTTCCCGTTTCGGCCTACTCAGATGAAGCTTGAGTTCGGGATACAAGCGGCGGGCAAAGTATGAGAGAGTGGCGAGCCCGATACAGGTGGCGAGCAGTTCGGATAAAGCGATCGCAACGATTCCGTGTCCCGTGCGCAATACAATTACGACAGTGATGACTCTCACTGCCGTCTGCGTCAAGCTGACCGAGTTCTGCAGGTCGTAGCGATTGAGACCCGACAACACGCCGCCGGCCACACCGAAAGACATGGTCAGCGCTGTTGTGAACCCGATGATGAGGACAGCCACACGCGCATTCAAAGCAAACGATGCGGGAAGTTTGAAGAGAATGGGAAAGAATGCCGACAGCGCGAGACTGCAGCCGAGCACGACCATGCTGATGCGGAGCCGTACCCACAACGCGGCCGACATGGCCTCTGACGCACCTTGATGGTCGCCTTGCGTATAGCCTTTCGAGACAAAGCGCAGCACGGAACTCTGCATGCCAAGATCCAGCAGGCTGAGGTAGGCAACGGTCGAGACAGCAAGCACCCAGATCCCGTAAGCGACATCGCCGAGACGATGAAGGACGAACGGAGCGAAGAAGACGCCTACCACCAGATTCGCCACCGTGCCGAACCAGTTGAACAGGATGTTGCGGGCGATTTGTCGTAGTCGCAGCTGCAAACAGGACCCCACTACCAGCTCTCCTGCAAGGATAAATGACATGGCGTCTCTGTCCGCCTAGCTCCACATCGCTGCTTCAGTATCCCTGGGCGGCTCCGTGCTGTACGACTTGAGGGCAGCGCTCGCGGTGCGCTACACGGCTGCGCTCTGAACTCTCCCGCTGATGATCGGGCGTTTGTCGGTAGACTGGCGTGGATGGCACTGCTTTTCTGGCTTTCCTTTGGCCTGATCGGTTACACGTACGTGGGGTATGCGCTGGTGCTCCGGCTGTATGCTTTGGTCCGATCGCAACCCGTCGACAAGCAGCCATTCAAGCCCACCGTAACGGTGGTGATTGCCGCCAGGAATGAAGAAGCCAATCTGCCTAGCAAGCTGGAGAATCTGCGTGGTCTCGATTACCCGGAAGATTTGCTTCGGGTCGTGATTGCCTCCGACGGCTCCACGGACCGTACTGCGGACATCCTCAAGGCGGCGGAACCGTTCGTGCAAGCGGTAGTCCTGACACAGCCTCACGGCAAGGCGGCGGCATTGAATGCTTCTGTCCGTCAGGCGACCGGAGACATCCTCGTCTTTCTGGACACACGGCAAATCGTTGCCCCCGATGTACTTACCCAGCTTGTCTCTTGCTTTACCGACCCTGCAATCGGAGCTGTCAGCGGTGAGCTTCACCTGGAAAGCGCCGACAGTTTGGCTTCGCCCGACGCACTCGGCGTTTACTGGCGAATCGAGAAGGTGGTTCGTAAGCTTGAATCGGCCACGGGATCGGTTGTAGGGGTGACCGGTGCCGTCTATGCGGTACGCCGGGAGCTGTTCGTAGAGATTCCCTCCGGTTTGCTCCTCGACGATGTCTTCGTGCCCATGAACGTGGCACGAGCCGGCAAGCGCGTGATCTTTCACTCCGCCGCCGTGGCTCGCGACCGGATCTTCGATCAGAAGGGCAAAGAATTCTCGCGCAAGGTCCGTACGCTTACCGGAAACTACCAGCTCCTCCAAGTAGCCCCCTGGCTGCTTACGCCAGCCAACCCTTTGCTGTTCCGCTTTGTCAGCCACAAACTGATGCGACTGGTGGTGCCATTCCTTCTGCTGTCTCTGCTGCTGGCGTCTGCGTTCGCCAAAGGTGGGCTGTATCGGACGGCGTTTGCTGCTCAGATCCTGCTCTATCTCATGGCTCTCCTGGGGCATCTCAGTGGCGCCGCCCGGCGGCAAAAGCTCGTTTCGATTGCGTATACGTTCGTGCTATTGAACGTGGCCGCGGCCATGGCATTCTATAATTTCCTCACCGGCAGAGCTCGCTGGGCGTAGATCGAAAACAAGTTGGAACGCAAGAGGGACCGCGCAATGGGAACAGGTTTAGGACATTACATTCCCTTTGTGGCATATCTCGGATTTTGGATCGCCATAGTCGTCTCCCTGGTCAAGCGTCCGCTCTTTGGCCTCTACTACATGACGCCCTTCCTGCCGTACAGGACCCTCCGCGATCATTTCCTGGAGTGGCCGCTGGGCGGAAGTGTTCTGACCTTCCTCATCATCGCCGTTCTGATCGGTGCGTTCATTCACGGCAAACATGCTCCGAAGTCGCCCCTTCTCCGGGTGTGGTTCATTTTTGCTGGCTATCTCTACCTTTCCACGTGGCTGGGCAGCGTTCTTACCGCAGCGCCGGCTCCCTTGTGGCTTTCCGACCTAAACTTCGTCACCTGGAAGGATTACATGCTGATGCCGCTCGTCTTTCTCTCCGCGGCCATGGTGATTGAAGATCGCAAGCATGTGCGCACTCTCCTTCTGATCACCGCCTTTACAGTGTTCGCGATTGATCGGAGCTCGCTGATTGAAAGCCTTTCCCGCTCTTGGGCGACCTTCGATGAGAACAAACGGAGCCCCGGTCCTCTTGCTTACGGTTCCAATCAAACCGCAGCCTTCATGACACAATTTGCCATGCTCTTCTGGGGCCTTCTGCAGTTCTTGAAGCGCAAGAAAGCGCGGTTGATAGCCTATGGCCTGACCGCGCTCACTCTGCTGGCCATGATGTATTGCTTTTCCCGGGCTGCATACATCGCTGTGGTCGTTTGTGTCGCCGTCCTGGGTATCCTCAAAGACCGCAAGTTGATCTTGGTGCTCGGTTTTTTCCTGCTCACTTGGGAAACAGTTGTACCCGCCCCTGTCACGCAGCGCATCAATATGACGCATGACGACAGCGGTCACCTGGAAGCTTCTGCACAGGAGCGAGTAGACCTTTGGACCGAGGCTGAAGGCATCATTGCGCATTACCCGGTCTTCGGGCTGGGTTTCGCGACCTACCAGTACGGTCAACATGCAGACAATCTCAGGGACACGCATAACTGGTACATCAAGGTTTTTGTGGAAACCGGCTTTGTGGGATTTCTTATCGTCCTTGCCCTGCTCTGGAACATGTTCGCACTGGCGATTCGTCTGTTCCGAAAAGCTCGAGACCCGCTGTATCGAGGCCTTGGTCTAGGGCTGCTGCTTTGTTTTCTTTCCCTCGTCATCACGAACTTCTTTGGTGACCGATGGACATACATTGAGATCAACGGCCTTCTTTGGGTTCTCGTTGGCGCCGCGGTGCGGGTCAACTCCTTTCCCCTAGAAGAAGAATCGGCAGCGCGGGAATCAGAGGCGGAGCCCAACGGTCTGCCCGCCTACGCTTACAGAGAGTGGGGATTTAGCTAACTGTATGGCGCCAATCCGCCTGCTTTCACCTGGCCCCGATCCGGCCAGTTCCGCCGTTGGCTCGAAACTCCCCCATGTGCTCCTTGTACTTGACGGCTTCCCTCGGGCCCTGGGAGGAGGCGAGCGGATCGCCTTGCGTCTCGCCGGGTTGCTGCCACGCTATGGCTACCGGGTATCCATCCTCACCTTCTTTGTGGACCCGAAGAGTCCGATTCTGGATATGGAGGCCCCTTGTCCGATCTATCTCCTGCCGATCGGCCGCACCTACGACCTAACAGCGCTGCGAGCGGCTTTCGCCCTGCGGCGTTTCCTGCGTGAGCAGCAGATACGTATCGTGCAAACGTTCTTCGAGAGCTCCGACCTTTGGGCCGGAACGGTGGCCCGCTTCCTCTCGTCAGCGAAGGTGATCTGGAGCCGGCGCGACATGGGCATCCTTCGCGGAGGGAAGCACCGGCTCGCCTATCGCCTTCTTCGCCGTATTCCTCATCGGGTCTTTGCGGTTTCGGAGATGGTGCGGCGGCATGTCATTGAGGTCGATGGTGTCGCGGCTTGCCGCGTACAGACCATCTACAACGGCCTGGAGCTTGACCGAGCCGAAACAGTGGATCCCTGCGCCGCCGATCAACCATTTCACTACCCAGTCATAATTACGATCGGAAACATACGGCGGGTCAAAGGCCATGATCTGCTGGCCAGAGCAGCCGTTCCAGTGCTTCAACGCTTTCCGGAAGCGACCTTCACCATTGCGGGAGAGGTACTGGAGCCGGAGTTTCTCACTGAGTTGAACCAGATGATCGCTGATCTGGGCATTACCGCCAGCTTTCGCCTCATCGGCGGCATCACGGATTTGCCCGCTCACTTGGAAGCCGCGGATGTGTTCGTGCTGCCTTCGCGCAGTGAAGGCTTTTCGAATGCCATCATCGAAGCCATGGCCTGTTTCCTGCCGGTGGTGGCTACCGACGTTGGCGGCAATGCGGAAGCAGTCCTAACGGGCACAACCGGCATCGTCGTGCCACCGGACGACGCTGAAAGCCTGGCGGCTGCCTTGATTCAACTGCTCGCGTCACCATCCACGGCGCAGAGGATGGGAGTGGCCGGCAAGGCTCGTGCAGCCTCGGAATTTAGCGTAGACGCGATGATGCGCAAAACTGTCGCGGCTTATAACGGGCTACTGCGCACGTAGTTCCGACTCAGTAATACATGCAGATTACCCGCAGAGGTCACCAAAAAGCCTATTTTCATCGCATTTTTTCTTTGCTCCGGAAGCGGGTTCGTGTACTCTGACTTTGCATCCTCCTGACACTTTCTGGGTACATTCATCCCCTGAACTGTGTACGGGCCTTTGTTCCGTACGGATATGGCTAATGCCAATTCGAGCGGAGGATCCCGGTTGTCTGGAGTTTGCAGGGGGTGAGTACGAGGCATTCCCCGTCGATTTCACAGCAACCAGGAGCAGGAATTCAGCAGTACCAACACTCGAATCAGGAGGAATAATGAAGGTTTTCACAAAGCTTCTTCTCACAGGAACCCTGTTGGCCGGCTCGGCAGTAGCGGCTCACGCTACACCCATAACGGGCTCAGTCACTTTCCAGGGTGCCGGCAACTATAACTCCAGCACAGGAGTTTTTACCGCCACGCCAAGCGCTCCAGCGACGAACGCGATCGTGGCTTTCGGCGGCGCCGGCACCGGATCCCTTAGTTCCTTCACAGCCGGCACCGCTGCGAGCTTTAATAATTTCACTACTTCCACACTGGTCAGCGGTTCAAGCAGCAGCCCGACCGCCGGGACGCTCCTGTTCTCGAGCACGTCTTCCGGGGGAACCCTGCGGTTCTACTTCACGAATGGCGGCACCACGAATGGAACGGCTGATCCGACTGGTCAAGGGATCATCCTCATGGGCTATATGACATTTGATGGCCTTGACGCAACCCTGGGGTACCTTACTATCAGCGGCAACGGCCAAAGCGCCACCTTCACGGCCGCTGTGAACAATGCGGCGACACCGGAGCCGTCTTCGCTGCTGCTCCTGGGCACTGGTCTCGTGGGTGCTGCGGGTGTGGCATTCCGCAAGCGCCTCCCGGTCTAACATTAGACATCCACCAACTCCCAAAAGAGACGCCGCTTGCGGCGTCTCTTTTGCATGTACGCCAGCCGGGTGCGTACCTATAAGCGAAGCGCCCGATGAACGGCACAGGCACTCAACCTGAGACGCTTATCGCTTATAGCGGTTCCCCGAAGGTGTAGAGGTGATTCAAACGCAGATCCTCGCGCCGCTATAGAAATGACAGTAGGACCCACTGGCCATAAACGCTTGGGGGCGAGGGAGAAGTGCTGCCAGCCTCCAAAGCCAAAAGGCCACGACCGTACCGAGGAGAACAATTCAGCCGTTCTCCTGCTGTACTCTTCCCGTGCGTTGGCTAGAGCGTTTCTCCTAAGGGTGTAGTTGTTGGAAGGGCAGTCTGAACCAGGCTTGAGCGTCG
>CAXSHQ010000053.1:16762-17889 GCA_964236875.1 uncultured Acidobacteriaceae bacterium | reverse complement strand
AAGGCCACGGCGTCAAAGACGCGACGCTGCGGTCAGCTACCCTAAGGTGGATGTCTTTTCCTCGATTGATCGCCATCGATATGGATGGCACCCTGCTCGGCGCTGACGGCAAATCCTTCCGGCCTTCCCTGCCCGACTTCCTGCTCGCCGTACTCCGCGGCCGCGTGCACGAAGACGAGATTGCCGGCGAGGCCATGGCGCAGGTGCAGCTCCTTCAGCGCGCCGGCATTGATGTCACTCACCTCGACACTCACAAGCACACACACATCCTTCCCGGAGTCGCGCGCCCGCTGCTCTTCGTCGCCGAGCGCGCACGCATCGGCGCCATCCGCAATCCGTTCGAGCAGCCCTGGTCTCTTCGCGTGGGCCACTCCGATCCCATGCGCCGCCTTCAGGTCGGCATCATGGCCCTCCTGCGCAAGCGATTCCAATCTCTGCCGCAGATCCGCAGCGGCGCCATCCTCACCTCGGACGGCACCATCGGCATCTCCGCTACTGGACGGCTCAATGCGGCCTGCCTCCGCGAGCTCCTCGACTCCATGCCTCCGGGCCTCTGGGAACTCGTTTGCCATCCCGGCTACAACGACCGCGACCTCGACACTGTCAAAACCCGCTTGCGTGCCACGCGCGAGATCGAGCGCAACGCCCTCCGTGCCCTCCTTGCGGCCGGCAGCAACGATCCGCATCTTCCCCATTCCGGCGACATCCAACGGACGAACTACGGCAGACTCGGCTCTTTCGGCGCGCTCCGCGACCTCGGTCAATTCGAACCGAACAGCGGCCACGAACTACTGATATAGACCTGCACTCCACGTCGTCGACTTTGCTAACCTGCTGACTTACAAACCTGCTGGCCCGCTATGAAGATCGGCATCACCTGCTACCCCACCTACGGCGGTTCCGGCGTCGTCGCCACCGAGCTCGGCATCGAGCTGGCGACGCGCGGCCATGAGATTCACTTCATCACCTACTCGCAGCCCTTCCGCCTCACCGGCCGCGAGGCCAACATCCGCTACCACGAGGTGCCGGTCACCAACTACCCGCTCTTCGAGTACCCGCCCTACGATCTCGCCCTCGCCACGCGCATGGCCGAGGTCGCGGCAATCTACCAGCTCGACATCCTGCAT
>CAXSHQ010000053.1:4236-16752 GCA_964236875.1 uncultured Acidobacteriaceae bacterium | reverse complement strand
CGAGGCCACCCGAGCCGGCAGCGTCGTGGGCGTCCGCATGGCCGAGGTCGCCGAGCTCTACCAGCTCGATCTGCTTCACGTGCATTACGCCATCCCGCACTCCGTCTCGGCGCTGCTCGCGCGTCAGATGCTCGCCGATCGCGGCATCCGCCTGCCCTTCATCACCACGCTTCACGGCACCGACATCACGCTCGTCGGACTCGACCGCTCCTACCTGCCCATCACCAAGTTCGGCATCGAGCAGTCAGATGGTGTCACCGCCATCTCCGCGCATCTGCGTGAGCGCACCCGCGAAGCCTTTGCCATCACGCGCGAGATCGAGGTCGTGCGCAATTTCGTTAACTGCGACCTCTACGTCCGCAGGCCCGATCTCGTTGCCGAGCAGCGCCCGCGCTTCGCCGCCGAAGGCGAGCGTCTCCTCGTACATCTTTCCAACTTCCGGCCGGTCAAGCGTGTGCTGGACGTCATCGAGGTTTTCGCCCGCGTTGCAAAAGAAATTCCATCTCGCCTGCTTCTCATTGGCGATGGCCCCGACCGTTCAGCCGCTGAATTCCTTGCTCGCCGTCTCGGCGTTCTCGATCGTTGCGACTTCGTCGGCAAGCAGGACAACGTCAACGAGCTGCTCGCGCTCGCCGACCTCATGCTCATGCCTAGCGAAATGGAGTCCTTCGGCCTGGCCGCGCTCGAGGCTATGGCTTGTCGCGTGCCCGCCATTGCCACGGAAGTCGGCGGCGTCCCTGAGCTCATCGAGCCCGGCGTCAATGGCCTGCTCTACGCCGTGGGAGATGTAGACGCCATGGCAAGCGGCGCCCTCTCGCTCCTGAACGACCCGGCCGCTCTGGAGCGGATGGCCCTCGCTGCCCGCCGCACCGCGCAAGACAAGTTCTGCGCCTCGCGCATCATCCCGCAATATGAAGCCTTCTACGCCACTGTGGTGGAAGGCGCGGGCAGGCAGTAGTCACGAGCGTTCGTAGTTACCCCCAAGGTCCCCAGCCGTTCTTTATGGCACCACGGACGCTGCTCCCGCCCTATCCTCAACACCAGAACTGTCTCCACCCACCCGTGTCCCTACCGGACGTGCGCAGGAGCCAGATGCTCTCCAAGTGAGGACCGCATGAAGAAGACTCTCTCGACCAGCCTCGCGGCTTCCGCCCTGCTCCTGCTCCCTGCCGGCCTGCTCGCGCAAACCACCGGCACGTCGCATCCTGAGGAGCTGAATGACACGATCACCACATCACCGGCGCCTGCGGCCCACTATGTAAAACCCTCGCCCGCTGTCCCTATGCAGCCCGCGCCTGACACAAAGCCCACGCCGCAGCCTGTACTCAAGCAGCGTGCCGCAGCAGCACCGGAGGTTAGTCCGGAAGCGGTCCCTCAGCCTGCTGCCGTGTCCGCACCAGTCGAAACCGCCAGTGCCGTGCGTCCAGCCTCTGCTCTCACCGTCACTGACGATCCCACCAGCGGCGTCGTCATGGATGTTCCCTCCGCGCCTAATGAGCTTCCTGCCGGCATGCTCGTGCACGCCGGCCTCACCGCCGAAATCTCCACTATCGACACAAAGCGCGGCGACGCCTTCACCGCCCGGCTGCTGCAGCCTCTCGCGCGGCAAGGCGAGGTCCTCGTGCCGGCCGGCACCATCCTCACGGGCCGCGTCGCCGAAATCCACGCGGGCAGCCGCCTCCACGGTGGCCCCGCCATCCAGCTCGTCCCTGAGTTCCTGACCCTGCCCGATGGCACCCGCCATCATCTGCAGGCGCAGGTTGTCGATCTGCCTCGCGTCGACGACGCCAAGGTCAACGCCGAAGGCGTCATTCGCGGCAAGGATCACGTGAAGCAGAACGCCATCGGCGCCGGCGCCATGACCGGAACCTCCACCATCGCCGGCGCCATGATCGGCGGGCCGGTGGGCGCGGCTGTAGGCGCAGGCATTGGCGCAGGCGTGAGCACCGTCTGGTGGCTGCGCCACGAGCAGGAACAGCGCCTCCCAGAAAACACCGAGATCGTCTTCAGCCTCGACCGCCCGTTCTCCGTCGCCCCCACACACTAAGCCGCTTTCTCCCGCTGAAATCTGCCCGCCGAGGGTGTCGATTCTGAGCGAAGCTCAGAATCCCCGCATTCTGCCTTGTGTCACCAAATGCGCATCAGGAGAAGCGACTCGGGTCCAAAGCCCGGCTACCGCCGTGCGTGGCTCAACAGCCGGCTCCAGTTCTTCTGGTTCTTCCGATAGCTTTTCTTCAACTCCTCCAGCGTCCGCTGAAAGTCGCCGTTTTCGCTCATCTCACGCCACGCCGGGTTCTTGCTGAACCACGGGTAGTTCTCGTTCCCCAGATAGATGGCGCGCCGCAGCCAGTGCAGCGCTTCCTGCTGATCGCCTTCCACCGCGAAGTACGTGGCTAGGCGGTAGGCCATTTCGCTGTCGGCTTCAGCCGCGGCCAGCGTCTGTTCCGTCACAAATCCGCTTGCCTTCTCACGCTCCCCCATCTGCACGTAACACATCGCAATGGTAGGGAACACAATGCGTGACGATGGGTCATCGCGGATCACGCCCTGCAATGTCTCTACGGCCGATGCTAGTTGTCCCTGCCGCATCTGCTGGTATCCCTGCGAGATGCGTAGCAGCGGCTGGCGCGGCTCCAGGGTCAGCCCCTTCTGAATCTCGTCGGCGGCCAACTCCAGTTGGTTCTGGTACTGGTACACCCGCGCGCGGTGGTTATAGATCAAGGCGGCGTTCGACGGGTTCAGCTGCAGCGATGTATTGAACTGGTCCAACGCATCTTCATACAGCCCATCGATGCGCAGGGTCAGGCCCGCCACCATGTGCACATTCCAGTCGTTGCTGGCGGTCAGCAGCAGCCCTTCGATGCCATGCCGCGCGCTTTCCTTCTCACCGCGCGAAAGCAGCATGTACACGCGATACAGGTTCGCTTCCACCATGCCCGGATCGCGCTGCAGCGCCTTGTCGAACGCCCGCCGCGCTTCCAGCACATGCATCTGCCCGCCCAGCCCGTGACGTGCATATTGCAGATGCGTGATGCCCAGACCCGACCATCCCGGCGCATACGCAGCGTCTCGCGCCACAACCGCTTCAAAAAGCTCGCGGGCCCGGTCCAGGTCATCGCGGCTGCCCGTACGCGACATGAACGAGCTCAGCAGTGCGCGTCCCTGCAGATACTCCTCCGACATCCCTTCGCGCAGCGCTGGCTGGTGCGGCTCCGACAACCGCCCTACCAAGTCACCCGCTCCCCGCAATTCGGCGAACACCTCATCGCTGATCTCTGTCTGCACCGCGATCAAGTCGAACGACGCCACCTTGATCGCCCCGCCCGTGCGCACGCTCTGCCCCTGCACATCCAGCATCTGCCAGTTCAGGTCGAAGCCGCTTTCCGACCGCAGGTAGCTGCCCGTCAGTACATAATCCACCAGCAGCTTGCGCCCCACGCTCAGCGGATCGAGCTGTTGCACCGGCACATTCATCAACGCGCTCGAAGGCCGCACCACCAGCGACGGCATCTTCGCCAGCCGCGCCGCTAGCGCATCCGCCAGCGCATAGCCGTAGAACGACGGCAGCTCCGCCGAGCCAAGATTGGCAAACGGCAGCACCACGATGTTGGTGCCGCGCTTCTCGTTCGAAGGTCCGCTTTCCCGGAACCGCTCCGCCAGCATCGAGAGGATGCCCGTCGTGCGCTTCTCTTCCTCGGGTGTCTGCAGGTCGAGCCGCTGCTGCACCGGCATGCCGATGGCGCCTTCGCCCGGCATCACCTGCGCGTCGAAATGCAGCGTCTTCATCACCGTCTTCAGGCCTTCGCGCACCTCGATCGCCGAGGCGTAGCGCTCCGAAGGCTGCTTGGCCAGGCAGCGCAGGATCACGCTTTCCAGCTCTCCCGGGATCTCCGGCACGATCTCCCGCAGCGGCGGAGGCTCGGCATACTGGATCGCCCGGATGCTCTGCAGCTCCTGCGCATCGGGCCGATGGAACGGATGCCGCCCGCTCAGCATCTCGTACAGGATGAGTCCGAGAGCAAAGATATCGCTCTGCACACTCGACTGCCCCGTCACAAACTGCTCCGGCGCCATGTAGGCGATGGTGCCCCCACGGGCCGTGTATGTCTGCCCGGCCATTGCCGGCGACACCGTCACGGAAGGATCGAAATCCACGTCCTCCCGCTTGAGTTGCCGCGCCAGTCCGAAGTCGAGGATCTTCACTAGCCCGCCATCGGTCAGCATCACGTTGGCCGGCTTCAGGTCGCGATGGAAGATGCCCAGGTTATGGGCCGCAGCCAGCCCGTCGGCGATCTGCATACCCGTGGAAAGCACAAGCTGCGCGTTCGCCGGTCCTTCCGCGATCACCTTGTCCAGGCTCTTGCCCGGGATGTACTGCATCACAATGTAGGCTTCTTCTTCCGCTTCGCCTATCTCCGCCTCACCCACCTCATAGATCGCGCACACATTGGGGTGGTCGATGGCGGAAGCCAGCCGCGCCTCGCGCAGCTGCGTCACACGCACCTGCTCCTGCGTCTGCTGTCCGCGTTTCAGCAGCTTCAGCACCACGGGCCGCTGCAGCCGTGTGTCGTTGGCAAGAAACACCACACCGCTGCCGCCCGAGCCGATCTTGCGTACAAACTCATACTGCTCGATCACGCGGCGCTTCATAGGTCCAGTATCGCAGCAGAGCTTCCCTGTCGTGTGGAAGGTACGTGAAAGGAACCGGCGGACCTGTTCTCTGCGGTAGATACATCGCGAAATACATCGCGGAACGCGCAGCGGCGGAGAGCGGTCGTGGTTCCTCCCCAGGCAGCACATGGAATCCCGTGTGCATCTCAGGTAAACAACGACTCGACTGCTCGCGCACGCTCCGTTATGGTCCAGCGGCAAGCACGACCCAGCCCATCACCGCTGCACTTCCCAGGACGGCATGCAAGCCACGATTCTTCTGCTTGACGACAGTCCAGTGCAGGCCGCTACCCGCAAAGCCATTCTTGAGCGCGCCGGCTACTTCGTTATCGCTGTTCTCAGCCCGCAGCTTGCCTTGGAGCGGTTCCGCAGTAAAGAGTTCCCCGCCGTCATCAATCTTGTAATCACCGACCACATGATGCCCGGGATGAGCGGCGCCGAGTTTGTGCGCCATCTGCGCGGCTTCGAGCCTGCCGTGCCGGTCCTCGTCATCAGCGGCATGGCTGAAGCTCAGGATGAGTACGGAGGCACAGACGTGACCTTCCGCATGAAGCCCCTGCCGCCGGATCATCTACTCGCCTGTGTGCACAGATTGATCACAGGCTCCTAGCAAGCCCGCGTCGCCGCTGCCTATTTACGGAGCGCGAGGGCTTCCTTCGCGTAATCAGTCTGCGGAAGGCCAACCGTACCGAAGAGAGCATCTATGCCCAGGACCAGTGAAGAAGTAGAAACGTATGACCGCGACAATCCTCAGTGGACCGCGGAGGATCAGGCCCGTGCGGTGCCCTTTCGCGAGCGCTTCCCGCACATCGATCTGAACGAATCCGTCGCGATCACGCAAACGGGGCAACAGGCAAGCAGTCCTCCAGGAAGCAATCTCATCTACCTGCAACTGCCGCAGGATCTCGCCGATGCCCTGCGTGCCATAGGTCCGGACTGGCAGGGTGCGGCGGAAGACATCTTGCGCACAGGGGTCGAGCAGTACGCAAAGGCTAAGACGGCGTAAAGCGCACCGACCGGCTTACTCGTTAGAATAGAGGGCACAAAGGAAGCCACTCTCCCCCATGCCCCACCCCATGCCGACCTTCGGCAGCTTTTCTCTCCTGCTCGCCCTCGCGCTCAGCGCCTACGCGCTCTTCTCCGGCGCGATCTCGCTGTATGCCATCGCCCGCACGCGCCGTCATCCCCGCGCCTTCGCTTTCTCGCCCGAGCGCCTCCGCGAAACCTCTCGCCGCGCCGGCATCGCCAGCTTCATCGCTGTCTCCTGCGCCGCCTTCGCGCTCATCTGGGCCGCCTTCACGAACGACTTCTCCGTCGACTACATCTACCACCACACCAGCATCCGCCTCGAGAGCCTTTACAAGTTCTCCGCGCTCTGGTCCGGGCAGGAAGGCTCGCTGCTCCTTTGGGTATGGCTGCTTGCCGGTTACGGCTTCGTCCTGCGCCTGCGCCACAAGACCGACGTCACACTCTACGCGTACGCCTCCACCATCCTGGCCGCCATCCAGGTCTTCTTCCTGCTGCTGCTCATCTTCGCCGCGCCGCCCTTTGCCATCGTTTCCGGAGGCATAGCCCCCGCCGACGGACTCGGCCTCAACATCCTCCTCCGCTACCCGGAGATGGTCATCCACCCGCCGATGCTCTACCTCGGCTACGTCGGCTTCGCCGTGCCCTTCGCCTTTGCGCTCGGCGCGCTCATGATGCGCTACCCCGGCGAAAAGTGGATCGCCATCACCCGCCGCTGGACGATGGTTTCCTGGCTGTTCCTCACTGTCGGTGTTTCGCTCGGCATGCACTGGGCGTACGCCGTGCTCGGCTGGGGAGGGTACTGGGGCTGGGACCCGGTTGAAAACGCCAGCTTCCTTCCCTGGCTCACCGGCACCGCCTTCCTCCATTCCGTCATGATGCAGGAAAAGCGCGGCATGATGAAGGCCTGGAACGTCTGGCTCATCTTCATCACTTTCATGCTCACCCTGCTGGGCACCAACCTCACGCGCTCCGGCTTGGTCAACTCTGTTCATGCCTTCGCGCAGTCGTCCATCGGCACCTGGTTCACGGCCGCCCTCGTCATCACCGGCATCGTTTGCCTCTTCACCTACTTTCTTCAGCGCGATCACCTCCGCGCCGAAAACAAGCTTGAGTCCCTCGTCTCGCGCGAATCCAGCTTCCTCTTCAACAACGTCATCCTGCTGGTCGCCTGTTTCACTGTTCTCTTCGGCACCCTCTACCCCTTGCTCAGCGAGTTCGTCATCGGCTCCAAGACCACCATGGGCGCGGTCTACTTCAACCGTGTCTGCACGCCCGTTGGTCTGTTCCTCATCTTCCTCACCGGCATCGGCCCGCTGCTTCCCTGGCGCGCCACCTCCGTGCGCTCTCTCCGCCGCAACTTCATCCTGCCCTGCGCCGCCGTGCTCTTCACCGCGGTCGCCCTTATGGCCTTTGGAGTCCGTCCCTGGAGCGCGGATGACCCGCCATCGCAGGTCTACGCCCTGGTGTGCTTCTCGCTGTGCGCGGGCGTCGCCACCGCCATCGTGTCCGAGTTCCTCCGCGGAGCCGCGGTTGTCCGCACCCAGACCCAGCGCAATCTCGTGAGCTCCGCCATCCTGCTCACCCGCCGCAACACGCGCCGCTACGGCGGCTACCTCATCCACTTCGGTGTGGTTGTCATGTTCCTCGGCTTCGCTGGTTCCGCCTTCAACAGCTCGGAAGAGCACGAAGTCTCCTTTGGCGACACCATTCAGCGCGGCTCGCTGCGTCTCGTCAGCCAGGGTGACACGCAGGACACCAAGCCCGAGTACGACACTGATTACGCACAACTCGACGTCTTCCAGGGCGGCAAGCTCATCACCCACCTCTCGCCCGAACGCCGCGTCTATTACCCCGACACCGACCACGCCCAGGCCTCCACCATGGTTGCCATCCATTCCACCCTCGCGCGCGATCTCTACGTAGTCTTCGAAGGCCGCAACCCCGACACCGGAAAGCCCATCATCAAGGTCATCCTCAACCCGCTGGTCAACTGGATTTGGATCGGCGTGGCTATCATTGTCTTCGGCACCGGCATCGCCCTCGTGCCGCCTCTCGTTCCCGCCAGCCGCCGTGTAGAGGTCCCCTCACCGGCACCCACTCGGCCCGCACTGGATAGGGCCACACCTGCCGCTGCTTTCCGCACCGGCTCTGGCGCGGGTGCAGGCGCAGCCCCGGAGACCGGCCATGCATAGACGCCTCCTCCAGGTCACACTCCTGATCCTGCTGGCCGCGCCCCTGCTCGCGGCCAGCGGCAGCTTCGACTCGCTGGGGCACCGGCTCGTCTGCCAGTGCGGCTGCGGCCAGATCCTGCTCGACTGCAACCACGTGGGCTGCCCCGTCTCCGGCCCCATGATGCAGGAGCTCCGCGCCCAGATGGCTGCCCAGGCCGCCGCCGGCCTGCCAGGCTCGAGCGTCCTGAACTGGTTCGTAGGCAAATACGGCCCTATCGTTCTCGCGGCGCCAATACGCGGCGGCTTCGACACCGTCGCCTGGATAGTCCCGTTCGCCGTTCTCATCTTGGCCCTCGTCGGCGTCGTCTTCCTCGTCCGCCTCTGGCACGCACGCCACGCCCGCCTCGCCCCCGCGCTTCCATTAATGACCGCCAGCCCCCTGGAGGATGACCTCCGCGACCGCATCCGCCGGGATACCGAGCCCCGCTTCTAAACTCCACGCGAATAGAAAATGCCTCCGGGTGCCCCATCCGTGCAGCTTCACAGCCACGGGCGGGCTTCGCCCCTCATAAGCCAGATGAGCCGGGATCATCTGCTCGGAAGGGCGAACTCACTACCCTCCCCAAACATCGCTCCCGTCCTGTACTCTTCGTCTACCCCGCCATGACCAGACTGGAGCTGCTCAAAATCGTGGTCGGCCAGGCCCGCGCCAACGGCTTCGAGTTCCGCCGCTGGTACACCGCCCGCCTCGGCATCCCATGGACCACCTCCGACGCCGCCTTCACCACTCTTGAATCCGAGCGCCGCTACTACGCCCTGCTCTTCTCCCACGAGTTCGCCGGCGCCTTCTGGAAGGCCGGCACGGAGATCACCTTCCAGGTCTCCCGCCAAACCTTCCAGCGCACCATGCCGGACGGCTCCGTCGCCACAGTCACCCGCAAGCCCTTCACCCGCCGCTCCGCCCGCAAGGACGTCTGGCGCTACCACCTGCGCGAAATGGCCCTCGCTGAAGAGCCGCTCCGCTACATCCGCAAATACCTCCGCGTGGAAGAAGAGGTGGACGACGAAACTCCTGCCGCCGACCCGAAAGCGTCACCGGAGACTACCCCAGGCGCCGCAGCGAAAAGCGTCCGCAGCAGCAAACAAGCCGTGAAGCGCACACCGCAGCCCATGCCCACAGGACTTCCAGCGTTCTTGCGCCGGCCGTATCCTTAAGCTCGGTCCATGCACCTCTTGCTTGTCATTCCGTAGCGCAGCGAAGGAATCTGCATCTCGTCAAAGCTGCCACAGTCTTTAGCCGAAGGCCTTACGATCCGGACATTTCCTTCAAAGCCTTCTCCGCCACCTTGCGTACCTTCGGCACCGGATCGAGAGCGATGACCTTCTTGTAGTTCGCCAGCGCCTCATCCAGCTTGCCCAGCTTGCGTGCCGACTCGGCCAGGATCAGGTGTGCTTCCGGATCGTCATCCGCAAAGCTCACGGCTTCTTTCGCGCGCAGGTACGCGGCAGAAAAATTGCCGTCATTCGCGTAAAAGCCGGCAACCTGCACATCCTGTGCCGCTTTCTCCTCGTTGCTCTTCTCCACTACAACCTTCGGCAGCTTCTTGCGATCGGTGTGATGCCTGGGCGTCGGCATGGGAGCGTTCGGGTCGTCATCCGGCAGGTCCGACCCAGCATTGCTGGAGCTGTACCCCTGCTCCGCTGCACTCGAGCTGGACGGAGAGTTGGACTTCGAAGAACTTCCAGAACTCCCCGCATTCTGCAGCGGCGAAGGGCTGTCCTTCTGCCCCGGCACGGCATTGGGAGCCTGCGGAGCCGCAGCAGGATTCTGCGGAGCTGCAGCATCTTCGGGTGCCGACTCCCCCGGAAACGGAAACCGATTGTTCCCGTTCGGCGCCGCTTTCCCGCTCTGCCCTGCAGCCGCAGCCGGCTGTCCCCCCGCCTGCCCTGCCGCCGCCGGTGGAAGCGTCGCAGGACTGCTGCCCGGAAACGGGAATCGCTGCGTGGTATTCGGCGGCGCAATCTGGTTCGGGTCTGTACCCGGCGTGGCCGCAGGCGTGCACGCACTGCTGTTGCTTGCCTTCCCGCCGCTCACCGAGCCCGTATAGCTGCAACTCGGCGCTGCCTTGTTCTCAGGCCGTGTGTCGATGGGGTTCTTGTTCGTCTGCGCTGCGAGGCTCAACGCCCCCGCTATTGCGGCAAGCACTGCCCCTGCAACCACTTTGCTCCGCTGACTCATAGCACTCATTAGACGCGTCAGCGCAGGGAAAGAAAAGCACACCAGCTTCCTCTCTCACTCGCCGCCATCCATGCTGAGCACTGACCCACTTACCAGCCGACCCGCTGACTCGCTAACCGGCCAACCCGCTGACTCGCTATACTGCCGCCATGCCCCGCCGTCCCGCCTCACCTCCCGGCAAGAGCCTGTCCACCACCGGCTCGCGCCTCGTCGTGCGCTCGTCCGACATCCACGCCGCCGGTTGCTACAGCCTCGAGTCCATCCGCAAAGGCGAGCGCGTCCTCGAGTACGACGGCCCCCGCATCCCCAAGGGCGTCGCCGACGAGCGCTACGCCGGCCGCCCCGTCACTTATCTCTTCGGCTTCGGCAACCGCGGCGACGTGATCGACGGCTTCGGCACCGCCATGTTTATCAACCACTCCTGCGCGCCCAACTGCGAGACCGAAGAGATCGAAGAACGCATCTATATCACCGCCCTCCGCGACATCGCCCCCGGCGAAGAGCTCCTCTACGAGTACCACCTCTACGACTCCGACCTAGCAGACGTAGCCGACTGCTACTGCGGCGAGCCCAACTGCCGAGGCACCATGTACTCCGAAAAGGAACTGAAGCGCCGCGCCCGACTCACGAAGAGCAGCGCTGTAAGGAAGAAAGCTAGTTAGCAATGGGAACAAAGACGATTGATGGTGTCTGGTTCCTCTGTTTTCCGCATGACCATACGCCGCCTCACGTGCACGCAAGGTACGCAGGCATCGAATGTAGTGCTGGAGATCGGCCGCGACGGAAAGATTCGCACCGCAGCCCGCCCTGACTTCCTCACCCAGGAATGCGAAGCGCAGTCATGTCAGGCGGATACTGCGTGTAGCCAACCAGAACTATGCCGCGTTACTCTCGTTGCGGGAGGCTATGCATGGCAGTCGCTGAATCACCGCAGACCCACGTTGAAGATGCGCTGGATGACATACCTCTCGATCCAGAGACCGAAGCGGACATCGACGCTGCTCTTGAGCGTGCAAGGCTTGCTCCCGAGGAGCCCTCTATCCTGGAAGCCGTCTATTATCCAGGCCCGGTGCATAACTACTTGATGGTCCGGCTCTCGGATGGTCGGCGGCTGCTGATTCCTCGTGAGACGCTCTCCGAGCTGCAAGATGCGACGGAAGCGCAGATCCATGACATGCGCATTCCCCTGCCTGCCAACACGATCTGGTGGCCACAGCTCGACGATGGTCTTTATCTTCCCGAGTTCCTCGCCCATCGCTGGCATACCGAGAAGCCCGAATCGGAATGCCCGTTTGTAGCCTCCAAGGCTGCTTGAGTCCAATACCGCAGGCATGCCCGGGCGATACAATCACTCTTGCCCGATGCCCCACCAGGTTCTAGCCCGCAAGTACCGCCCGCTCCGCTTCTCTGACGTCGTCGGCCAGGATCACGTCACTCGCACGCTCCTGAACGCGCTCGCCCAGGGCCGCATCGCGCACGGCTACATCTTCTCCGGCCACCGCGGCATCGGCAAGACCACCATCGCGCGCATCCTCGCCTCCGCGCTCAATTGCCGCAACACTATTGGCAGCGAGATCCGCCCCACGCCTGAGCCCTGCAACCAGTGCGACTCCTGCCTGGAGATCCGCCAAGGCTCGGCTGTCGACGTCATCGAAATCGACGCCGCCACCAACCGCGGCATCGACGAAATCCGCGAGCTGCGCGACGCCGCCCGCTACCGCCCCTCGCGCGACAAGTACAAGATCTACATTCTCGACGAGGCGCACCAGATCACCGATGCCGCCTTCAATGCCCTGCTCAAGACCCTCGAAGAGCCGCCCGAGCACATCGTCTTCATGATGGCCACCACGCAGCCCGAGGACATTCCCCAGACCATCCGCTCGCGCTGCCAGCACTTCAGCTTCCATGCCGTCAAGCTCGACGACATCATGGGCCAGCTCCGCACCATCGCGACCGCGGAAGCCATAGACGCAAGCGACGAAACCCTCGCCCTGCTCGCCGAAGCCGGCGACGGCTCCATGCGCGACGCCCTCAGCATCATGGACCAGGCCATCGCCTCCGCGCCTGTGGTCGACTCCCAGCCGCACCTCTCAGTCGACGAAGTGCGTGAGCTCATGGGCACAGTTTCCAACGTCGTCTATGAGCAGATCCTCACCGCCGTCCACGCCAACTCCTCCGCCGACGTCCTCGAACACATCAACCGCCTGCTCGATGCCGGCAACGGTCCCCAGCAGCTCGCCCGACAGTTCGTCCGCTACCTGCGCAACACCATCATGGCGAAAATCACGGCGCTCTCACCTGACTCCGAAGCCACCGGCCTCGCCGCGCGTAATCCATGTCGCCCACAGCCCCGACTCCGACGACGCCTTCATGTTCTATGCGTTGGCTGAAGGCAAGATTGACACT
>CAXSHQ010000053.1:2372-4226 GCA_964236875.1 uncultured Acidobacteriaceae bacterium | reverse complement strand
TCCTCGGGAGCCCTCGCGAAAGGCTCCGATGCACGCCGCCGATCTCCTCCAGATTTCGCCCGAAGAGCGCCGGCGCGTCGCCCGCTCCGCCGCGCTATTCACCGAAGAAGAGCTCTCCCGCTTCCTGGCCATCATGCTCCGCACCTTCGATGAGCTCGGCTACCGCCAGGAGCAGCGCTTCCACCTGGAGCTCGGCCTCCTCAAGCTCGTCCACGCCCAGCGTCTCGTCCCCATTGAAGACCTCCTCTCCCAGCTCGGCGTCACCAACAACAGCAAGCCGTCCACGCCGCCCCCTGCATCCAGCCCCCGCGTGCCGGCTACCGCCTCTTCGCCGGCCATTCGGTCCGCCCCGCCGCCGACCTCCTCGTTCGCTTCGGCAAACCCTGCTTCAGCAGAAACCGCCCCTGCGGCTCCTCGGCCGTCACCCTTTGAAGCCGACCGAGGCAGAAAGCTTCCGGGTACCCCAGCCCCAGCGGCCGTCGAATCGCCGATGCGAGTGGGATCTCACGACGCCAGCGCCCCCGCCCAGACAGAAGGTGCACTCGCCCTCGCGTCGCAGCCCGGCCTTACTCCCGTGGAAGGTCCTCGCCTCGTTCCCTTTGAGCAGGTCCAGGCGGAACCACAAGTTGATCCCGGGACCGCCGCTCCCGAGCTTGCCCCCGCCGACGAGTCCGAGCTTCCCGCTGAACCGCTCACCATCACCGCAAGCGCCGCTGCCGAGCCTGTCTCCAGCGGCTCCGGCCCTGACCTCGACACCCTCCAGGCCGCCATGGTCGCCACGCTGGCCGCCACCAAGGGCCAGCAGTCCGCCTCCGAGCAGCTTGAAGACGCCACGTTCGCCCTCAACAACGGGGCCCTGGAGATTCAGACCACGCTTTCCCCCACCATGCTTCCCGTGGTCCTCAACGCCGACAGTGAGCGCATCCTCAAGAACGTTCTCCGCGAGCAGGGCCACGGCACGCTCCGTCTCAGATTCCTCCCCGGCACCGCCACGGACGCGAACAGCGCCGCGAGGAAGCCCCGCAGCGCCCCCGCCGGTTCCGCCAAGGAGCTCGCCGCCAACCACCCGGTCGTCCAGCAGGCCCAGCGTCTCTTCTCCGCTGAGATCCGCAATGTCGTAGACCTCCGCAAGCCCTGAGCCTCACTCGTTTCTGCGCTGAGCTTGTCAGCTCATTGTTCCAAGCTCGTTCCAATCCTTTGAGCACCACTCCCTTTCCGAAAGGAACACCATGGACTTCAGCAAAATGGGCGAAATGCTCTCCCAGGCTTCCGCCATGCGCGAACAAATGGAAGAAAAGCTCGCCGCGACGGTCGTAGAGGCGAACTCCGGCGGCGGCGCCGTCACCGCCCGCATGAACGGCCGCAAGGACCTCCTCAAGCTCACCATTGCACCCGCCGCCGCAGCCGCTGCAGAGGGCGACATCACCATGCTCGAAGACCTCATCGTCGCCGCTGTCAACGCCGCCGCTCAGAAGGCCGACGCAGCCGCTCAGTCCTCCGCCGCCGGCATGCTCGGCAGCATGGGTCTCCCCGGCCTTTAAAGTTCAGATCAGCGTTCGCACCCAGGACCTGGAACCTCGCCCAATGGCCCAACGTTTCGCCGAACCCATGGCTCGCCTCATCGACGAGCTCCGCAAGCTGCCCGGCGTAGGCGCGAAGACGGCGCAGCGCTTCGCCTTCCACATCCTGCGCTCCTCCGACCGCGACGCAGACGCCCTCGCCACCTCCATCCGCGCCCTCAAGGCTGCCCTGCGGCTCTGTTCGGTCTGCAACAATGTCACCGACATCGACCCCTGCGGCTACTGCGCCTCACCCGCGCGCAACACGCGCCTGATCTGCATCGTCGAAGAGCCC
>CAXSHQ010000053.1:0-2307 GCA_964236875.1 uncultured Acidobacteriaceae bacterium | reverse complement strand
AACATCGCCGCCATCGAAAAAACCCGCACCTGGAGCGGCGTTTACCACGTTCTCCACGGCACGCTCAGCCCGGTCAACGGCATCGGCCCCGAAGGTCTGCGCCTGGGCAACCTGTGGCCGCGCCTCGCCCACTGTGCCGGAGAGGACGCCGAGGACGCACACGCTGGCGAGCTTATCCTCGCAACATCTCCAACCGTCGAGGGTGAAGCCACGGCCCGCTACATCGCCGACGAAGCCCACGCCCGGCATCCGCACCTGCGCATTACCCGCATCGCGACCGGCGTCCCCGCCGGCTCCGACATCGAGTATGCCGACGAAGTCACCATGACCCGCGCCCTCGAAAACCGCCGCGCTCTGTAAACGTCTATCGAGAGAGCACCCTGGCATGGCGCTGGTACGCCGGCTTCGTGCCGCATCGCACACGGAGAAGAACATCATGCTCGCGCGCAAAGCGTTGATCCTCATGCTGCTCCTCCCTTACGGTGCGTCAAGGAGCCAGAGCCGCGCCCCGCAGACTCCGCAGCCCGCCCGCAGCTTCGAAGTAGCTACCCTCCGGGAGGCAATGGGAAGCGACGGAAGCGACGGCTCCTGGAGTCCACCCGGCATTGGTCACTTCACCGCCCACCGCCTTACGCTTGCCTTCCTCATCCATCTTGCTTACGACATCGACACCAAGCAGATCGTCGCCAAGCCGAGCTGGTTAGAGACCGACCTGTTCGACATCGAGGCCAAACCCGAAGCCGGCATCCCCCTCACCCGCGAGCAGCTTCGCCCGATGCTGCAGACTCTGCTGCAGGAGCGCCTTCACCTCGCCGTCCACCACGAGACAAGGCCCGGTCCCGGCTTCGTGCTCATGGTTGCGAAGGGCGGCCCCAAGCTGCAGCCCACCAAAGGCGATCGCTTCCCCGGCTATCGCATCCACGTGGATTCCGGCAACCTTCAGGGTGTCAACTGGTCCATGCCTTACCTGGCTTCCATGCTGCAGGCGCCCTCTGGCAGGCCCGTCCTCGACAAGACAGGCATTCAAGGCAGCTTCGACATCCACCTCCGCTTCGCCCCGGAGTCCGCACCGGAATCCTCGCTGCCGTCGCTCTTCACCGCGCTGCACGACACCCTGGGCCTCGAACTGAAGCCGCAGCAAATCCCTATTGATGTCCTCGTGATCGACGAGGCCGACCGCGTCCCCTCCGAGAATTAGCGGCCGGCTTGCGCCCCAGGCACACCCACGCGCGCCCGATCCAGTGCCAGCGGATTCGTAAGCACCATCGAGAGCTGGAATCCAGGGCCATACAAAGCCGAATCCAGCTCCTCCCCGTGATGATGCACACCGATATAAACGAGCGTGCCGATCACAGCGGCTGCGATGATCGGGCCGTAGTACACCGCCGGATTGGGGCCGGAATGGGCGTAGGGGTTCGTGACATCCACCGGCTGCTGCGTGGCAGACGGCTGCTGTGGCGGCAGGCTCATCATCATCACGCCCACAGCCTCGTCCGCGCTGGGCCCATGTTGTCCCGCGGTCATCCTTGGCATCTCCATGGACGCAAGCTCTGGCCCAACCGCGGCTCCCACCTTTCCCGGCATCAGCATCGCGGAGATATCCGCGTCCAAACCGACCGTGTACCCATTCGGGTAAATGAGCCGCGTGAAGTGCACCTTCAGCGGCGAAACGAAGGGTGCATGTTTGGGCTTTTTGTAGCCCTTCGGGAAAGCTGCCTGCTCTAGGCGCCCTTCCACGAACGCGCCTTCAGGGATCGCCGTGACGCCCGCGGATGTAACCGGAAATGCCACCGACGCACGCACCGTGCCGCCGATGGGCGTGGACTTCGACCGGATCACGCTCACCAGCGTGAGCGGCACCACCGTACCCGCGGGTACGATCAGCGTTCCCGACGCATCTGCCTCCGGTGTTGCCTGGGTCGTAGCCTGCGGCGGTGCGCCCGGCACGATCGCCGCCTGGGCGAACACCTGCTCCGCATACAGCGAGCCACAAAGGACAGCTGCCATCCAGCACACCGCAGAACTCTGCGCGAACTTCATCTTGCACCTCAAATCACTGGCTTCAAAGGGACGCTATGGCGTTATATGGCTTCCGCCCAGGCCGCCGGGCACCGGCGTGCTTCCAACTACCAGCGGCGGGCTCGGACACGAGGTTCCCATCGTCCCAGAATCGCCCGGGGTTCCCGGTGTCTCCGGCGTACCCGGGATCACGGTCGGTGGTGTTGCCGGCATACCCGGAATCACGGTATCCGGAGAGCCGTTCGTCCCCGGAATCACGGTGTCCGGTGTCCCCGGAAACCCGGGCAT
>CAXSHQ010000052.1:0-17915 GCA_964236875.1 uncultured Acidobacteriaceae bacterium | reverse complement strand
CTCGCCGCCTACAAGATCGAGCCCCAGCTCATCACTGCGCTCTCTGAAGACAAGAACCGCACCAAGCGCCGCATGGTCACCTACCGCGAGATCCCGCAGCGCATGGTGGAAGCCGTTACCTCCATCGAAGACCGTCGCTTCTTCACCCACGGCGGCATCAACTACGGCCGCACCCTGGAGTGCGCCTGGCAGGACCTGACCGCCCGCCACATGACCTGCGGCGGCTCCACGCTCACCCAGCAGCTCGCCCGCGGCTTCTTCCTTACGCCGGAAAAGACCTACACCCGCAAGATCGCCGAAATCATGATCACGTACCAGCTCGAAGCGCGCTTCACCAAGCAGCAGATCTTCGAGATGTACGCCAACCAGATCAATCTCGGCCAGCGCGGCAGCTTCGCCATCAATGGCTTCGGCGAGGCCGCCCAGGACTTCTTCGGCAAGGACCTTGGCCGCCTCGATATCGCCGAGTGCGCGCTCATCGCCGGCACCATCCAGAGCCCAGCCGCCTCAACCCCTACCGCCATCCTGACCGCGCCATCGAGCGCCGCAACGTCGTGCTCGATTCCATGGTCGAAACAGGTGCTCTAACCGACTCCGAAGCCGCCCAGGCCAAAGCCCAACCCATCCGCCTCGCGCCGCCCAACATCGATGGCAACGAAGCTCCCTACTTCGTCGATGTCGTCCACGACCAGCTTGTGCAGCGCATTGGCGACCAGACCCTCGGCCACACCAGCCTGCGCATCTACACCTCGCTCGACCCCCAGCTCCAGGCCGCCGCTTCCGATGCCGTCGAAGCCGGCATGCGCATCGTCGATAACCTCGTCAGCCGCCAGCGCCGCCCCACCGGCTCGTCCAGCCCGCCCCAGGTCGCGCTTGTTGCGCTCAACCCCCACACCGGCCAGATCCTCGCCCTCGTCGGCGGCCGCAACTATGGCGTCTCCCAGCTCAACCACGCCCTCGCCGAGCGCCCCACCGGCTCCATCTTCAAGCCCTTCGTCTACGCCACCGCCTTCAACACCTCGTTGAACGGCACCAGCCTCGGTGAAGGCGGCACCTTTACCGCCCTCACCCGCATCAACGACGATCCTCAGGATTTCGGCGGCGGCTACATGCCCCAGAATTTCGAGCGCGGGGAATACCCCGGCATGGTCACCGCTGCCGACGCCCTCGCTCACTCACTTAATATCGCCACCATCTCGCTCGCCCAGCAGGTGGGCTACGGCAACGTCGCTTCGCTCGCCCACGCCGCCGGCATCGTCAACGCCCGCCCCACGCCCTCCATGGCCATCGGCACCTACAACGCCACGCCCATTGACATGGCCGGTGCCTACACCACCTTCGCTAACGCCGGCGTGCACCTGAAGCCCTGGGTGCTCGCCAGCGTCCGCAACACGCAGGGTGACATCGTCGCCGACTTCGCGCCCGAAGCCCACCAGGTGCTCGATCCTCGCGTCGCCTTCCTCACCCAGTCGCTGCTTGAAGGCGTCATGCAGCGCGGCACCGCCGCCTCCGTCCGCCGCATGGGCTTCACCGCGCCCGCCGCGGGCAAAACCGGCACCTCGCATGACGTCTGGTTCGCCGGCTACTCCTCCAACCTCCTCTGCGTCATCTGGGTCGGCAACGACGATTACACCAACCTCGAACTCGAAGGCGCCAAAGCCGCCGCGCCCATCTGGGCCGAGTTCATGAACCGCGCTATCCGCCTCCCGCAGTATTCCGACATGAGGTCGCTCCTGCCTGCTCCCGAAGGCGTGCAGATCCTCCGCATCAACCGCGGCACCAACCTCCCCGCAGACGAAACCTGCCCCGGCGACAGCTACGCCGCCGCCTTCCTCATCGGCACCGCCCCACAGGGCACCTGCTCGCGCATGGGCCAGGACACCTCCACCCTCGGCAACCTCCTCAACAGCAACGGCGAAGGCACACCTCCAACCGAGCCCGCGACACCCACCCCCGAAGGCCAGCCCGCCGACCAGCCCCACCGCCGCAACCCCATCGAGCGCCTCTTCGGCATCGGCAAACCCTCTCAACCGCAGACACCCCTGCAACCCCCACAACCCCCACCACCCCAGCCACAGTAGTTCCGTGGATGGGGCGTTCATGGATCGGCAAAACGGCTCCGTGCCACAGGCTTGCTAGGGCTGGCGAAGCCGCTTCCGCGCCACAGGTACCATCCTGAGCGCAGCGAAGGATCCCCGCATTCTGCCGAAGCGCCACAGCACCGTCAGGCAAGCCACGACCGGCTCCAAGCTGATCAGCTCACGGCTCTGAGCTCGTTTCCTTCCGCCTTTCGTCGGCGCAGTCGACCGATCCGCTCCTCGAAGGCACCCGTCGCGTACCGCGGCCTCGCTGCATCCAGTCTCCGCTTGACATCGGCACGCAAATCGCAGGAACGCAGCCATGCTTTTCCCTGCCACGCGCTCCCATAAACAGATACTCTGAGAACCTCAAGTCCACAGCCGCGCTGTGACAAAAGGAGTTCCAGCTTGGCTGTCATCCGCAACGTCAGCGCCCCCGGCTACGAAGACGATATCGTGACCACCACGGACAGCCGCGCCATGTCCGTCGCCACGGCGCTCTTCTTCATGGTTGGCTTTCTCACCTGCCTGAACGACGTCGTCAGCCCGCACCTCAAGTCCATCTTCGCGCTCGACTACAAGCAGACCCAGTTCATCCCCTTCTTCTTCTTCTCGTCCTATTTCG
This sequence comes from uncultured Acidobacteriaceae bacterium, assembly GCA_964236875.1. Lineage (GTDB taxonomy): Bacteria > Acidobacteriota > Terriglobia > Terriglobales > Acidobacteriaceae > Granulicella. Next base: position 15,212 of record CAXSHQ010000052.1, on the reverse strand, counting down.
TCTTCAGCTATCCAGGCGGCAAGCTGGTCGACCGCTTTGGCTACAAAAAAGCGATGGTCTTCGGCCTGCTCGTCATGGCCTGCGGAGCGGCAGGCTTCCTGCCCGCGGCCCACTTCGCGCAGTTCGCCATTTTCCTTCTCGCGCAGATCGTTCTTGCCGCCGGCATGACCGTCGTGCAGGTCGCCGTCAACCCTTACGTCACCATCATCGGCCCGTCGAAAACCGCCTCCAGCCGCCTCAACCTCGCGCAGGCCTTCAATTCCGTCGGCACCTTCATCGCGCCCATCATCGGCTCCTACGTCATCCTGCGCGCCGCGCCCGTCACCATCGAGTCCGCAAAGCTGCGCTCCATGACCGAGGTCGCGCGCCAGGCCTACCGCGTCGCGCAGGCTTCCACCGTGCGCTTTCCTTACATCGCCATCTCGCTCGCGCTCGTTCTCTTGGCCATCGCCCTCGGCCTTATCAAGCTGAAGACCGCCACCGGCGTCTCGCAGCACACCCAGGACTTCCGTCCCGGCGCTTTTGCCGAAGCCCTCACGCCCCCCGCCTCCATCTGGAAGCAGAAGTGGGCGCTGCTCGGCGCGCTTGGCATCTTCACCTATGTCGGCGCCGAAGTCTCCATCGGCAACCTCCTCGTCAGCTACATGGGCCTGCCGCAGATCGCCGGTATCCGCGAAGCCGCCGCCGCCAACCTGCTCGCCTGCTACTGGGGTGGCGCCATGGTCGGTCGCTTCATCGGCTCCGCCGTGCTGCAGAAGGTCAGGACCGGCATCGTGCTCGGCTTGAACGCCGTCCTGGCCTGCCTGCTTGTGTTCCTCAGCGTGCACAGCACCTTCACTTCCGGCGTCATCACCACGCTCCCCATGCATCTCCTCTGGTGGAACACCGAGCTGCTCATCCCGCACTCGTTTCCGCTCTGGACCATGCTGGCCGTCGGGCTCTGCAACTCCATCATGTTCCCGTCCATCTTTACGCTGGGCATTCAGGGCCTCGGTCCGCTCACCAGCAAAGGCTCCAGCCTGCTGATCGCTGCCATCGTTGGCGGCGCTCTCATCCCGCTCGCGCAAGGAGCCCTCGCCGACCGCATCGGCCTCCATCCGTCGTTCCTTCTCCCGGCCGTCTGCTACGTCTACATAGCCATCTTCGGATTCGCTGCCCTCAAGCGCCCAACTCCTGTCGACACCCTCGTCCCCGGGGAACCCGTCTAACGACACAGCAGCAAGGCGGTCGCACTCCCGCACGTCCGTTCCAGCCGAGCCCTGCTCAAACCGTCGCTACACCCGTGGCGTACCTTGGCGGAACTTGGCGTCAAGCTTTCACTCAGCATAAGCACGAACGCCCGCTCCTCAAACCTCCGGATAGAAGTCGAAGAACGCATCGATCGAGTGCCGAAGCTGCCCTTCGATCTGCTCCCGGCTGCCTTCCAGCACGTGCATCGTGACCTGCGCCTCGTTGCCGTTCTTCAGAGCCACCGGAGCCGCCTGCACGCCCGCCACTTCATCCGCCGGCAGCAGCCGCATGCCGTATACCAACACAAGATTCGCCATCCCCCCATGCTACGCCGCCCACCTTTATGATGGTTCAAGCGACTCATGCGGGCGCGGCGAAACCTGCCAGGCATAGCCGAATCTTTCGCGCTGAAGGCGCGACACATACCAGCCCAGGCCGAAGGCCTAGTTACGAGCACGAACGGATTCAAGAGCGCTGAAGGCGCGACACATACCAGCCTAGGCCGAAGGCCTAGGTACGAGCACCAAAGGATTCACGAGCGCTGAAGGCGCGAAACATAAAACGCCCATCGGAGAGGCAACATCGGAATGGACACACTGCACATCTGGAACGGCGCCGGCGGGCCCGACACAACCGACAACGATGCCGTAAAGAGCTGGACTGAAGCCCACCTCCAGGCTTCACGAGACTGCGTCGCCGAGCTCCTCGCCGTCACCGCTCCGCGCACCGTCGAGAACACGCTGAAGCCGTTTGACCGCGCCGGCTGGCATCTGCGCATGGGTGGCTCGCAGTCCCATGTGATGTTCATGGTGCACCCCGCTTCCTCCGTGCGCGATGCTGCTCAGGAGCTCTCGCAGGTCGTCTCCGCTGAGAACGTGGCCCTCGGCCTCAACCGCGAAGTATACGAAGCCCTGCAAGTCGTGGATGCCAGCGCCGAAGACGAAGCCACCAGGTACTACCTCGACCGCGTTCTCCTGGGATATCGCCTGAGCGGTGTCGACCGCGACGAAGCGACACGCGATCGCATCCGCGCCCTCTCCGAGGAAATGACCGAGCTCAGCATGCGCTTCAGCCGCACCGTGCAGGATGACGTCCGCGAAGTCACCCTCGACGACCCCAGCGAGCTTCGCGGCCTGCCGGAGGACTACCTCAACAAGCACGGCGTCCACGCAGACGCGAACGGGAGCCTCCAGGCGAACGGCCCGGTGGTCCTCACCACCAACCCACCCGACATGTCACCCGTCATGGCCTACGCCGGCAGCCGCGAGCTGCGCCGTCGCATGTATCTCGCCTACAACGGTCGCGGCTATCCGCAGAACACGCCCGTGCTCATGGAGCTTCTCAACAAGCGCGAAGAGATGGCCGAGCTTCTCGGCTTCCGCAGCTGGGCCGACCTCGCCACCGTGGATCAGATGATGGGCTCCGCCGCCAACATGCGCAGCTTCCTCCAGGACGTCGAAGCCGCCGCCGAAGCCACCGCCGAGCGTGAGTGGCAGGATCTCGAAGACTTCGTCCGCGAGCACGCCCCCGAACAGCTTCCTCTCTCCCTCAGCGACGCACGCTTCTGGGAAGAGCAGTTCCGCCGCGCCCGCTACGACTTCGACTCGCAAAGCGTACGTCCCTACTTTCCCTACGCGCAGGTGGAAGCCGGTGTGCTCGCCACCGCAGGCCGTCTCTTCCAGGTTGCCTTCCGCGAAGCCAAGGACGCAGCCGTGTGGGCTGAAGGCGTTAAGGCCTTCAACGTCCTTGACGACGAGCCCGGCTCCTCCACGAACGCGGAGATCATCGGCCGTATCTACCTCGACATGCACCCTCGAGAAGGCAAGAGCAAGTGGTTTTCGGAGTGCTCGCTGGTCGGCGGCGTCCGCGGCGAGCAGGTCCCCGAGGCGTCGCTCGTCTGCAACTTTCCCGAGCCCACCCCAGGCGATCTCGGTCTCATGCAATACTCCGACGTCGTGACCTACTTCCATGAGTTCGGCCACCTCATGCATGAGGTCCTCGGCGGCCGCCAGCGCTGGGCCGGCCAGAGCGGCATCGCCACCGAGGGCGACTTTGTCGAGGTCCCCTCGCAGATGCTTGAAGAGTTCTTCGAAGACGCCGACCTCCTGCGCACCTTCGCAAAGCACTACGAGACCGGCGAGCCCATCCCCTACGAAACCGTCCAGCGCATGACCCGCGCCAGCGCCCACGGCCGCGCGCTCAGCACGCTCACGCAGGTCATGTACGCCACTTACTCCATGGAAACGCACGACAAGCGCGCCGCCAACCTCGACCTCGACACGCTGCTGCGCGAAGGCTACGACCGCTTCAGCCGCTATGAGTTCGTTGACGGCAATCGCATGTACGCCGCCTTCACGCACCTCATCGGCTACACCTCGAACTACTACACCTATCTTTACGACAAAGTCATGGCGCTCGAATTTTTCCAGCAGTTCGGCGCGGCTAAGGGCGAGCTCGACAGCGCCACCGCCATGCGCTACCGCAAGCAAGTCCTCGAACCCGGCGGCTCCCGGCCTGCCCGCGAGCTCGTGCAATCCTTCCTTGGCCGCGAGGTCAGCATGGACGCCCTCCGCACCTGGATCGAAGAGAGCGTCGCCGCTTAGCGTCTTTCTCCTTCTGGTGTAGCTGTTCTCTTGGATGGCGTCCTCCTGAGCGCAGCGAAGGATCTCTGTAGTCCTTTCGCAGCAGAACTGCACCTTCAGGAGAACCGCTATAGTCGCAGTGGCTTACTCATAGGGATTCGCACATTGTGGTGAGGGTGTCATCCTGAGCGAAGCTCAGGATTCCCGCGTTTCGCATGATGCGCCACTACATTCAAGGACACCGTTATAGCGCCGAAGGCGCGGCACATACCAGCCTAGGCCGCAGGCCTAGGTAGACTGCCGTAAGCATCAACGAGCGCTGAAGGCGCGAAACATGAGGCACACCCTCCGCCAACACCACCAGGACCACCCAATTTCCACCGACCAACCCGCATCGAACACAAGCGGAGAGCAACCATGCCCACAGCCACCAAAGCCTGCAAGGAAGAAACCGAAACCGCGCGGCCCGGCCTGCCGGGCGTGTACTACCCGCTCCACTCGCTCCTGCACACGCTCCGCACGCTGCAATCGCACGAAGACCAGATTTGCTCGTTGCTTGCCGACATCCAGCGCACCGGCAAGGTAGGCGCGGCCACACGCAAGGACCTGACGGCCATGCTGCACAACCTGCCCGCGGCGGCCTTCGATCAGGAACTCCACGCCGTCTGGTCCGCCCTCGAACAGTGAACCTCTTATAGAGGCTTCTCCCTGGTTCTAACCAAGGCTTGTCACCCACCACCAATGCTTGTCATCCTTCCGCAAAGCGGGAGGATCTGCTTTGCAACCGACACCACCCCCTATCCAAAGCTGCCTACGGTCTTGAGACAATGAACGCATGCTCATCCCATCCATCGATTTAATGGGCGGCAGGATCGTCCAGCTCGTGCAGGGCGAAACCCTCAAGCTCTCCTTCGACGACTTCGACTACTGGATCGACCGCTTCAGCAAGTACCGGCTGGTGCAGCTGATCGACCTCGACGCCGCCATGCGCCAGGGCGAAAACCGCGCGCTCATCGAGATGATCTGCAAGCGCCTTCCCTGCCAGGTAGGCGGCGGTCTGCGCACCGCTGAAGATGGCACACGCCTGCTCGACGCAGGCGCGAAGCGCATCATCTACGGCTCATCGCTCTTTGGCGCGGACGAACCTGCCGCCAACCCCAGCGGCCTCGAGTTCGGCGACGGCGCGGCCACGGAAGCCCCTCTAACAAAGCGCAAGCACAAGCTCATCCGTCTCGAGTTCGCAGCCGAGCTCAAACAGGCCCTCGGCGAAGACCAGCTCTGCTTCTCCGTCGACACCAAAAACGGCAAGGTCGCCGTCCGCGGCTGGAAGGAGTCCGTAGACCTGACCCCCGAAGAAGCCATCACCTGGCTCGAAGACTCCTGCTCAGCCTTCCTCTACACCCACGTCGACACCGAGGGCACAATGCAAGGATTCCCCATGAACGTCGCCGCCATCCTCCGCTCCACGACCGCCAAGCAGTTGATCGTAGCCGGCGGCATCAAGGCGCAAAGCGAAGTCGACGACCTCGACGCTATGGGCGTGGACGCTGTAGCCGGCATGGCCGTCTACTCCGGCGCGATGAACGCCTGAGGCAGTCCTCCACCACCCACCCGCTTGTTACCTCAACCGCAGCGCGCTCGAAATCGCGTCACCTCGACCGAAGTGATCCTCAAAATCGCGTCATCTCGACCGAAGCGCAGCGAAGTGGAGAGCCCCTGTATTCGGGCCACCTAAGAAGCCAACCCCTCAGTGCGCCTTCACCATCTCCTCCACCGCCTTGTGCAGCCCCACCCCGTTCTGCTGCCGCGTGTAGAACATGTGCCCACCCGGAAAATTACGGATCTCCACCTGTTTCTGCAGGTTGTAAGGAAACTGATTGGCCGTGATCACCGAACCCATAAACGGGCATGAGAGATCGTTCCATCCATGCACGATCAGCACCTTCAGCTTCGGGTCCGCGGCCACGGCATCGCGCAGGTCCGCGGCGGACTCGCCCACCTGCCCCTGATCGCGCGTGAACCGCACATCGTAGTTCAGCGCATGGTAGCGCGCCTCGGTCTTCCACCCCACCACACGCGTGATGAAGTCCGCCATCGCCGTCGTCGTCGGAGCGATGATGCTCTCCAGGATCGGGTCGTTCCCTTCCCCACGGAACGAGTACGGGAACGGATCCGGCAGCGTGACATTGGAGTCATACACCGATCCGATCGTCCCCTGGTCGCGATGCACCTCGCGTAGATACGCCTGTGTCTCCAGTCGTCCGCCCGAATCGCGCACGAACTTCGGATCAAGACCCGTCATCTCTGTCACGCGCTTGATCATTGCCTCATTCCGTTCGCGGTCACCCGGCCCGAGGATCAGCGCCGTCGCATACTCATGCTCCGTGTAGTCGATCACCGGCTTCATCGCATCCGGCGTCAGCTTGCCCTGGCTCTCGAGATGCGCCGCCGTGATCGAAGGCAGCGTCACCATCCACGGCACCGGCGAGATCGTCGCATCACCGGTCGGCGGCCGCAACGCCGGGCTCACCAGCGTCACACCGTTGAACGCAACGCCGATCTGCGCCTGCAGATAATGCGCGATGCGCGGCCCGCGATACCCGCCATAGCTCTCGCCCACATAGTACTTCTTCGACTGCAGCCGCTCACTCTTGACCAGCCACTTGTACATCACCAGCGAGATGTACTGAATATCCGGCGTAGACGCATAGAACAGCTTGCGCGTCTCCTCCTCGCTCACCAGCGACCGCGAAAAGCCCGTGCCCACCGGGTCGATGAACACAAGGTCGGTAAAGTCCAGCCACGTGGCAGGATTGTCCGTCAGGTTCGTCGGATCACTCGCCGAATCGCCCTGGTTCGCGAAGCTGATGTGCTTGGGCCCAATCGCGCCCAGGTTGAGATACACCGAGCTCGCGCCCGGCCCGCCGTTCAGCGCAAACGTCACCGGCCGGTTCGGCCCATCCACCGTGTACGCGATGTACATCACATCCGCCGTCGGCTTTCCTTTCTCATCCTTCAGCCGGATCGTGCCCACGGTCGCGGTGTACGCCAGGGTCTTGCCGTTTACATGCACCGTCTGCGCCACGGCCTTGTCCGCGGGAAACGGATCGAGGTTCATCGCGGCTTTCGGCCCGCTGTTGGCTGTTCCGCTCACTGCGGGCGAGCCATCCGGCGATGCGCCATTGCCGCCGCGGTTGCCGCGCTGCGCTGATGCAGGAAGGACAGACAAAAAAGCGAGCAGCGCTACGGCTGCGGGAAACACTCGGCGTGAGCTCATGCGGTTATGGTACCCGCTTCCGGCGACCGCGTTGTCCTCTACTCATCGAACAGCGTCGGCTCCGGCCGAAGTAGTTGATGCAGGAACGATTCGTGATCGGCCAGAAAGCGCCGCGTCACCTGGTAAGCAGACGTCTCCGTGTATTCCACTTCATGCACATGGCCCTCGTCGAAGCTCAGGATCTGCGCGCCTGGGCAGCCCAGCAGAATAGGCGAGTGCGTAGAAATGAGAAACTGCGCGTCAGGGTACTCGCGCACAGTGTCATGCAGCAGGATAAGAAACGAAAGCTGGCGTTGCGGCGAAAGCGCAGCCTCCGGTTCGTCGAGCAGGAAGAGGCCGGAGCGGCGGAAGCGATGGTCGAGAAGCGTGAGGGAAGCTTCGCCGTGAGAGCGGGTGTGAAGAGAGCGGCCTCCATACCCTTGAGTGAGTTCGCGCTCGTCAATGGTGGTGGCGAGTTGATGGAGTGTCTCTGCACGGAAGAAGAAGCCTTCACCGCTGCGGTAAGGGCGGAAACCCAGCTTGAGGGCGCGAGCGAGCGGGTAGGTGTCGGCGGTGGGAAGATCGGCTTCGAAGGCAAAGTTGCGGTTCCCGCCTTCAAGCGAAAGCCCGTAGGAGAGGGCAATCGCTTCGAGCAGCGTCGACTTTCCCGAGCCGTTTTCACCGACAAAAAATGTTAGGCGCGCGTCGGAGAACTTGAGTGTGCGGAGCGAAGCAATGGATGGGACCGTAAACGGATATTCATCCGACGCCGCACCTAGATACTCCAGATTCGAAAGCATCGGCTTAGAAGTCCTTCAAGGACACAGGCGTTTTGCGCCTGCCATGCCGGATTGCAAAGATTTCTAGTGGAGACGTCTCGGGATAGTAGTAGATGCGATAGGGATAGGAGAGCAAACTGCGGGGATTGTTGGTACCCGTTCTCACTTCCGGTTCAGACCTGCCGCTGAAAGGAAACTCAGTGGCTTGCGCAAAGCACGCGAGAAGCTTGTTGATCTCGCGTTCGCGAACATGTGCAGGAGCGACGGCCAGGTATTCGCGCACTTCCCTCAAGTGGTTGCGAGCCATGCGCGTAAGAATGTATCTGACCATCTCAGTCACTCACTTGCACTAAGCAGAAACGGAAGCCTGCTACTTAGCGAAGACTAGGAACAACTTGATACGAACGGAGGCTTGGTGCACAAGAAGCACATCTAACCTTTTCGTCTCCAGTCGTCGAAGAAAGCTTGAATCTCCTCAGGAGGAACAAACTCCCCACGATCGGCCTGCGCAGCAGCTTCACGCAACTCTGCTAGTTCTTGAGCAGAGTACGAAGGCGCAGGCTCCTCAAAGTACTGCGTGAGCAAGTGCTCGACAGCCTGGTCGGTAGACGCATACTGTCCTGCAGCTACCAGTTCGTTCACCTGATCGGATATGTGCGGGCTGAGAGTAACCGTCGTTCCCATAATGCTCTCGCTCTCCGGCGTGCAATTCAAGAATACCGCGACTCCATCATCGCCCCAGCTGTTCCAGGTACTTCTCCACTTCCAGCGCGGCCATGCACCCTGTTCCCGCCGCGGTGATCGCCTGCCGGTAGCGCCGGTCCTGCACATCGCCACACGCGTACACGCCTTGCAGCTGAATACCCGCGCGTGTGCAGAAGACGTTGTGCTCGGTCTTCACATACCCATCCGCGTCGAGATCGATCTGTCCCTGGAACATCGTCGCGTTGGGGTCGTGCCCGATGCCTAGAAACATAAAGCTGACCGGCAGCTCCCAGCGCTCGCCCGTCTTCCTGTTGGAGAGCTTGAGCGCCTTCAGGTCCTTCTCCTCCACGCCCAGGCACTCTTCCACCAGCGTGTTGTGCAGGAACTGGATCTGCGGATGCGCGATCGCGCGCTCCAGCATGATGCGGCTGGCGCGGAAGTTTTCGCTCCGATTGATGAGGGTGACCTTGGTCGCGAAGCGGGTCAGGAACAGCGCCTCCTCCATCGCCGAATCGCCGCCCCCGATCACCGCGATCTCCTTGCCCGAGGCGAAGAAGCCGTCGCACGTCGCGCAGGAGCTCACGCCGTGCCCGATCAGCGCCTGCTCGGACGGCAGCCCCAGCCACCGCGCCGATGCGCCCGCGGCAATAATCAGCGAACGCGTCTTGACCACGTCACGGCCGATGGTGAGTTCAAACGGCGAGCACGTGACGTCCACCGAGGCAAGGTGCGCCATCTGCATCTCGGCGCCGAAGCGCACCGCCTGCTTCTTCATGTTCTCGATCAGTTCGGGCCCCTGCACGCCTTCCGGCCAGCCGGGAAAGTTCTCCACCAGCGTCGTGATGGAAAGCTGGCCGCCGGGTTCATGGCCTTCCAGAACCAGAGGCTTCAGGTTGGCGCGCGCAGCATAAATGGCGGCCGTGAGCCCGGAGCACCCGGAGCCCAGAATGACGGTATCGCGAACAGTCGAATCGGACATAGCTATCTGATTGTAGCGGCGCGGAAACGGGTGCATCGCAGGAGGGCGCCGTGGGCTTCAGACCACGGGCCAGCGCTTAGGTATTCCTCTAACGAACCTCTGAACAAGTCTTCGTTTCGTCAGGGCGGGGCTTCAGCCCCGCCGCAAACGCCGCCAAATCAACGCGGCTTTAGCCGCTGAGGGAATGCTCGCGGACTCGATCAGATCTTCCCTACCCTGCTCTGACGTCCCCTGCCCGACTCCTCGACCCGCGCCGCAATCACCTTGGGGGGCACCTCCCTTGGTAACGTGACTTTTCGGCTTTCCTGGGCATTCCTGCCGGACGAAAGTGTTATTGTCGTCCCTAGCGGGTGCGCCGAGACTTGGTTTACCGCCTGCACCTTCGCCGCGGTTTTTGGAGCCTATGGATAGCGCGCTCGTACTGCTCGCCTACTTCGCCATGCTGCTGTCGCCCTGTGTTGTGGCGCAGTGGGGGGATCTGCTCTCCTTCACGTGGATCGTCGCCCTCGCGCGCCGGCGCCGCACCCATCGTGCCGAAAGCTTCCTGGTCAGCTTCCGCCACGAGCGCTACGCCATGGCCGTCGCCCTCGAAGCTTCCTTCGTCTCCGCCAACAGCGATTTCTTCGCCGCTCCCCAGCCGTTCCTCGTGCACACGCGCCCCGAGCACATCGAAACCCCTGCCTTCATCGAGGGCCGGCAGCGTGTGGCTGCCCGCCTCGCCCAGCTTGCGGTCGCGCAGAAGCTTCTCCACGACGCGGAAGGGCCCAAGAAAGTCGTGGCCATCCCTCCCGACGTCGAGGTCGTTGCCGAGACCGCCTCGATCGGCGTCCACATTCGGCCCGTCAAGTTCAAATCCTCTGCAGCGGAGCCTGTCGCTCCCGCGCAGGCGGCGGCCGTGGTTGCAGCCCCTGCAACTTCGCTGGTCTTCCGCGATCTCGCCGAACTGGCGGCTTCCCTGCCCGGAGGCTCCCGCAACGCGCAAGTTCCAGATCCCGTCGCGTCGCGCGGCCCCGACCGGAAGCCCGGCGAGTCCCACGCGCTCGAAAAAGCCGCCTAAGCAGTCCTACCGGACTCCCTGCACCGGAATCCTTCGCTGCTCTTTGACACTGTCATCCTGCGCGCAGCGAAGGACCTGCTTCATACAGGTGCCCTGCCACACGGACGCGCGCGCATCGCACATTCCCGCCAACGCCGCCGGTAGAATAGCCACCGTATGCGTTTTCTCATCGCCCTGCTGGCCCTCGGCGGCCTGTTCGATTCCTTCCTCGCCCTCCGCATCCACAACGAAGATCCCAGCAAGGCCGCGCCCTGCGCCGTCACCGCCTCCTTTGACTGCGGAGCCGTCAACCACTCCCGCTGGGCCGTCTTCCCTCCCGAATCCTTCGACGAAGCACCCGGTTCCAAAAAGCTCCACATCCCGGTTGCGCTCTTCGGCGTCATCGGCTATGCGCTCATCGCCGTCCTCGCCCTCGCCAACAAGCTCTGGTGGACCCTCCAGGCCGCGGAGATTGGCTTCGCCTGCGCCGCCTTCCTCAGCTTCATGGAGGCTTACGTCATCGAGAAATGGTGTATCTACTGCCTCTGGTCGCAGGCCGCCATCACCGCGATCCTTCTCGCCACGATCGTCGCCCTCATCCTCCAGCACCGCCGCAACCGCCGCTTCGAGCGCTCCGCCATAGTCGTTACTCCTTAGCTGCAGGGCTGTTTCCCGACCGGCTCTCCTGCTCCTGCCCTCTCGACCGGAGCGCCTCCACTTCCTTGTCATCTCGACCGGAGCGCGAAGCGCGTAGCGGAGAGACCCCTGTATTTGCCCGGGCAAGTCGCGCAGCGACGAGCCCGAGCCGCACCCCGTACAATCGACCCTCATGTGGCCCAAGGCACTGCTTGAACTCCTGCCGCACCTCACGCGCCTCGTCCCGATGCTCAATCGGTACTTCCAGTCGCGAGGCGCAACCGATGACGCCACCCGCCTCGCCCTCGAGCGCAAGCTCGACGAGGTCTCCACCGCTCTCCGCAAGGACATCGCCGAAGCTTCCGCCGCGCTCCCTACCGCCGACATAGCGCGCCAGCTCAAGGACCACGGCAAGTCCCTCTCCGAGATTGCCGCCGGCACCCGCGCCATGCAGTCGCAGACGGAAACCTTCGCCACCCGCCTCAACGCGCTGGAGAGCCGCAACGGCACCCTCACGGCCCTGCTCGCCTTCACCCTCGTCCTCACGATAGCGATCTGCATCCTTCTGATCGTCATCCTCGTAAAACTGCACAGATGAGCTCGACGAACGGCAGCACCACCGCCCCGCCTCGCAGACGCCGCGGCAAACTCCTTGCCCTTTGCCTGCTGCTCCTGCTCATCCTTGCCGCCTGCGCCTGGCCCTTCACCCGAGCCCACCTCCAGGCCGTCGCGGTCCTCGACCTGGTCGCCGGCCGGCCCGGCCCGCGCCTCATCCGCCACGCTGTCGGTGAGCCCGTCGAAGCCCACACCGTCACCATCCACACCACGCAGGGAGACATCCCCGCCCGCCTCTACACGCCCGTCCGCCACCCCAACGCGCCCGCGTTCATGGTTCTGCACGGCGTCCACCATCTCGGCATGGACGAGCCCCGCCTCATCGCCTTCGCTGCCGCCATGGCCTCGTGCGGTCTGCGCGTGCTGACCCCGGAGCTGCCCGGCATCAAGGACTACCACGTTGGGCCCGACTCCATCGCCATCATCGGCGACACCGCCCAATGGCTCGCCGAGCAGAACGTCGACCGGTCCACTCCCCGCCTCGACACGCCCGCAGCTAGCGCGCCCGTCCCCGTCATGGGCCTCAGCTTCTCCGGCGGCCTCGCCCTCCTCGCCGCCTCCCAGCCCCAGTACACGCACTTCTTCAAGTACGTCGTCGCCATCGGCTCGCAGGACAGCATGTCCCGCGTCGCTACCTACTACCGCACCGGCAAGGACCCGCTCCCCAACGGTCTCGAAGAAACCCTTCCGCCGCACGAGTACGGCCCGCTCGTGCTCGAGTACCAGCACCTCGAAGACTTCGTCCCACCCGCCGACATCACGGCCATGCGCGCCATGCTCCGGGCTCATTTATACGAAGATGGCCCCGCCGAGCGCGCCGCCTTCGCCGCCATGGCCCCCGCCCAGATCAAAGAAGCCAAGCAGCTTCTCGACGGCACCTCCCACACCACCCTCGGCCTCCTCGAGCAGGACGCCCGTAAGCAAGCCGCCGCCATGGCCGCCGTCAGCCCCCACGGCCACCTGCAGTCGCTCACCGTACCCGTCTACCTGCTCCACGGCGAAGGCGACAACATCATCCCTTCCGCCGAAACCCTCTGGATGGCCGCCGAACTCCCCAAACGCGACCTCGAAGCCCGCCTCATCTCCCCCGTCCTCAGCCACCTCAATCTCGACGGCAAAGGCCCCGGCGCGCTCGACCGCCTCCGCCTCGTCCACTTCTTCGCCCTCGTCCTCCACAGCGCCGAGCACCGGTAAGAACGTCACGGCTCTTGCCTTTCTCGCTCGTCATCCCGAAGGGGACCCGCCGTTCGCCCCCCTCGATCAGAGGCCCGCAGACCCGCCTTGGAGAACTCCTGTGTTTCGCCGGCATGTGCCGGAGGCACGGGCATGTCCACTTCACTCTTCAACGCCGGACACCAACCGAAAGTGCGCACTAAAGGCATCGTTGACCGCACCGGTTTCACTTCGTATGCTGACATCGACCTCACACCTTTGACCACAAAGTTGACCTGTAAGAGGCTTGTCCGATCCAAGGCATCCTGATAGCCGAAACTTCGCTTCCTCGGCCCTATTCACTGCCTCCCATCGAGCTTTCAGACCCCGGAGACTCACAATGTCGCAACGCCCTCACTGCCTTTCTGTCGCTTCCTCCCGCTGCCTGACCGCCCTCACCTCCGTTGCTGCGTGGTCGCGTGAGTTCGCCGGGCAACTGGGACGCCACGCCGGCGTTCCCCTGACCGTTTGGGCGGGCCTGCTCGGCCTCTGCTCGTCCACGCAGGTGCAGGCGCAGATCGTCGCCACGGCAGGCACCACCACCACCACGGTCTACCAGGGTACTCAGGGTGGAGAGGGCCTGGCCCTGGATGCGGCCGGAAACATCTACACAGGGTTTGACGCCGGCGTCGGTCTGTACAAGACCACGTACAGCAACGGTGCGTACACCACCGCCGCCATCGCGGGAAGCCCTGCATATTATTTTTACGGCGTCACGGTGGATGCCACCGGCGCCATCTACGCCGCGGAGGCAAACGGCAGGGGTGTTTACAAGGTGGTAGGCTCCGGCACCACTTATACGTTCACGCAAATCATTTCCGGCATCAGTGCCGCGGGCGTGGCGGTGGATGGTTACGGCAACGTCTCCACCAACAATTACGCCACAATGGTCTACAAATACACCTTGTCCGGTGGAGTGTACACGCAGCATGCGATCGCCACTGACTTCTCGACGACTCGCAACATGGCCATCGACTCCAACGGAGTCATCTACCAGACGTCTTATAACGGCGGATCCAACAACGCTGGCCGGCTAGCGGTGCTGACACCGTCCGGTGCAGTCGCCACCACCACCACGTATGTCGAAACCACGCTATACAACTGCCTCCATAACTGCGCCGGCGTGGCCGTGGCGAGCAATGGCGTGGTCTACGTGGGCGATGGCACCACCGTCGTTCAGTTCACTCCCAACGGCAGCGGCGGCTTCATCCAGAAAAACATTTCCACCAGCTACACCGCTATCCGCGGCATGGCGGTGGACTCCAACGGGAACGTCCTGGTCGCCGATCTCACTACGAAAAACATCAGCAAGACCACCACGACCCTCACGGATTTCGGCTCCGTCAATGTGGCCTCGACGTCAGCGTCCCAGGCGGTCAACTTCACCGTCACCAGCAACACCGGCAGCACCGCCTTCGGAACTCCCATCATCCTGACGCAGGGTGTCTCCGGAAAGGATTACGCGCTGGGCACGAACACCTGCACCGGGGTGCCCGCGGCTAACTCCACCTGCACCGTGAACGTCACCTTCGCCCCCCTCTACCCGGGCGAGCGCGATGGCGCGGTCGAGCTGACCGACTCCACCGGGAATGTGGTCGCCACGGCCCTGATCCGCGGCACCGGCTCCGCGCCTCACTTCACCGCGACGCCGGCCATCCTCTCCACCGCCGCCAGCAACACCACCACGGCAGCTCTGGCTCTCAGCAACAACCAGAACGTCATAGTGAACCCCGCAGGCACCATGTACATCGCCTCTGCCGCCAACAACACCGTCTACAAGGTAAGCGGTGGAACGGCCATATCCTACGGCACCGGTTTCACAGTTCCAGTGGCTCTTGCGCTCGATGGCGCCGGCAACCTGTATGTCGCCGAGAACGGCGCCGGAGATGTAAAGGTGATCAACGCCGCCACAGGCGCCACGTCGGTGGTCAACGGCGCCACCGGGCTTGGCAGCTTGAATGCCATCGCGGTGGATGGCAGCGGCAATCTCTACGCCGCTTCCTACGGTAGCAACTACGTGTACAAGATCACCCCCGCCGGTGTCCTCAGCATCGTCGCTGGCACCGGCGCCTCCGGCTACAACGGCGATAACATCCAGGCCACCGCAGCGCAGTTGAACCAGCCGATCGGCCTAGGCGGTATCCACATATAGTCTTTGCTGCGGCTGCTGATTTTGTTCGAC
>CAXSHQ010000051.1:9744-18029 GCA_964236875.1 uncultured Acidobacteriaceae bacterium | reverse complement strand
ACCCATTCAATTCAATTTGCCGAGACCGGACGCCGCCGATGTGCGCCGCCCGCCGGCCCTGGAGTCTTGCCTCATGTTTTCTCGTGTCCGTCGTTCCTTCGCTGCTGCCTTTGCGGTTCCCGTTCTCCTTGTTCTCGCCGCGCTTAGCGGCTGCGGCTCCGGTGGAGTGCTCGCTTCCCGCGTGCAGCCGGAAGAGCCCTTGCAGGTACCCATGAAAGGCGGCGTTCACGGCGGCCAACAGCCGGTGAGCAGCGCCACGATCCAGTTGTACGCCGTAAGCACCAACGGCTCCGCCAACGGGCAGGCCGCCACGCCGCTGCTGACCGGCGCGCCCGTGCTTACGGATGCCGGCGGCAGCTTCTATGTGCCGGCTTATACGTGCCCGTCGGCTACCGCGCAGACCTACATCACCGCGACCGGCGGCAACCCCGGCCTGGCTGCCGGCACGAACAACACGGACATCGTGCTGATGGCCGCGCTCGGCAACTGCGGCGACCTGGGGCCCAGCACCTTTGTGAGCATCAACGAGGTGACCACCGTGGCCACCGTGGCCGCGCTTGCGCCGTTCATGACGACATACACGCAGACGGGATCCACCTCCACCGACGCGCAGGCGCTTCTCGATGACTTCAAGCTCGTGAACACACTGACGGACTTCAGCCACGGGTCTTCTCCGGGATCGGTTGCGCCGGTCGGCTACACCGTCGATGCGGCGAAGATCTACACGCTCGCCGATGCGATCGCATCCTGCATCAACTCCGCCGGCAACGCCACCGCGGGCGATGGGTCGGTGTGCGGCTATCTGTTCCAGTACGCAACGCCCCCGGGCGGCTCGGCTCCGGCCAACGTTGCCGACGCGGTGTTGGATATCACACGGAACCCGACACAGAACGTTGCCCAGATCTTCTACCTGGTCACTCCTGCCGCGCCGTTCAACCCAAGCTCGGCACCGCGCCGGCAGACTGGAACCTCATCCCGCAGCCGACGATCACGCTGCAGCCGAGCGCCTACCCCGTGGGCGTGAACGCGTCCAGCACAGGCATGGTCACGCTGGGCCGCGCTCCGCTGAGCGACACAACGGTCACGATGAGCAGCTCCAATCCGAGCGCCATTGCGGTCAGCTCGCCGGTGACGGTGCCTGCGGGTCAGAGCTCCGCTTCCTTCACCTACAACGGCATTGCGCAAGGCTCCGCCACCCTCACGGCCACAGCGTCCGGCTACACCACCGGCACGGCGCAGGTCACCGACACGGACCAGACCATCAGTCTGGGAGCGGTGTCCACGCTGGCGCCGGGCGGCTCGGCAGGCATCCCGCTCAGCCTCGCCTACAACGCGCCCACGGGCGGCACGACCATTACGCTGGCGAGCAGCGACACCTCCGTGGCGACGGTTTCGCCCAGCACGATCACCATTCCCGCCGGTCAGAAGCTGCCCAGCAGCAACCCAACGGTCACGGCTGTCGGCCCGGGCACCGCCACCATCACCGCCACCGCCACCGGCTACTCGCAGGGCAGCTCCACGATCAACGTGGCGCTGACCGCGAGCCTGAGCACAACCTCCATCACCCTGCCGATCGGCACGGTGAACACCACGCTGTCCATCTCCGGCGCGGCTCCCAGCGGCGGCGTGACCTTCAGCGTGACGTCCAGCAACACGGCCGCGATCACCGTGCCCGCAACGGTCACCGTTCCAGCTGGCAACACCAGCGTGCAGGTGCCGATCACCGACGTAGCCGCAGGCAGCGCGACCATCACCTTCACCGCGCCGCACATCAACACACTTACGCAGAACGACACGGTCGTGACCGGCATCAACACCTCCGCCACACAGCGGACGGGCGTGAACCTTACGAACAGCATCCCCGTCGGCCTAGCCGTGGCGCCCACATCGGCAAAGACCATCACGGTGACCAACAGCAACCCGGCAGTCGCGGCGATCTCGGCCAACCAGAGCACACTGGGCAGCAGCGCTACCGTCACGTTCTCCGGGGTGACCGACGCCGCAAACCGCACCTTGTATGTGCAGGGCCTGTCGCAGGGCACTACAACGCTGACCCTCTCCGCGCCTGGGTATGACTCCACCACTTCGGTCATCACGGTGCTGCCGAGCGGCTTCAACCTTTCCACCGGCAGCATCTCGACGTCTACGTTTTCCGCGCCGGCCTTGCTGTCCGTTTCCACGCAGCTGCTGGACAACAACGGAAACGTGCAGGGATCGCTCCCGCTGAACCCGGGCGCCTCGGTCACGGTTCTGCTCACCAGCTCCAACCCGAGCGTGGGCACCGTGCCGGCCAGCGTCACGCTGGGCGCAGGCTCCATGAACGCAACGTTCGACTTCACCCCGGTGGGCGCGGGCACAACCAACATTACGCTGATGCAGCCGGGCGGCTACGCCATGCCCGTCCAGGGCACGTCCACGACGGCGACGGTGACCGCGCCGGGCATCAGCACGGCCTCGCAACGCACCGGTGTGAGCTTGTACACCAGCACCTACGCGGCGCTGAGTACAGCACCGCCTTCGGCACGGACGATCACCGTCACCAACAGCAATCCCGCGGTGCTGGCGATCTCCGTCGACGAAACCGTTCTGGGCAGCGGCTCCACGCTGACCTTCCCTAACGTGGCGGATAGCTTTGCACGCGTGTTCTATGTGCAGGGGCTGGCGGCGGGTATGGCGACACTGACTATCTCCGCGCCCGGCTACGAGACCACGACCTCCACCGTCACCGTGCTGCCCAGCGGCCTCGTCCTCACGCAGGGAAGCTTCTCGACCACCACGTTCTCCTCTCCGAACAGTGTGGGCGTGGTGTCCGTCTTCACCGACGGCAACGGCAACGTGCAGGGCTCCCTTCCGCTGAGCCCGGGCGTCTCCGCAACTGTGCCGCTAGCCAGCGCCAATACCGGCGTGGGCACGGTGCCCGCGAGTGTAACCCTGAGCGCCCGCAGCAACCAGGCGAACTTCAACTTTACCCCTGCGGGAGCGGGCACCACCACCATCAGCCTCACGACACCGGCCGGCTTCACCGCACCGGTGGCCGGAATCTCGGCCACAGCCACGGTTACAGCGCCCGCCATCAACGTGACATCTGAGGTACGCACCGGCGCGAACTTGAGCAACAGCACGTATGTGCAGCTGAACGAGGCGCCGCCTTCTGCACGCAACATCACCATCACCAACAGCAACCCGGCGGTCGTGGTGCTCTCCGCCGATCCCAACGTGCCTGGCAGCGGGGCGTCGCTCACCTTCAACAATGTGAACGACACCTACGGTCACTACTACTACATCCAGGGCCTGTCGGTTGGAACGGCGGTGCTGACCATCTCGGCGCCCGGATACAAGACGACGACCACGACGATCACCGTCTACCCGAGCAGCTTTGTATTCTCGACCGGCGGCTTCAACACGACAACCTTCTCCGGACCCACAACCGTCAGCGTGTATTCGATCTATGTGGACAACAACGGCTACGGGATCGGCTCGCTGCCGCTCAATCCCGGTGTCTCCGCCACGGTGACGCTGGGGAGCTCCAACACGGGTGTCGGCAGCGTACCGGCGAGCCTGACAATCCAGGGCGGAACCAACCACAGCGACTTCAACTTCGTTCCGGGCTCAGCCGGTACGACCAACCTCCTGCTCACACTACCCACCGGCTATGCCACCCCTGTCGGCGGCGCCAGCGCTCCCGTCACGGTCACGGCGCCCACGATCGGCGTCAACGACTATCTACGGATCGCGAACGGCGCGAACTACTACGACTACGCCGCACTGCAGGTTGCGCCGCCTTCGCCCGTGGACATCACCGTTACTACGAACGGACCGGGCGTGGCGCTGATCTCCGCCAATGAGGCCGGCCCGTACTCCACGAGCGTGACCTTCCACAACGTAACCGTGACCAGCGGCAACTTCTTCTACGTGCAGGGTGCGGCCGCCGGGTCCACCACGCTCACGGTCACGGCGGCCGGGTACCAGACGGCAAACGTCAACGTGACCATCACTCCATAAGCGCAAGCGGAGGCTGACAAGCACAGACCCACTTCGGCGGGTTTGTGCTTTTGGTGTTAACGCCCGTGACTGGGGTCGGCCTCGCGCGCGAGGTCCATATCCAGGAACGTGCCCGGCACGTTGGGCGCGTAGCAGTTGCCGTCTGCGGCATAGGCAACCGTGCAGCTCTTGGTGATGGCCGGGCGGCGGGGCGATTGCGCATATTGCCACGCGACCAGGTCAGGCTCGCCGGCCTCGCTCAACGGCTTGGCCTGGACGGTGCACCCAGGCGCGGGTGGGCAGGCGTCCTGCGCGTCGAACATCGCCACCTCGTGCAGCTTGCCGGCTTTCACGCGTGCGCGGATATCGCGGATGGTGTCGATCATCACCCCGGGTTCGTCCTGCACGAGCTGCCCGCTCGCATACACGCCCGGCTTGTAGGTGCTCGCCGCGACGGCTTCGGTCCAGCCGAGCAGGTATCCGGCCTGCTCCTCCAGCAAACGCCCGCCTTCTTCCTGGTCGAGAAAAAGCGTAGCGCCTACGGGAAAGCCCTCCTGCTTGGCAGAGGCTATGACGACGGCGGCGTCGAGCTTTCCTATATCGGCTGGCTTGACGCCCTCTTTCTGCTCCTTCACGATGTCGCGATCGAGCCGGCCGTTGGCCAGCAGCAGAAAGCCCCAGCCCTGCGCGCGCAGCACCGCGCGCTTGCCTAGCCAGGTGTTCGCCGTCGCGCCCGGCGGCGACGTGAGCCAGAAGCCGGTGAAGGCGAAGGTCTTGTGCAGTTCCAGCATCGTGTCATCGCCGGGATAGTCGTTGCGGTCCAGGCCGCGATAGCCGCCGCTCACGGAGCCAGTAACGGGCGAATCGACGACGGCCTCGGCGTGAGCCTCCGTGTGAGCTGGCTGCTCAGGCACAGGGCCTGGGTTCGCCGTACTGCGGCAACCACCGAGAACCAGAGGAAAGATCAGCAGGAACATCCTGAGAGACGTGGGTCGAAGCATTTCCGCAGTGTAACTTCCCCGTGCCGCTACAATCGCGCTCATGGCCTCCTCCCCCGCCACGCTTCCTGCCACGCTCAGCGATCCGCGCTATCCCATCGGACGCTTTGTTCCTCCCACTCCCATCACCGCTGAAGACCGCAACTACGCCATCCTTTCTCTGGCGGAAATGCCCGAGCAGCTGCGCGAATCCCTGCGCCGGCTGAACGACGAGCAGTTGAACACGCCGTATCGCGAAGGCGGCTGGACGGTTCGCCAGCTCGTGCACCACATGGCCGATTCCCACTCCGTGGCGCTGCACCGGATGAAGCGCGTCCTGACCGAAGACGACCCGGAAATCCATGGCTACGACGAGAAGGCCTTTGCGCTGCTGCCCGATACGCACGCGCCCGCCGAGTGGTCGCTGGAGCTCATCGAGTCCGTGCATGCGCGCTGGGTGATGCTGCTCCAGAACCTCACCGGCGAGCAGTTCGCCCGCACCTATCGGCACAGCGAGCGTGGCCCCTCGAACCTGGAGAAGACCTTGCTGCTGTATGCGTGGCACGCCCGCCACCATGTGGCGCACATCAACCACCTGCGCACCCGGATGGGCTGGTAGCAACCGGCTGAGCACCCACCATCGCCCGGCAGACAAAAAACGGCCCTCCATTGCTGGAGGGCCAATCTGCCTTGGTTCTCTCCCTTGTGAGGAGAGCTTGACGGCTGCCGTGCGGCTTGGCTGCCTAACCGACGAGACTCATAAGTCTCTGGTTAGTAATACGCCGTAAGCGAACGGATGGATGGCTTCCACTCCTCTTCTGGGACACTCGTTAGCGTTATCAGAATCAATGACTTCCACAAATTGTGGGGATTGCACAATCTCACGCACAAACTGCCGTAAACGAGCGCTTCAACGAGTGGACACACCTGTTACCTGTATGGCAGGGGGCTGCTGGTTCCAGGCTTCGGTTACTCCTTCGAAGATCAGCCGGAAGTCCGCGCTCCCGCCGGGAGGGACCGGTGCGGCGCTGACCTGCACCACGTCCACATAGGGCTCGCGCGAACGTATCAGTTGCACGGGCACCGTCATGGTCTGGGGGGCGGCGCCGCTTTCCGTGGGGAACGCCACCCGCACGGTAACGCCGGTGACCGTGAGTGGCCCGCGATTGCTCAGCCGCCCATCGATATACGTGGACTTCCCGCCGGAAAGGCTCTCCGACTCGCTCATCTTGATCTCGCCGAGCTGCACATAGGGCGCGTAGTCGGCGCTCTGGTTACCGCCGCCGTGCCGCCGTCCCAGCAGCACCAGCATGCTCACCAGGATGACCAGCGCAACCGCCGCAATCCCGACTGCCGCTGCCGGAAACGTCCGCTCAGGCTTCCGGTCCGCAAACAAGGGTGGCGGAGGGGTGGTCGGCGTGGTTTCAGGCATGGTGGGCTGATTCTATAACGTCGTCCCATCGACAGAAACGCGCATTGTGAACAGGGTTCGCGTTAACAGTTTCACAAAGTGAACGCCGGGAAACCTTTGCCTTGCAACAACTTCTTCCGCGGCGCAGAGTTTGAACCATACAGCAGCTCATATCCAGCGGCTCTACTTCCGAATCGAAAACTTCCGTTCAGGTAGAGAGCACGCATTGGGAGTTCCGGGCCATGTTCCAACACTGGGGAGCGCAATCCTTGCGCCCCGTTTCTGCCGAAGTTTCTCTCTCCCTCCGTTCGTCCCACTCGCTGGTGCGCACGCTGACCTGTCCAGACGAACACCTGCACGACCACCCGCGCTACGGCGGGCTCCACCTGGTGACCCCGGTGGAAGACCGCGTACTCTTGCGAGCGCCGACCGTTGCGGCGGGGCGGGTACGTCGCTTCCTCAGCGCGCTGCTGGAGCCGCGGCCGCGTCACCTCAGGCGAATCGTGCGCCGGAGGACCAGGCCCGCCGCGTAGCATTCAACGCGCCCTGGCGGAAGTCTTCGCCGGCCATCTCCACGCTAATGATAACGTATGCGTTATCATTAGCACGTGGTGGAGCTTCGCGAGTACGTCGATAGCTCGGGCCGAAGTCCCTTTGGCAAGTGGTTCGACGACCTGGATAGTCACGCCGCCGTAAAGGTCACCATCGCTTTGGAACGGATCGCGAGCGGTCACAAAGCCGCGATGAAGGCGCTGGGCGAAGGCGTTTCGGAGTACAAGATCGACTTCGGTCCCGGATACCGGATCTACTTTGGCCGGGACGGCGAGCGGCTCGTGATCCTGCTTGCAGGTGGAACCAAGAAGCGTCAGCAGCGCGACATCGAGAACGCGAAAGCCGCCTGGAAAGTTTACAAAATGCGCAAAGAGAAGGAAGCTTGATATGGCTCTGACCAGGGATTTCCGAGACACTGTCCGCGATCGCGCACAACGTGACACGGCTTTTCGGCAGGGGCTGCTTCGCGAAGGTTTGGAGCTGATTTACAACGGTGATTTCGCAACCGGTCGCGCCATTCTGCGCAACTACATCCATGCGACGATCGGCTTTCCTGAACTGGCGCGGGAGATGAAAATCCCTTCGCCCAGCCTGCAAAGGATGTTCGGCCCTGCAGGAAATCCCCGTGCTGGAAATCTGCTGGGCGTTTTGGCGCACCTGCAGAAACACGAGGGCGTAAGCATTACGCTGCAGGTGCAAACCGTCTGATGCCTGCACGGCTACTTGCTGTTCTGATCGCGGGATGCTTCAAGCAGCGCAGATAATCACCTCAGGCGAATCGTGCGCCGGAGGACCAGGCCCGCCGCGTAGCGTTTAATGCGCCTTGGCGGAAATCCTCACCGGCCATCTCCACCACCACGCACATCTCCTGCAAGCGCGACCGCATGCGCTCCCCGATCCGGTCGCCCAGCGTCTCCTCCCGCACCGCCGCGCGGACGCCGCCGCTCAGTTCGCCACCGGGCGGCAGGTTGGCGTAGTTGGTGGTGATGATGGTGGTGCGCCGGTCGTTATAGCGCGTGTTCAGGATGTGCGCGACCGTGTCCCACACCCACTCGGTAGGCCGGTTGGCGCCAAGCTCATCCAGCACCAGCACCTCGGCCTCGAACACCGGACGCAGCACATCATGCTCGGTGGTGGCGACCGCCGGGTTATAGCTGTGCTGCACGGTCTTCAGCAGGTCGCGATAATCCCAGAACAACCCCTTGGCGCCACGTTCCTGGACCAGCGCCTGCAGCACGCCGACGGCCAGATGCGTTTTGCCCACGCCGATGGAGCCGGTGAGCAGCAGGCCGTTGCCGCCGGTGTCCAGCGGATACCCGCGCACGAAGCTGCGCGCTTGGGCCAGCGCCGAGGACAACGACCTG
>CAXSHQ010000051.1:1469-9734 GCA_964236875.1 uncultured Acidobacteriaceae bacterium | reverse complement strand
TGGCCCTTGTAGTTCGGCTCATAATCTTCCAACGTGCAGTGCTGGTAGCGTTCCGGGATGCGCGCGGAGGCAATCTGCCGGGCAGCTCGTCGTTCGACGCGGCAAGCGCACACCTGCGCCGCGCGCGTGCCGTCCGGCCGCTCGATCACGCGCATCCCGGAGCCCTCACACAACTCGCACACTTCGCTCAACCTGGCCCGGTCTCCTTCGCGCTTCGTTCCATGCTCAGTATCGAGCTTCGGTTCCCCGCAACGCCTGTGCAGAAGATGCAGCACACCGTGGGAAAGCCGCATCCTGACTGGAATCCGGGCTTCCCCCTCGATGGAGGTGAAGATATTCCTTGACACCGGCGTGCCGCGGACGTACAAGGTTGCCCACGCCCGCGCGCCCTGTTATTTCGCGCGCTGACGCCGGCCCTTTCCAAGGCGGCGAAATCCCGGCCCAGAACCCTCCCCTTTTTGCCGTCCGAATCCTGAGTTCACTCTGAAGAGGACGAT
Source organism: uncultured Acidobacteriaceae bacterium (assembly GCA_964236875.1). Classification (GTDB taxonomy): domain Bacteria; phylum Acidobacteriota; class Terriglobia; order Terriglobales; family Acidobacteriaceae; genus Granulicella. The sequence goes on along the minus strand of CAXSHQ010000051.1, from coordinate 9,237 downwards.
CTATGAGCACTGACAAAAGAATCACCCCGCAAGAGCTTCCCAAGCTCATCGCTGCCGCCGTGGAAAAGGCGCTGGCCCAACATCCCGTCACCCAGGAGCAGCTCGCCAACCTGGGTAAGTTCCCCATCCGCTGTGGCATTTTTCCCTATGAGCTGAACATCGGCTTTGGCGCACACGAAGCCGAAGGCAGTGCAACCGAGCACGCGGCCACACCCGTAGCCGGCGCTTCCCCTGTTCTGGGACATCGGCCGCTTCCTTTCGGCTTCGTTCTCCGCGAGTTCAACCTGCTCGTCGATCCCGGCCGGATCCAGGCCTTCACCGATGCGGAAAAAGAGAAATGACCGAGCCAGGACACACGCTTTGCTGTCCCAGCGCGCAACCCGACATGCCGGGCGCCGTCGTCCACGGAGTAGTGGACGCGGCGTCCGGCAGGGTCGCCTATCTTGCCACTCCCCAACCGGTCACCCCTGAGCTGCTGGCCATGACGGCGCCCCTGCAACCCACGGAGGTGCTGCGGTTTTCCGCCGCCTGCGCGGAAGACAGTTGCCGCCACTTCACCGGCTCCGCCTGCAGCCTGGTGCAGCGCCTGGTCCAGATCGTTCCGGCCCCCACCGCCCCGCTCCCGGCGTGCGCGGTGCGCCGCACCTGCCGCTGGTTCGTGGAGCAGGGCAGATCGGCCTGCGTGCGCTGCAGCGAGATCGTCACCGACGGGTACGACCACAATCCGCTGCTGACCGAAGCCAGCCAGCCGCCGCCCCTGCCCGTGGCCGCGCTGGACGGCGTACCCGCTCACGCCGCTATGTGAGGCCTGGTGGCGTCTGCGTCTGTGATCGCTGGCAACGGTCGTGTGCCGGAAGCCGACGCTGCGTATTTTGCAGCCCGGCGGGACTTACCAGTGGCCGGTGCCGGGCGCGCCTTTGAACGGCCCGCGCACCCGTGAGGTGATCCAGCCGCCATAGAAATCGCCTGGCTGCGACTGGACACGCTCCCCATCCACAGTACAAAGATCCACGCGGCTGGCGTAAAAGGCGAGATAGCCAGCCAAGGGAGCAAAGGCTTGCGTGGGTGACCCGTAGCTCCATGCGACCTCCGGGACGGGCACGCAGTCTTCGCATCCGGGAAAGGCGCGCAGGTCGAGCGTCCAGTACGAGGCCACTCCCTTCCACTCGCAGAAGCTGCCGCGGCGTGCCGAGGCACGGAGTACACCGGGCTGCACATCTTCAGGTGGGATGTAGAACACCGGCGGATGACTGGTTTCGAGCACACGCAGCGCGCGTGTGGTTTCGGCCACCAGATGGCCGCAGTGCTCCACGCGCAGGTGGCTCTCGGTTGGCTCCAGGCGCGGCGGGCGGGGGTACTCCCACACGTTCTCAGTTACTGCTTCGCTCACGTTGGCCTCTTGAATCCCGCACTGCGGATGGTAGTCTAATCCTTAGCGCCTGAGGTCCCGGGAGACGGGGCCATAAGCCGGCAGCGCGACAGGAACACCGATGCGAGGAGCTGAATCGACGCCCCTGCAAGCGGACCGTTCTGCGGCGGGAAAGCTAAGGAGAATTATGCCCAAAGAAAGTATTCACCCGAATTACACGGAAACCACGGTGCGCTGCGCCTGTGGCAGCAGCTTCCAAACCCGCTCCACGCACAAGGGCGACATCGTGCTCGAAATCTGCTCGGTCTGCCACCCGTTCTTCACCGGCAAGCAGAAGCTGGTCGACACCGCCGGCCGCATTGAGCGCTTCCGCCGCAAGTTCGCCAAAGCCGACGCCAAGAAGGCCGAAGCCGCCGCGAAGTAACTGCACACCCTGTAAGTCACGCCAAGGGCTCCCGCACCGCGGGAGCCTTTGCTTTGGAGGTCTGATGTTCGAACCGAAGCTGGTGAAGAGCAGGACCACCCTGCCCCTGGATGCACGTAAGGCGATAGCGGCGATGATCCAGTCGAAGCTGGCGTCGGTGGAGGTCAACTGGACTTCCGGGCGCGGCGACATTCTTATCGGCGGCCATGTGTTCTGCTCCATCACCCGCGAAGGCGCGCTCGCGCTGAAGCTGGCGCCCGAACGTATGAACGAATTGATCGGCAACGGACAGGCAAAGCCGTGGCAGTTTGGAAACCGCACACTGGAGAACTGGATGGTCATTTCAGCCACCGACGATCCGGCGTGGGCGCTCGAGCGGCTGCGTGAAGCGAAGGCTTATGTCCGCACCTTGCCTGCCGAGGCAAAGCCACCAAAGCGTTCTCCCAAGTGACCTGGGCGCAGCCCAGCTCATGCGCCTCCCAAACAGCTGCTCGGACTCGGATTTTCAGAACGCAAAAATCATCTGCGTTTCGTCCGCATCTCTAAACGACCTCCGCCTCTCCAAGCGAGAGTGGGTATCGCTGCAACGATCGATCTTTCCTCGCAGGCTAAGGCAGAGCTGCTGACTGAAGCCAACCCGCCTTCGCCCGCGCCCGATCTGCAACCGGGCAAGCTTTGGCGGCCACGGCGAGTCTTCATCACGCCGGACGCTTGGAACCTGCCGCACGGCCGGGCCATGCTGGAGCGCGCCGAAGCGCTGGGTGCGGACGTCGTCCGCCTGAAGGCCAATCGGCTGACCGGATTGGATGGCGGCTATGACGATGCCCGGCGCGCTTACGCGCACGCCAAGACCAGCTTCGCCATCGTGGTGTCGCCGCCGGGCGCACGCAAGCTGCAGCCCATTCCACCCTCAGCCGACTGGCAGTTTCATCTCGCGCAAGGCTGCCCGGCGCACTGCCAGTATTGCTACCTGGCCGGCTCGCTGCAGGGGTCGCCCATCACGCGCGCGTACGCCAATTTGCCAGAAATTCTGGCTGGTCTGCGCGAGTATGCGGGACGGGGCACGGTGACCTCCCGCTCGCGCACCCGCGCGGCGGAAGGCACGACCTTTGAGGCTTCCTGCTATACGGACCCGCTCGGGATCGAACACATCACAGGCGCGCTGGCCGAAGGCATTCGCTTCTTCGGGCAGTGGGATGCAGCGGTGCAACTGCGGTTCACGACCAAGTTCGACAACGTCGGTCCGCTGCTCGCGCTGGAGCACAACCGCCGCACCCGCGTACGCTTCTCGGTAAACGCACATCCGGTCGCGCATGACTTCGAGGGCGGTACGGCCTCGGTAGCGCAACGGCTGCGCGCGTTGGGACACATGGCGCGTGCCGGCTACCCGGTTGGCCTGACCATCGCGCCCATCATGCCGGTGGCGAACTGGCAGGCCGAATACCGCGATCTGCTGGAGAATGTGGCCCGCGAGACACAGGGTGTGGATGAGCTTGACCTAACCGCCGAGCTCATTACGCACCGGTTCACGCCGGGCTCCAAGGACGTGCTGCTGAGCTGGTATCCGCAGACCACGCTCGATCTCCGCGAAGAGGCGCGCACGGAGAAGCGCACCAAGTTCGGTGGCTTCAAGTACGTGTACCCAAAAGACAGCATGGCCGAGATGCGCACCTGGTTCCAGACCACACTTGCGGAAGTGCTCCCGCAGTGCCGCGTCCTCTACTGGACCTGAAAATTGAGGAAAGACGCTTCGTGACTCGCATTTCGAGCACACCGGCTTCATCGCATCTCGTGCCCGGTTGCGGACATCTTTACACTGGTAGAAGCGCGGTTGGGGAGCAGGCACGTGGCAGGAAGCATACGCACAGGACCGATGGACAAGCAGTGGGACACGCTGATGGAGCGCGCCATGCCCGGCGAGGCGAGCGTGCCGGCGGAGCTGCACATCGGCGGTGTGCGCATTGCGCCCGCGACCGTGCTCGCACCCATGGCCGGCGTGACCGATACAGTCTTCCGCCGCTTCATCAAGAACGCGTCGATGTATTCGCCGGAAAGCGCCGCCGCGGGCAGCGATGTGGATGTGGAGACAAGCAATGAGCGCTCCGGCTGCGGCTTGATCATGACCGAGTTCACGTCAGCCGACGGCCTGACCCGCATGCGTGCGGTCAAGCGCAAGCGCTACCTGACCTACTACGAAGACGAGCATCCCATCTCGGCACAGATCTTCGGCTCGAATCCGCAGACGCTGGCTGAGTCCGCGCTCATCTGCCAGGATGAGGGCTTCGATCTGGTCGACCTAAACCTGGGCTGCCCGGCCAAGCGTGTGGTGGCGTGCAACGGCGGCTCCGGCCTGCTGCGCGACCTGCCGCATATCCGCACCATCTTCGAAGCCGTGCGCAAGGCGGTCACGATTCCCTTCACGGTGAAGTTCCGCATGGGCTGGAACGACTCCAACATCGTCTGTGTGGAGTTGGCTCGCATGGCCGAGGACTGCGGCCTGCAGGCCGTCGCGCTGCATGCCCGCACGCGCGAGCAGGGCTATAGCGGCCATGCGCGTTGGGAGTGGATCGCTGCCGTGAAGGACGCGGTCACCATCCCCGTGATCGGCAACGGCGACATCCGCACGCCCGAAGACGCGATCGCGATGGTGGCCGCCACGCGCTGCGATGCGGTGATGATCGGCCGCGCGGCGCCCGCGAACCCCTGGATTTTCCGGCAGATCGCGCAGTACACGGCGTCTCGCCAACGTACGGGCAGTGGTGTCTATGACAAGCCCACCGACCTCGACCGCTATCGCATGATCCGCGACTACTTCGAGCGCCTGCTCGCCGAGGTCGAAGAGCATCCACCGTTTGAAGGCGTCGCCGAGACCGATGAAGAGAAGAAGCAACGCCGTGTGCATGAGAGCGCCCAGCGCGAAGCCATCGGCAAGATGAAGCAGTTTGCCAGCTGGTTCACCCATGGCGTGCCCGGCGGCGCCACGCTGCGGCGCGAGATCTTCGAAGCCAAACGCGGTGCGGATGTAATGGATAAGGTGGAAGCGTTCTTTACGCTGCGCGCGAACGAGGCCCTGCAACGGGAGCCGCCGCCGACCGGCGAGCTGCCGTCCCAGGTCTCGCTCGATCCAGCCCCGGCGTGGATGGGTTAACAGTACGTTTGTGCTTTGCCTTCATGTGTGACTTGGAAGGCGCCTTTGCGATGAGAACTTCCAACGGAATCTGCAACGAGACGTGAAGACGGCGGATCATGGGTAGCGTCAACGCCCGTTTTCCGCTCAGTATCTCAGACACTCTCGCACGGCTGCCGATCAGTGGTTCGAGCTCCCTGCGTGTAAGTCCCTGCTGCTCCATCCTGAACTCGATGGCATCCACCGCACTCGGCGCGACAACAGGAAAGTGCTCCGCCTCGTATGCATCGACCAGCGTTGTGAGTATGTCGAGTTCGTCACCTTGTGCGGTGCCTTGCTCGGCCGCCCAGATCACTTCGATTCGCTTCAGTGCCGCTGCGTGATCGTCCTCACCGCGGATGGGTCGGATCGTCATACCGTTGCTCCTGATACCCACTGTTCTTACGTCGAGTTGGTCGTACTCTTTGTGAGTTCCGATCCATTTGATGTACAGGCTTTGCCGTGCATAGTCGACCGCTGCCACAAGCCGGTAATCATTGCCTTTGATGTTGAACACCACGCGATCGTCAGAGATGATGCTGGCACTCCCGACCTGCGCCTTCAACTCCGCGGGCGTGCCGAACCTCGCTCGATGAATCTCCGCAAACCAGGCTGAAAGCCGTGCTGCCAACACCTTGCGGTCCTGCGACGGCGCCCGATGGCGGACATATCCCTCCAACGTCGACCGCGCGAGTACCCTCACTCAGAAAGCGTACCATGCTCCCACAGTGGGAGCATGACTGCACTTGAACGGGCCACTTAGCGACGTGCCGGTCAGCTCAGCGCCTTCACGATCTCTTTCGTCGTGCGCACGCGTCCGATGATCGGGAAGATCGTCTCCATAGAGAAGTTATGCAGGTCCTTGGCCATGCTGGTAGTGGCATCTTCCGCAAACACCACGTTGTACCCCTGCGCCAGAGCCGAGCGCGCGGTGGACTCCACACCGAAGTTCGTCGCGATGCCACACAGGACAATTGTCTTCACTCCCCTGGCTTGTAGCTTCGCCTGCAGATCCGTGCCGTAGAAAGCGTCCCACTGGCGCTTGGTGATCAGGATGTCCACCCCAGGCTGGTAGCCGGCGTCCGGCACGAGTTCGGACGCTTCCGGCGGCGGAACCGGCGCGTCCGGCTTCATCATCGGCTTGTCCGCGGGCCTGCGGTCGAACTCATGGAGCAGAACGTGCACATACACCACCGCGCCGCCGGCGCTGCGCATCGCTTCCGCAAGCTTCGCGCATTGCTCCACCACTTCCTTGCCGCTGTTGGGGGCGAGATCGCGGCCCACGATGCCGTGTTCCAGATCGATCAGCACAAGCGCTGTTTCCGAAGGGGTGAGTTCCAGGTCCATAAAGCTTAGCGAGCTCCTCTTCCTGCCTAGGATGCGGGTCCGCCAAGCGGCAGACCACGCCGGGCTGCCCTGCTATGCTTTCGTTTGATCCCGTGTGTCGATCCCGAACAGGAGCTGCATCCCGTGGTTGAACTCGCCTTTTCCATCCTGGCTGCGGACTTCACGCACCTGGCCGACGAGATCGCCCGCGCCGAGCGCGGCGGCGGCACCATCGTCCATGTGGACGTGATGGACGGCCACTTCGTGCCCAACATCACCTTTGGGCCGCCGGTCGTCAAAGCCATCCGCCCCATCACGAAGCTGCCGCTCGATTGCCACCTGATGATCGAGGACCCGGACAAGTTCATCCCCGACTTCGCCGCCGCTGGCGCGGACATGATCTGCGTGCAGGTGGAAGCCTGCCGCCACCTGAACCGCACCCTGCAGCTCATTGCCGACCACGGCATGCAGCCGGCCGTGGTGCTCAACCCCGCCACGCCGCTGGCGATGCTCGAAGAAGTGCTGCCCATGGTGCACCACGTGCTGGTGATGAGCGTGAACCCGGGCTTCGGCGGGCAGAAGTTCCTGCCGCGCGCCGTGGAGCGCATCGCGGAGCTGGCCCGGCAGCGCGAACAGCGCGGCCTGGACTTCCGTATCGAAGTCGACGGCGGCATCGCGCTGGAAACGGTAGAAAGCGTCGTGCGCGCCGGCGCCGACATGCTCGTGGCCGGCACGGCCATCTTCGGCAGCCACGGGGAGGGGAAAGCCGAGGAGACTGCCCGTGAATTCCTCCGGGTAGCGCGGGGCGCGGCTCAAAAGCCTTGAACGCGGATTACGCAGATTGGATCGCAGAAAGCGCGGAGCTTTCCGCGGCAATGTCATGCCCGATAGCCAAGGAGCCTTTTCAGCGGAATCTGCGTTGAAATCCGCATAATCTGCGTTCCCGCTTTTTGGCAGTCGTGGTGCCGATTCCCGATCTCCGGCGTCCAATCCCCAGACAACCAGGGTGCGGCTTCCGGAGCGGAACAGCTAGAATAAGGGCTGTCCTCCGATGCGGTCTCCGCCCGGGTTCCTGGAGCGTTTTCCACCCATGATGCAGCTTTCTCCTTCTTCCCGCTTCTTCCCTTCTCGCCGTGCCGGGCTGCTTGCCGGACTCGCCGTGGCTGCCCTGATCACAGGCGCCGCGCTGCCCGCCCAGCAAACACCGTCCACGCACCACGCTTACGCGCAGGGCACGCCGCGCGTCACCGGCAGCTCGCAGACAACCACGGACGCACAGGGTCGTCCCAGCGAATCGGTCAGCGTGAGCGTCAACACCGGCAAGAAGAAGAAGACCGCCAAGACCGAGCGCGTGCAGCAGAGCAAGGACACGCGCGCCGAGAACAAGAAGGAAAAGAAGTACAACCCGCTGATCGGCAAGGATGCCGACCTGCCCGACAAGCAGCTCTATGACAAGGCGCTGGCGCAGATCAAGCAGGGCCAC
>CAXSHQ010000051.1:0-1459 GCA_964236875.1 uncultured Acidobacteriaceae bacterium | reverse complement strand
GGCTCGACCTCCAGACCTTGCTGAACACCTATCCGGATTCGCAGTACATGATGCGCTCCAAGCTCGCGGTGGCCGACGCCTGGTACCGCGAAGGCGGCTCTGCCGCTCTGGCGCAGGCCGAGCAGGAGTACAACGACTTCATCACCTTCTTCCCCAACGCGCCCGAGGCGTCCGAGGCCCAGATGCGTGTGGGCGACATCTACTTCAAGCAGATCGACGCCACCGACCGCGACTACACCAAGATCACTAAGGCGCAAGAAGCCTACCGCCTGATGCTCAAGACCTACCCCGACTCTCCGGCCGTGCTGCTGAGCCAGGCCAAGCAGAACCTGCGGGAGGTGCAGGAGCTTCTGGCCGAGCGTGAAGCGCAGCTCGGCGCTTTCTACACCGGCCATGAGAACTGGGCGGCTGGCATCGCGCGCTACCAGACGGTGGTCGACACCTACCCGCAATACAGCCACATGGACGACGTGCTGATCGGCATTGGCGACGCCTACGCCTCGCAGGCCCGCGCCGGCTACGAGAGCAAGGCCGCCGCGGAGTACCGCAAGGTCGTGCTGGAGCACGCCGCCGCTCCCCATGTCGAAGACGCGAAAGAGCGCCTGATCGACATGGCCCTCGCGGTGCCCACGCCCACCTCCGAGCAGGTAGCTGCTAGCGACGCCCTGGAAGGCAGCCGCGCGCAGTACACCATGAAGAGCCGCCTGGCGCTGCTCGTTCTCCGCCACCCGGACACCGTGCAGGCCGCACGCTCCGGCGAGCCCCCGCTGGAGGACGCTGCCCCCACTCTCGCGCCCGCCATCATGGACACCAACCGGCGTGAATACATGGCCGCGCTGAATCCGGGCGCCGTGAAACCGGTCGCGCTCAAACCTGAAACGCCGGCGGCCATCGACGCTACAGCATCCGAGCAGCCTGCCGCCCCGGCTGCACCCGCCGCCGTCACGCCTCTGGCACTGGGCGAGGTCGCCGGGCCCGGCGAAAGCTCTGCTGCCGGTGACACCACGGCCGTGAGCAACACGACGGGATCTTCGCGTCCCGGCGGAGCGTCCGTGGGCGTTCAGATCGTGCCGCCGGTGTCCACCCGCGCCAGTGATCAACCCTCAGCCACCGGGGCGCCGAACGCGAACTTCGGCTTTACGCCTATTGGCGCGCCCATCAACGGCCCGCTGCCCGCGCACGAAGGCCCAACGGAAGCGCCCGATCAGGTGAACGCCGCCATCGGTAGCAAGCAGCCGCCCACCCCCGTGGTCGACCCCAATGCCAAGCCGAAGAAGCACCCCAAGACCGTCTATGACAAGAACGATGAAAGCTCCAGCAAGCACAAGCCGAAGAAGGGCACTGGAAAGCTGAACCCGTTCTAGGACCGGAAGCGAAGAGGAAGTGACCAGAGGGAGCGGGTTCGACCGCTCCTTCTTATTGCAACCGTCGCGCTTATTGCAACCGTCGCTCCAAGCAG
>CAXSHQ010000050.1:17774-18088 GCA_964236875.1 uncultured Acidobacteriaceae bacterium | reverse complement strand
TTCTGCTTTGCGTCGCAACCGGTTGCAAAAAGAAGGAAGAGGAAGCACCGGAGGTCTCGGTGACCGTGCAGGCGGCACACCCGACGACCGCGCCCATCTCCGAAGAGATAGCGGCCGATGCCATCCTTGCGCCGCTCTCCCAGGCCGCGATTTCACCGCGCATCAGTGCCCCCGTACGGGCAGAGTATGTTCAACGCGGCGCTCACGTTCGGCGTGGGCAACTACTGCTGACGCTGGAGGATCGCGACCTGCAAGGTAGCGCGCTGGACAGCAGAGGTGCGGTCACGTCCGCGCGGGCGAACTACACGGCCACG
>CAXSHQ010000050.1:6224-17749 GCA_964236875.1 uncultured Acidobacteriaceae bacterium | reverse complement strand
CCAACGCAACCATCCCCGAAGAAGTGAAGAAGGCGCAACTCGACGCTGCGCAGCTGAAAACCGCGCTTGAGGTAGCGCAACGAACCGCTGCCGAGCGGCAGAGACTCTTCCAGCAGGGAGCCCTTTCAGGCCGTGATGCCGATGTAGCCATAGCCGCCGAAGCACAGGCACGTGCAGCCTATGAAACCGCCCGGCAGCATGCCGAATCCGTTGCGAACACGACCCGGATGACAGATAAGCAAGCCGCGCAAGGGCAGCTTACCTCCGCCAAGGGCCGTTTGGAAAACGCTGAAGCGCAGGTGAGCTTCTCCAACCTGCGCAGCCCGATTGATGGTGTGGTGACCGACCGACCGCTGTTTGCCGGCGAAACCGCTTCGGCAGGTACTCCTGTCGTCACGGTCATGGACACATCTTCGCTGCTTGCCAAGCTGCATGTCGCACAGGCAGTCGCGCAAAAGCTGACGCTCGGCCATAAGGCGAAGGTGAATGTCCCTGGGATGGAAGAGCCGGTCGAGGCTACTGTGTCGTTCATCAGTCCGGCGTTGGATCCGGGCTCCACCACAGTCGAAGTCTGGCTCAAGCTGCCGAACACAGAGGGTTACTTGAAGGTAGGCACGCCTGTGCATGCGGTGATGCTGGGCAGCACGATCGACGATGCTCTTCAAGTGCCCAGCGGAGCCATCCTGCCCGCGCAAGATGGCGGCACAGCCGTGATGGTGATCGGTGGCGACGGAGCGGCCCATAAACGGAACGTCAAGGTAGGCATCCGCACGCCGGAAGCCGTGCAGATCCTGAGCGGCCTTTCCAAGAGTGACTCGGTCATCACAGAAGGCGGCTATGGCCTGGATGAAGGAACCAAGGTCACAGCAGGCAAACCCGGCGCAGGCGAGGACAGGGATTGATGGGAAACGAAATCACGCTGGGGGAAGGCGCCACCGGACAGGATTACTGGCTGGCTCGTTCCGTCAGGACGATCCTCTTCGTCTCAATCGCCCTGACGATTGCGGGCATTTACGCCTTCTTCCAGACACCTATCGCCGTCTTTCCGGAAACAAACTTCCCGCGCGTGGTGATTGGCGTCGATAACGGTGTGATGCCCGTGGAACAGATGCAGGTAACGATCACCAAGCCCATCGAAGACGCCATCAACAGCGTGCCTGGGCTTACGACCGTCCGCTCCACGACGAGCCGAGGCTCCGCTGAAGTCAGCCTGTTCTTCGATTGGTCCGTGGACATGTTCCGCACTCTGCAGTTGGTGGATTCCGCCTTGAGCAAGGTGCAGCAGACCTTGCCGTCTACTGCCAAGATCACGACCAACCGTCTCACCTTCGCCACCTTCCCCATCCTCGGCTACAGCCTCACATCAAGCACCCTCTCCCAGACGCAGCTGTGGGAACTCGCCACCTACACGTTGAAACCGCCGCTTAACCGAGTGGATGGCGTCAGCACGGTCACCATCCAGGGTGGCGCGGTGCCTGAGTACCACGTGGTGCCAAACCTTGCCAGGATGCAGGCTGCCGGTGTCACCATCCTTGACCTCACAAACTCGATCCAGACTTCCAACATCATCGATTCGCCCGGGTTGTACGAGCAGGATCATCAACTCGTGCTGGCGCTTGTGGGGGCGCAGGCGCATGATGTCGACACGCTGAAGCAACTTGCCGTGAAAACAACCGCGGGCGGCGCGCCGGTGCGCGTTGGCGACGTAGCCGACGTCGTGTCGGCTACGTTGCCCGTCTATACCGCTGTCCGCGCGGATGGGCAGCCGGCCGTTCTGCTCAACATCGCTCGCCAGCCCAGCAGCAACACTGTCGCGGTAGCTGACGGCGTGGCCGCCCAGGTTGCCGCGCTGCGAAAGGATCTGCCGCAGGGTGTGAAGCTCCAGCCCTTTTACGATCAATCGCAGATCGTTCGCGAGAGCATTCGCAGCGTACGAGACTCCATCTTCATCGGTCTCGTGCTGGCGTGCGTCATTCTCTTCCTCTTTCTTCGCGACTGGCGCTCGTCGTTGATTGCGGGGCTGGTCATTCCAGTCACGGTATCCGTCACGGTGCTTGTGCTTTGGCTCATTGGACAGAGCTTCAATCTCATGACCCTTGGCGGGCTCGCGGCGGGGGTCGGCTTGGTGATCGACGATGCGATTGTGGTCGTCGAAAATATAGTGCTGCACCGCGACGCTGGAGAACCGCGCCTGTCCGCCGTCCGTAAGGCATTGCACGAGATCTCTCGGCCCCTGGTGGGCTCTACGATTACGCCGGTCGTCGTTTTTCTTCCGCTGATCGCGGTGACAGGTGTTACCGGCAGCTTCTTCCGCGCACTGGCAATCACCATGACGGTATCGCTGCTCACATCACTGGTACTGGCGGTGAGTTTTACCCCGGGGTTGGCTCTCCTGCTGCTCGGGCCGTCCAAAAGCAAGGCCATGCGTGAACCGGCCGACGCGGAACACGGGGAAGCTGGTCCGGCCCTCCACCGTGTTCTCCGTGGGCACAAGCGTGCTCTCGATTGGTCGCTGTCGCACCCCGTGTGGCTGGGACTGGTTTGCCTGCTGCTTATCGTGGCCACCTGCTTCGCCTACCGCGGCCTTGGCTCCGATCTCCTTCCGGAGATGGACGAGGGCGGCTTCATCCTGGATTACGTCATGCCGGCCGGCAGCTCGCTTGCTTCCACTGATCGAGTCCTGACGCATGTCCAGCAGATTCTGAAGCGCACGCCTGAGGTGGAGAGCACCAGCCGCCGCACCGGCTTGCAGATGGGTCTGGCAGCCGTCACCGAAGTGAACACCGGCGATATCACCGTAAAGCTGAAAGACAAGCGCAGCCGTGCCATTGACGAGGTCGTCGCCGACATTCGTGCCGAAATCAAAAAGACCGAACCCGAGTTGGACATCGAGTTCACCCAGGTGCTGCAGGACAATATCGGCGACCTTTCCAATGCACCCGAACCCATCCAACTGAAGCTCTTTACAAACGACCCGGTGCTCCTGAACGAGGTGGGTCCTCGCGTTGCGCAGGAGATAGGCAAGATCCAGGGCGTTGTGGATGTACAGAACGGTGTGGACAACACCATCAGCGGTCCAGCGACCAGCTTCCAGGTGGACCCTCAGCTCGCGGGCCGTCTCGGCTTCACGCCCACAGAGGTGGCCGAAGATGCCACGTCCATCCTCGACGGTGTGACAGTCAACGATCCATTGATCGCCAATGGACGGCCCTACACGATACGGGTTCGTCTCGGAGACGAGTTCCGCCAGAATCTCGAAACCATTCGCAACACAGTGTTCAACTCAAGCTCAGGTCACACCGCCTCGCTCGGTTCCGTGACGACCATTACAGAACTGCCGCCGCAAAATGAAATCCGGCGCGAGAACCTGCAGCGGCTCGTAGTCGTCACCGCACGGCTGGAAGGGACTGACCTGGGTACCGCGGTCAAGCAGGTGCAGGCGCGTGTGCAAGCCATGCATCTGCCGCCCAGCATTCGGGTCGTGTACGGCGGTACCTATCAGGAGCAGCAGAAAGCCTTCGCCGAACTCCTCCGCGTGCTCGTGCTTGCCCTCATCCTTGTGTTCGGGGTTCTGCTCACGGAGTTCCGCAACTTTGCCGCACCCTGCGCGATTCTCGCGTCTTCCGTGCTCTCCATCGGTGGTGTCATCGGAGCTTTGCTCCTGAGGCAAACCACGTTCAATGTGGCCTCGTTCATGGGCTTGATTATGGTCATCGGTATCGTGGCGAAGAACGGCATCCTGCTACTGGACGCGGACGAGCGCTTCCGGGCTGAAGGCTCGAACGCGCGCGATGCCATGGTGATGGCCGCTCAGCGTCGCCTCCGGCCCATCCTGATGACAGCCTTGGCTGCGGTAACAGGAATGCTTCCGCTGGCATTGTCCCTCGGGGCTGGTTCGCAGATGCTGCAACCTCTCGCCACCGCCGTCATCGGCGGTCTTGTACTCTCGATGCTGCTGAGCCTGGTAGTCACACCTGTTATCTACTACCTTCTGACGCGGAACGATTCACCGAAAACTGTGTCCGCATAAACCCGATGACGCAGAACGGCCCGCCATGCTGGCGGGCCGTTACCGTTTCTGCGAACTCCTATTTACGGCCGATGACGATCACCTGGAAGCTGTCCGGAACGACCGGGGGACGAGGCCGCGGATTCGCCGTCGTGGGCTCAGGCCGCGCACCATACTCCGCGGCCATCACGTAGATCCGATCGCTTCCCTCGTCGTAGGCCATCGTACGTCCGCCCTTCATCGTGGGCAGCAGCGCGATCGTCCTATACCCATGCGCTGCGTCGACGATCGCCAGCAGCCCATCGCCGCTGGAGGCGAAGGCCAACTGACCCTTCGGGTCATAGCCCGCCGCATCAGGACCATCGCCGATCTCTGCAGTACCGATCTGCTTTCCGCTCTGTGTATTCACCACGGCCATCTTCTTGCCGTCGCAGACTGCGAACAATCGATCGTGCGCACGATCGATTGCCAGCCCTGAAGGAGAATCGCAACCAGTCAAAGGCCAGGTCGCTGTCAGCGTCTTGCTCCTGGCATCCAGCGCCACGATGCTGTTCTTGTCCTCGATGTTGTCGAACACGTGACCCTTGCCATCAGCCTGCGGGAACTCCGGCTTGCCAGGCAGCGCTATCGTTGAAACCACCGAGCGGGTAGCCGCGTCGATCACAGTGGCATTCTTGCTGCTGCCATTGAAAGCCCACACTGTTTTGGTGACTGGCTCATAGGTGATGCCATCCGGATTGGTTCCGGCCGGAATAGACGCAACGGTCGCGAAGGTTTGGCGATCGAAAACGACGACCCCATTGGCTCCGCCATCAGTGATGTAACCCACCTTCCCATCCGGGTCGAGCGCGATGCCGTGGGTGCCCTTCAGACCGGTAATGGCGCCTACCGCTTTACCCGTCTGTGTGTCGATGACCTCCACGCGTGGTCCGTGGGTCGCGTAGAGTCGATGGGCCGGAGGATCCGCAAGCAGGTAGTCCCATCCACCTGTTCCCCCGATCTTCCAGTGGTCGATCACGTTGTAAGGCTGTTGAGCAGCCGCGTTTTGAAAGCACGCGCAAACGGCAGCAAAGGCCAGGGAGCCAAGCACGGTTCGTTGCATTTGTTCCTCGTAGCTCCGGTCTGGAGCAGGAACAGTATCGGGGCTACTAGCTTAAGCGGACATGAAGGTTACGGACATCTTCGTCCCGACACCCCGGACACTTTCGACTTCGATCCTGCCACCCGCAGCTTCCACGATTGATTTGCAGATTGCGAGCCCTAGGCCTGTCCCGCCCGTCTCACGTGAACGCGATGTGTCCTCGCGATAGAAGCGCTCGAAAATGTGAGGCAGAGCTTCAGAGCCAATTCCAACACCCCTGTCCTCTACCTCAAGGCAAACTCCGCCAGACTCGTTCTTTCTCACAGACATGGAGATCGGCGACGCTGGCTTGCTATGTTGAATGGCGTTCAACAGCAGATTTGAAATCAGGATTTCTGCCGACTCAGGCGATAGGCACACATGCAAGTCAGTAGAGAGATCGAGGTTCACATGCAGCCCCCGGTCGTTAGCGATCGGCCTCAACAGACCCGCAACTTCGTGCGCAATCTTACCGAGATCCGACATCTTCGAACCCTCGCTGGAGACTTCTTCAAGGCGAGCCAACTGAAGCATTTGTGTGATCAGTGCCTCTACCCGCTGAGTGTCTTCAAGAACGCGATCCAGACCTGAGCGGTATTCCTCTTCCGTTCTGCTTTTCAGCATGAGCACCTGGACGGAAGATCGCACCACCGCAATTGCCGTTTTTAGTTCATGCGCTGCATCGCCAACAAAGCGGTGTTCCCTCACAAACGATTCCCGCAGCCTTCCCACCGACTCGCTGAGAACATTTGTTAGCGGCCGCAACTCGCGCGTTTGCAGTGCAGAGCGAGGCGCCTTGAAGTCCAGAGCCGGCGCGGAGAGGTGGGCTGCGGCTTCAGCCAACTCCGACAAAGGCCGGAGCAAACGCCGCAAGAGACCCGCAACGAACACGACCGTCAACATTGCGGAAAGCGCAATGGTGATCAGGTAAAAACGAGCTGCTTCAAGGATCTCGTGCTGGACGTGCCTTTCCGGCGATGCGTACACGATGGTGACGGGCCGCCGCAATCCTCCACCCTTGAACTCCGCTCGATCGATGACGCGAAGAGCTTCTCGCTGCAGAACCCGGTAAGACGCCCCATTCACCCGCATATCCCGGTATTCGTCCCTGTCTCTCGCGATCAGCGCAGCGGGAGCGTTCGCAGAGGTGCCAAGGAGCCGACCTCCCTGGTTATATACCGCATAGATATCCTCCGCAGGCAACTTCAATTCGGCTGGATCGATGGTTACGTTGTCTTCCGGATCTTCAGCGTCCTGGATTGCGCCCAGCAGAGAGTCTGAGCGACCTTGCAATTGCGTATCGAAGGAACGAAGACGCGTATGCCGCTCATGCATCAGCGCAGCCCCGCAGAGGATGGCGGCACAGAGCATCTGGGCTACTAGAACGGTTCCGATTGTTTGCCGCGTAAGAGATCTTGTCTTCACACCTTGTTCACTCCGCATCCGCAAGGCGATATCCTCGACCGCGCAGGGTCTCAAGAATGTCCGCGCTCATCATTTGCCGAAGCTTCTTGCGCAGGTTGGAGACATGCGCTTCGATGACGTTGGAGTGATGCTCCCATGTGAAGTCGTATAGATGCTCCAGCAGTTCGCGCTTGGAAACGACAACCCGTGGTCGAAACATGAGGTACTCGAGAATGCGATATTCGGTAGGCGAGAGTTCAACTCTGCTTCCATTGATTTCTACCGTTTGCTCTCCTGTGTGTACCCGTAGCGGCCCGAACTCCAGCACCGCCCTGCTGACTCCCTTGCCTCGCCGTATAAGTGCTCGCGTGCGGGCAATCAATTCTCCGAGGTCGAAGGGCTTGGTCATATAGTCATCTGCCCCACTATCCAAAAGGCTGATCAGCTTGTTCGTCTCGCTGATCGCGGTGAGCACCAGCAACGGAGTTTCAAAACGCGCGGCTCTCAGTTGACGTACGACTTCGTCCCCACTCAGCTTGGGGATCATTAGATCCAGCACGACCAGATCGTAGCTGCCCGTCCAACAGAGTTGAAGGGCATCCTCGCCGTCATGCGCCACGTCCACGGCGTACCCCGGGCCCTCGCGCAAAGCGGTGGCGATGTTTTCTGCCAGGCGCAACTCGTCTTCTACCACCAGCACGCGCATTACGAACAGCTCCTACTCGATGCAACCGTCGCCAGACCGCATTAGATATGATGCGAAGCTTAGCTGCTGCTCGGAGACAGTGTCTTCTGGTGGTTTCGCCTGGAATATTTACGCAGCAACACTGGATCGCCGGAACTCCAACGAGAAAGAGACTATAAAAGCAGCGGCGGTGAAAATGAGAATCGATCGTGTGTTCATTCTTCTGGCGGCACTGACGCTGAGCGGCGCCACGTTTACGTCGGCGCAGCCCCCGAAGTCCACGCGGAATCCCGCCCCACCCAGGCCCAATGGTCCCTGTGATATCTACGCCGCTGCCGGCGACCCCTGTGTAGCCGCCCACAGTACAACGAGAGCGCTATACGCCTCCTACAACGGTCCGCTTTATCAGGTCCTGCGACAGTCGGACGGCAAGACGTTGGATATCGGCGTTGCGCAGCCTCTGCCTGCAGTTGCGGGCGGCTATGCGGACGCGGTCGCACAGGATGCATTCTGCGCCAATACCTATTGCTGGATCAGCAAGGTCTACGATCAGTCGCCCAAGCATAACGACCTTACCCAGGCACCGCGCGGCGGATTCAGTGGTCCAGCCATGGGTGGTTTCAACAACCTGCCGGTTGCAGACATGGCGCCGATCACGATCATGGGACATAAGGCCTACGGCGTCTTCATCGCGCCGGGCATGGGTCTCCGCCAGAACGACGCGAAAGGCACTGCGGTCGACGATCAGGCGGAGGGCCAATACTGGGTGATCAACGGCAAACATCACAATGCCGGCTGTTGCTTCGATTACGGCAATGCGGAGATCGACAGCCGGGACGACAACAATGGCACCATGGAAACCACCTACTACGGCAACTCCACCGGTTGGTATCACGGGAACCCGCCGGGCCCATGGGTGATGACCGACCAGGAAAATAACCTGGTGGGATGCGTCACCGCAGATGGATCCAAGCTCTGCGTCAACCTGCCGCCCATCACATGGCGATTCGTCACCGGGATCGCGAAGGGCGAACCGCATCACTGGACCTCGATGGGCGGCGATGCCCAGCAGGGCCGTCTCTCCGTCATGTTCGACGGGCCGAGAATCGATTCAAGCTATGACCCCATGCGCAAGCAAGGAGCGATCCTGCTAGGGAATGGCGGGGACAACAGCAACAGCTCGCAGGGAACCTTCTATGAAGGTGCTATGACCGCCCAAGGCACCTTTCCCACCGACGCTACCGACCAGTTGGTGCAAGCCAACGTTGTGGCTGCCGGATACGGTGTCCCGGGCCTGAGCTTGGCGTCCGCGTCGGCAACTGCGACTCCGACAGGTCTCGCGACGTTCTCGCCAAGATCCTCGCAGGACACTGTTGTGACGTTCACAAACACGACGGCGGCGCCTGCTGCCGGCGTCAAGTTGAGCCTCTCCGTTCCCAATCAGCAGTGGGCCTCCCATGTTGCGGGTACCACCGACACGTCGAAGGGGTTCGCCGATCCGGTCGCGCCGGGTGCGAGCGTCAGCGCAACCTTCAGGGTCACTGCGGGGGCGGCATCCTTCAATGGCGACCTGATCGCCGACGCTTCCTGGAGCGATCCGTCGGGTGGCGGCAAGCACTCCGAAATAGCCAGGGAGAAGGTCCGGAATGTCAGCCCCATCAAGATCAACGAGTTCCGGATTGGCACCGGTTCTCCTGCCAATGCGACGAACTCGTTCATCGAGCTTTATAACGCCGGTTCCAGTGATGTCGATATCTCTAATTGGACTCTCACTGAACATCCGACCCAGCAGGCCATCTTCTCAACGGTACAGATCCCGGCCGGTAGGAAGCTCGCGGCGGGCGGCTTCTATCTGCTAGGCCTTTCCAGCTCCGGGCTAGCGGTTCCGGCCCGCGCAGGCGACGCCACTCTCCATGTCAGGAGCACGTCCGGCATTTCGGTTGGCGACACGGTCGAGATCGACACCGGCTCCAACATGGAGACCCATAAGGTACTCAAGGTGGGGACTGCTGCCGCCAACAACACGACAATGTGGCAACCCGTTCCCGAAGGTCCGGTGATCACGATCCCTGCCGGCTCAACCAACGTGCCCGTTACGAACGTGTCTGGCTTTACTGTGGGTGAAAAGGTTGCTCTTGGTCACGACGCCAGCTATCCCGCTGTCGCGCGCGGCATGGAGCGATACGAGGTGGTCACGGTCACCGCAATCGGCAAGTCGGGCACACAAGCCTTTCTGGCGACCGACGCCGCAGCAGGCGGAACGAACATCAAGGTGACATCGGTCACGGACATATCGGTTGGTGACAAAATCCGTCTTGATATCGAAAGCATCGGCCATGGCATCGAGACCGTCACGGTTACGCATGTCGGTACGCAGGCGAACCGCACAGTGCTTGCCGCGAAGGCGAGCGGTGGCGCCACGAGTATTCAAGTCCGCAATGCGAATGGCCTTGCCGTGGGCGACAAAGTGATCCTGGGCAACCCTGCGAACCAGAAACCATATACCGTCACCGCTGTCGGCACGCCCGGGCCAGGCGGCGCGCGCATCGACTTCACGCCAGCCTTCGCCGAGGCTCATGCAGCAGGCGAGGATGCGATCAAGCCAGGCACTGGGCTCGACCTGGCCGCCCCGCTCCGGTTCAACCATGCGGCCAATCTTCCCTTCAGCGGTCGCGGCACGGGCATCAGCTTTTCTCCGGCGGCCGCCTTCGCCCACGCGAGCAACGAGCCCATCCAGCCGCTCGGCACCGGCGTTACACTCGACGCCCCCTTGAGCAAAAGCCACGCGATCAATGCGGTCATCCGCGATGCAGCAGTTACGTCTGCGGGCTACACGGGCACACCGTTGCCGAGCCAGTGGTTCGGTGGGCCCGCTCTTTCTCCCGCTGCCGGCAACATGGTGCTGCGCGATGCCGCCGGTCTGGTCGTCGACAGCCTCAACTACGGCGGGCTCGTCGAACCATGGGCCGCGGAAGGCTACCAGGCTGTCTCCGGAGCGACACAGAGTGGCTGCTACGTGGCTTCACCCGGCGCAGTCGGTGGTTTCGGGCCTGTTGCGTTCGCCCCCGCTGATCGAAGCGCGGGCCGCTTCCCGGACGGAGCCGACACCGATAGCAACTGTGCCGATTTCCGGACACAGGCCATAGCAACCTTGTCGGCGGCTTCGCCCGCGGGCACGGCCAATATCAAAGTCGTTAGTGTGACAGGCTTCAGCCCCGGACAGACGATTCGGATTGATGTGGGCGCGAATGTAGAGGATGCCGTCATCGCAACGGTCGGCACCCCTGGCGCCACCACGGCAGGTACCGCGAGCGACAAGGGCGCAACGATGCTTCTTGTCGCCAATGCCTTTGGCTTTATCCCCGGCCAGACGATCACCATTGGCACTGGGGAGACCGCAGAGGCGGCCGTGATAGCTTCCGTCAACAGAGGCGGTCCTCGAGGCGGCCAGGGAGCGGGTGGCGCTCGCATCACGCTCAGCGCGCCGCTCACATTTGCACACGCAGCCGGCGCGCAAGTCTCCGGCAGCGGAATCACCCTTGCGTCTCCGCTAACCCGGGAGCATGCCGTTGGAGCATCCGTGGCCGACAACGTTTCCACGCCGGGCGCGCCCAACCGGTACTCAAGCAGCTCGCATTGAGAGTGTGTGGGACCGAAGCAGAAGGCAGAAGAACTGCACTCTGAGGTGATCTGCACTCACCTCTACGGAATTGTTTGCTTACCCCAGAGGCGTTGGTTTCGATAAGAGAAGCAGTAGCAGACCTTCAAAATTGCACCCGCGCGTTTTCTTCCGTGAGAGTAACGATGCGCGTTGTGGAGGTACCGACCAGCTCAACATGAAATGTTCGATGGATAGGCATGGATCCTGACATATCGCGGGAGAGCGTCAGGGTACGCCGACCATCATCCCAACTGCAAAGGATGCGCAGGTACACGCCACGCTCATGCTCGAAGCTGGAACCATCGTCCTCGTAGTACCGGAAGTTTCCATTCGCGCCGGGATAGATCCGCAGTGTCACCGGGTCGGTGCTAGGCTCCGCCGTGTACTGCTTGATGGGTCCCATCGGCACGATAGCGCCAGCGCGGACGTAGAGCGGCATGCTGTCGAGGTCAGCTTTCGCCGTGATTTCACGTTTTCCGGTGAGCCGTTCTCCGGTCCAATAATTCCACCACTCGCCTTCAGGGAGATACAGGCTACGGCCGGTGGCATCTTTCACGGAGATGGGCGCCACAAGGAAGTGATCGCCCCACATGTATGCGTCGTCGATCAGATGTGTCTTCGGATCTTTTGAATTGCTGAGCCATAA
>CAXSHQ010000050.1:5338-6214 GCA_964236875.1 uncultured Acidobacteriaceae bacterium | reverse complement strand
ACAGGCAGACCAGTTTCGTGGGTCTGCGCTGCGGTGCTGTAAAGATACGGCATGAGCTGATAGCGGAGCTGCAGGAACTTCTGGCATATCGGTTCTATGTCCGCGCGGTGGAGATTCGCTTCCGGAGGCCAGGAGGCGACCCATGGCCCCTGCACCTCTTTCGGCTCCGCCGAACCGAGGCTCCAGCCCCACGGCAGGTGCAGCTTCCATGAGCGGCCATGGGAGCGAAACGACGGGCAGAAGGCGCTGAACTGAAACCACCGGACAAACAGTTCCGGTGTGTATTCCACCGTGGGCACAAAGCCACCCGTGTCCGTACCCCACCACGGAATTCCTGAGAGCCCGATGTTGATGCCCACCATGATTTGCGCGCGCAGGGCCGCCCACGTGGAGAAAGTGTCACCGGACCACAGCCACCCATAGCGCTGCAGGCCCGCATATCCATTGCGATGCAGAGCGAAGGGCCGCTTGGCAGGTTCGGCCTGGCGACCACCATCCCAGTACATTTTGTTGCGCTGCAGACGCGCGTATACCGAAAGGCGGTCTCCCTCGTCGGGCCACCAGCCGTCCACGCCAGTCTTCAAGAGCGGCACATGTTTCTTCCAGTACCCTGTCACATCGCCGGGCGCGTCTGCGGCTGTGCCTGTGTCGGCAAGATCACCGTGCAGGTCACCGGGCGGCACCATATGCACGATGACTTTCAAGTTCAGGTCGTGCATCTGCTTGATGACGGCCGCTGGGTCGGGAAAGACCTTCTCGTTGAATGTGAAGGAGCCGTGCCCCGTGTTCCACCCGGAGGGACAGAAGCCGGTGCCCAGATAGATGAGTGCATCGCAAGGCAGCTTCTTGGCGCGGAAGTCGCGCGCTACGGAAATG
>CAXSHQ010000050.1:0-5328 GCA_964236875.1 uncultured Acidobacteriaceae bacterium | reverse complement strand
ATAAATCATGGTGTCGCAAGGCAGTTTCTTTTCGCGGAAGGTTTTGGCCTCTTGCAAAACCTCTTCCCTGCTTGCGAGCGTTCGGTGAGACTGCTGGTAGCCAAACGACCAGAGCGGCGGCAGGTGGGGATGGCCGGTCAGGTCCGCATAGGAACGAAGCACATCCACCGCGGTGTCTCCCACCAGCAGGTAAACGTTGCGCGTGGAGGTGGCTTCGTTGTTGCGGAAATGCGCCGTCGTTTCGGTGAACTCCATCACACTCGCGGGCGGCTGGCCGATGAAGATGCCCCAGCCATCCGGGCTGATAACCCAGGGGATGGGAACGCGCGAGCCAAAGGTTTCCAGGTCTGGCGAGTGCTGGCCGTTGAGCATCGTGTCGCGGGTATTCCGCCGGTCGAAAGGGTGAACTCCTTCGCCCATTCCAAACACTGGACCTGAGATGGGGAACGTAACATCTGTGCTGTCGAGGTCGAAGCGCACCTCCTGGCGAAGCTTATCGCCCTCGTACACTCCCACGTGCAGAGGCGAGTCACTCACGCGTACGCTGTACTTTCCCCAATGCAAAGTCTGTGGCCGCACTGGACCACTTGGGGCCACAACGAGGCTGTCGGAGTGGTCCATCACTCCCAACTCACCCAGGCGCGGCGCATCGTGGGCAGGCGAAATGCTGATCCGCAGGATGCCCGGACCGAGTGACGTCAGCAACAGGTCCAACGCGCCGGCCGCAGCCGCAGATCCCGCGGCGGAGTGAGCCTGCGCTGAAGTGAACGGTGCGGCCGAGCCTAGGAGGCGCCGGCAAAGAAGTACCTGGGTAGTGGCCGCACCAAGACCGGCCAGCAAAACACGGCGTGTCGTTTTCATGATGTTTGATCCCCGGCGGTGTTCACGCCTTGCGCATGCATGAAAGGGCAAATCATGCGCACCCTCGATGCAATCCTCTTGTGTCGGGCCGCTATCAACTAACTAGAACGTGAAGCGCACGGCGAGCTGGAAATATCGCGCGTTGAACGCCGAAGTCGCTTTGCCAAAGTTGGCGTTGGACAGGTCTCCCTGAAAGCCGGTGAGGTTGGGCCGGTTGAAGAGGTTGAACGCATCACCGCGAAGCTCCAGATGGCCTAAGTCGCGGACGGCAAAGCCCTTCAAGACACTCAAATCCGTGTTGGCGTATCCGGGTCCACGAAACCGATTGCGCTGTTCGTTGCCTTCAGTGCCGAGAGTCGGTATGCCGAAGCTGGACGCCGGAAACAGGCCTGTCAAGTACGAGTGCCTGTCATGAGGCTGCGTGTACCCGGAGCTGGGCAGGTTAGGAAAGTCGTAGTTCTTTCCATCTCCGTTGTAGTCGCCACTGCCCGTCTTGAACCCGGTCACGTTGCCGCTCGTATCCTGGGTCGGCTGGAAAGATGCCGTGGTGAGCGCCGTAAAGGGAGTGCCGCTCTGCAGGATCACCGAGCCGGAAAGCACCCACCCGGTCGTTGCAGTCCGGGCAAAGTAGTTGCCCCGGGACAGGCCCGGGAGACGAAGGCTTTCCGACAGCGCAAAGTGATTGGGTATGTCGAAGTTCGCCGGTCCCTCATACGTGCTGCGCGCGGCGAGATTATCAGGATACTGTGTTCCGTAGTCGATGGCGGAAGAACGCGTATAGGACGCCTGGAAAGTATCCCTGGCGCCGAACCGGCCGTTCACCGTTGCGATGAACGCGTTGTAGTGCGACTGGTTCCCGTTACGCGTGTAGTTGATGGCGCCGAAGCTTGTCAAAGGACGGACCAATTTCCCTTTGTTGGTTATATAGCTGCCTGCCACGCGGTTTACGTCGTTGTTGGCGTTGATGGTGTTGATGTCGCCTTCAGGCAGGTTGCGGGCAAACGAGCCCGCGTAGTTTGCACCCACGCTGAGGTGCCGCCCAAGCTGCCTTTCCACTCCAGCGGTGTAGTTCACGATCTGCGGGATGCTGAGGTTCGCGTCGGTACCGCCGATGTTGGCCGTGGGAAAGCCGGAGTAGGCGCCGTGGCTATCCGGCACGCCAGCGGGTACGACCGGGAGCGGATAGTTGAACGGGTAGGCTGCGCTGGTACCAAGAGCGAATATGGGGGCGATGCCCTGCGTGGAAAGAAAGGTTGGGTTCGCGAAGGCAGGCGAATTGGCGCGCAGAGGAACAGTCAACTCACCGTTGGTAAACCACTCATGGTAGACACCGATGCCTCCGCGCACAACATACTTGTGGCTGCCGGTAGGGTCCCAGGAGATGCCCACGCGCGGACTCACGGCCTTTGGAGTCGAGTTATAGACCTTGTTCGTAACAGTGAGCCCGCCGTTCGCCACCTGATCCGTGAGCGTCGCTCCGCTGCCAAGTTTGAAGTTGCTGATGATGGAGCCCAGCGCAGAGGACGGGTAAGGGTTGCCGAAGTAATCGAACCGGATGCCAAGGTCCAGGGTCAGACGCGGACTCGGTTGCCATTGATCCTGCACGAAGACGCCATATGTCGTGCTGGACACGCCCAGACTGAAGAACGCTTTCTGTCCCGTAACCGGGTTGTAGTACACGCCTGTTTCGGAGAACGGTGCGTCATGCGAAAGGTCAAGCAGATTGCTGAATGTAAACACCGGCTGAGACTGGACCTGGCCGAAGAGGGTCAGCTCATCTCCATGGAAGCCCTCAAAGCCCGCGCGGAAGTTATGGCGGCCGACGGCCAGCACGACGGAGTCACGCCAGTGGTAGTTGTGCTGAATGAAGTCGAGGTGCGGCTGCGCAATGCCGATTGGGGTGCCTTGTCCTGTGATGTTAACTACCGGAACATTGAAGGGTCCCGATGCAGCCGAAAGACCCTCGATAGGCAGGTATCCGAACTTTGCCTCATTCAGAAGTTTCGGATTGAATGTATGCGTTTCGTTTACCTGAAACGACCGGCTGGTCTGGATATTCGGCGTGTCCATGGCGGTTCGGACGGAAGCCGTCAACGTGTGCAGCACTGAATTGTAGTAGCTGGCATACACGCGTTCGCGCTTGAAGGTTTGGTCAACGCGCACGGAATACTGAGTACCGTCGCGAGACGGAGAAAGTGAGTACGTGCCGGAGTCGATCACCGGCGTGGTGCAGGGAAGATTGTAGGTTGCGGCCGTACCGCACGTAGCGCCGAAGACCTGTTGAGCCGTTCTGGAAACTCCCGTGATCGTCGCCTTCGATACAGGGTAGTTTGTGAGCAGCGACGTGCCGACGCTGTTCGGGAAGGTGCTCTTTGCAAACGCCACAAACTCCGGCGCTTCAAACGTTGTGGCGCCGCTGGTTGTGCTTAGGGAGCGAAGAAACTGCGTCGACGCGAAGAAGAAGGTGTGGTCCTTGTACAGCGGGCCGCCGATTGCTCCGGAAAAATTGTTGTAGTGGAAAGGAGCGTACCCGGTGAGCGGTGTGAACTCATTGCGCGCCCAAAGCTTGTTGCCGGTGTAGTAGTAGCTGGCCAGACCGTGCACGCGATTGCCGCCGGACTTCGTAGTAATAGCTGTTTGAATTGAAGTCGCACGTCCATACTCCACCGAGTAGGTGTTGGTTTGCAGTGCAACTTCCTGCACCGAATCCGAGTTCGGCGAAGTGTTGACCACTCCCGGTCGAACTGAACTCGTGATGTCCAGCCCATCAATGACGTAAAGATTGCCATCGAAACCACGACCATTGGCGTTGGCCTGGTTAGTCGTCTCTACGTTGAAATTGTCCGGAACACCGCTCGTAGTCGCGAGACCGGTCCCCGTGACGCCTGGTGCAAGATTTGCCAGGCCAATCACCGACCTGCCCTGGACGGGAAGTGCATCGATCTGATTCTGAGGCAGGGTGGTCTGCAGGCGGCTGTCCGCATTGTCGATCAAGGGTGCCACGGTGTCGACCGTAACCACCTGCGTGTCGCCGCTGACAGCGAGCGTAATGGGGAGATTCACTGTCTGTTCAGTCAATAACGTGGGATGGCTCTGAGCCTGAGAAAAGCCCGCCGCATGCACCGTAAGGGTGTACTCTCCCGGCGCAAGCCGCTGAAAGTCAAAAGTGCCGGTCTGGCCTGTGACTGAACGAGTCGCGATCCCGGTTGCATTGTTGCTTACAACAACGTTCGCGCCCACGATGACGGCACCGCCGCTATCCGATACCACGCCCCGTATACCACTGCTGTACTGCGCAAGCGCCGGCGAGCTTAAGAGCAGAACAGCCGTGAGAGCCACAAACACACGGAGCAGAGGCCGTTGCCACTTGGCGATACGAAAGATTTGAAAGAGGTGTGCAAGAGCGGGGTAGTGGGCCGCATGGCCACGTGACTTAATCAAGGCTTCCTCCAGGTATGGCTGACAGCTGATCCGAAGTCGACCAAAGGTAGTACCAATGGATGAAAGGTGTCAAGACCATTTCTGCGCCACCATCGCTCTAATTAGCAGCCTTCAGGAGTCGTCGCGCTGCTTCCACACGCTCCGGCATACCTTGCCAACGTTTCTCGTCACTGCGAACGCGGATCCGAAGACTGTGCAGGCGACCCTCCGGCATGCCGATGTGTCCACCACGCTCGGGATCTGCGCGCACGCGAACAGCGACTTCAAGATGGCCGCGCAACGTGTCGTGCTGGATGAATTCGTCGCGGAGCAGAAGACATCCTGAAAAGCTCCAAGCAACAGTTCGCAGCCGGTCTCTTTCTGGGAGAGCGACCTACGATGCCCCAAGCCGCGTTCGAAGCATTCCGCACTGCGAACGCCATCGGCGAACATCACGCACCCCGTCTCGGGCATCCTCGTGCCGCGAGGTACCACTTCGAGCGCGGCTGCTAAGCACGTGCGCCCGTCATCACTCCACTGGAACACCTTGGAGATTTCTACTGCACAGAGATTGTGAGCGGCCCAGAGAGCGCCGCGCCTGGATTTGTGGCCACCAGCGATGCCGTTCCCGCTGCGGTCAGGTCTGTGGAGGGGATGGCGACGGTAAGCTGTGTCGGGCTCACAACAGTGGTGCTGCGGTAGTTGCCGTTCCAGGTAACGGCGACACCCGGCAGGAAGTTCGTGCCTTTCAGTGTCAGCAGCATGTTGCCGCTCCGTGGGTCAGGGTGGCGGACGAACTGGAAGCAAGCGTGGCGACTGAGCTGGTGCCTAAGAAACCTGGAACAACCACCGGATCGCGCACCAGGTAAATGGTTCCCCCGCTGCTCAGGACCCACTCGCAATGCCGGCCGGAGAAATGGCGGTCAGTGCAGGCACGAGGTTGTAGGTACTTCCGCTCACCGTCGTGGAAGCACTGGCGCTGTTGTTCGTGCTCGTGGGATCAGTATCTGACGCACTGACCTGCGACGACAGCATGGCCGTACCGGC
>CAXSHQ010000049.1:13210-18241 GCA_964236875.1 uncultured Acidobacteriaceae bacterium | reverse complement strand
GCAGTCGAACAAAATCAGCAGCCGCAGCAAAGACTATATGTGGATACCGCCTAGCTGTGTGTTCCCGGAATCCGGCGTTGGCGTGCGAGGGCCTGCAGCAGGCGAGGCGGCGGCGGGTCCAACTCGGAGTCTCGCACTGCGGCTCGGTAGCCGCCTAAGAAGATCGAGTACAGAACAGCGAGCGCGCAGCCGACTCCGAAAACGAAGCCGAAGAAGAAGCCGATCGCGGAGCTCCAGGGAACGCTCACGATGTTTATCTTTGCATGACTCGACCTACCGACACGGCCGGTACAGGTTGCGTGGGTGGCGGGGATGAATGGGCGGGAGCCAATGCGGGAATCCTTCGCTTTGCTCAGGATGACAACTGTGCAGGGTTGCTGACTGGCCAGTGGAGCTATGCGGGCGGGTATGCCCGCATAGCTCTCATGAGGTGTTTGCCTGCTCTGGGCGGCATCGCGTACCTTTGCCTTCTGTGCGGTGCTGAAAGAAGTCACCGTTGAGGTTTCCAACCTCCAGAGAGCGCAGGCCCTTTATGTCTGAAGCAGCAGCCGCCGAGTCCACCGTCAGCACGCCCACTGCCTCTGGCGAGAGCACTACGTTCGAATCCATGATGCGCGAGCATCGGTTGTTTCCGCCGCCGGAGGAGTTTGCGCGCAAGGCGTATGTGGGCAGCCTCGAGGCGTATGAGGCGATGTACCGGCGGAGCGTGGAGCAGCCGGAAGAGTTCTGGGGCGAGGCGGCCAAGGAACTGGAGTGGTTCCAGCCGTGGACGCGTGTGCTGGAAGGAACGGCAGCGGAAGCGAAGTGGTTCGTGGGCGGGAAACTGAACCTTTGCCACAACTGCGTGGACCGTCACGCTCTGGGAGCAAAGCGGGACAAGCTGGCGCTGATCTGGGAAAGCGAGCCGATGGCAGACGGCAAGCCGGTGATCGAGATGCGGCTGACGTTCGGTGAACTGCACGCGGAAGTGCAGCGGTTTGCGAACGTGCTGAAGGACGCGGGCGTGAAGAAGGGCGACCGCGTGGCGGTGTACATGGGCATGGCGCCCGCGCTGGCAATCACGCTGCTGGCCTGCGCGCGTATCGGTGCGGTGCATTCGGTGATCTTCGGCGGGTTTGCGGCGCAGGCGATTGCGGACAGAGTGAACGACTCCGACTGCAAGGTGCTGGTGGCGCAAGATGTGCTGTACCGCCGCGGCGGCGAGATCAAGCTGAAGACGATTGCCGACGAGGCGCTGGCGAAGTGCCCGGGTCTGCGGAAGGTGGTCGTGTATCAGCGCCAGCCGGATGCCGATACACCGATGACGCCGGGGCGCGACGTGTGGTGGCACGAGGCGATGGCTGGGGCCGCGGCAGAGTGCCCATGCGAGCCGATGGATGCCGAGGACCCGCTGTTCATCCTGTACACGAGCGGGACTACCGGCAAGCCCAAAGGCCTGGTGCATACGACTGGCGGATATGCGGTGCAGACGTACCTGACGAGCAAGATCAACTTCGATCTGCGCGATGACGATGTGTACTTCTGCACGGCGGACATTGGGTGGATCACGGGACACAGCTATGTGGTGTACGGGCCGCTGGCGAATGCGGCAACGGTGCTGCTCTATGGCGGTGCACCTAACTATCCGGCGCCGGACCGTTTCTGGGACATCGTGGACCGGCACAAAGCGACGATCTTCTATACGGCTCCGACGGCGATCCGGGCGTTCATCAAGTGGGGACACGACTGGGTGGCCAAGCACGATCTGAGCAGCCTGCGGCTGCTGGGCACGGTGGGCGAGCCGATCAATCCGGAAGCGTGGATGTGGTACCACCGCGAGATCGGCAAGGAGCGCTGCCCGATTGTGGATACATGGTGGCAGACGGAGACGGGCGGGCACATGATCGCACCGGTGCCGGGCGCGGTGGCGACCAAGCCGGGGTCGGCGACGAAGCCGTTCTTTGGGGTGGTTCCGGAGATCGTGAGCAAGGATGGCAGGCCGGTGCCGGCGGGGCATGGCGGCCTGCTGGTGATCAGCAAGCCATGGCCTTCGATGGCCCGGACGATCTGGGGCGATCACGAGCGCTTTCTGCAGGCGTACTTCAGCGAGGTGCCGGGTATGTACTTCACGGGCGACGGCGCGCGCAGGGATGACGACGGCTACTTCTGGCTGATGGGCCGCGTGGATGACGTGATCAATGTGAGCGGGCACCGGCTCGGAACGATGGAGATCGAGTCAGCGCTGGTGGCGCACCCCAAGGTGGCCGAGGCCGCGGTGGTGGGGCGTCCGGATGAGATGAAGGGGCAAGCGATTGCCGCGTTCGTGTCGCTGGAGGAGGGCAATGAGCCGAACGAGGCTTTGAAGCAGGAGCTGCGGCAGTGGGTGGCGAAGGAGATCGGCTCGCTGGCTCGGCCGGATGATCTGCGGTTTACGCAGATGCTGCCGAAGACGCGGTCCGGCAAGATCATGCGGCGGCTGCTGCGGGAGCTGGCCTGCACGGGCGATGTGAAGGGCGATACGACGACGCTGGAGGACTTCAGCGTGGTGGCGAAGCTGAAGGAGAATGACGAGTAGCTGGGGTATGCTTTTGGCATGACACTCACACTGACTGGCGAGCAGGAAGAGCTTGTGCGACAGGTCGCGGAATGGCGCGGCTTCGCATCGGCGGAGGCGTTCGTGGGTGAGGCGCTCGGCGAGATCATCGAGCGCGAAGTCTACCTGCACGAGCACCGTGATGAGATCAGCGCCATGATCGATGAGGGATGGGAAGAGTTGGAACGAGGAGAAACGCTTAGCGCGGAAGAAGCGAAACAGCAGATCTCTGAGTGGAAGCAAGAGTTCCTTGCCATCCGCCCGGCAGCGGCGTGAGTGGGTATAGGCTCAGTTCTCGAGCCACGCGCGATGTGTTTATTATCTGGAACCGAATCGCCAGAGACAGCATTCAGACAGCGGACGAAGTAGAGACAGCGATCTACGAAAATTGCGAGCTCATTGCTTCACTGCACAGTGTGGGCCACACGCGTACCGACCTGACCAAGAAACGCCTTCTTTTCTGGCCAGCTGCACCCTACAAGAACTATCAAGTTGTTTATAAACCCGGGACGCAGCCAATCGAAATCGCCCGTGTGCTTCACGCGGCGCGACGGCGACCGTGGAAGCGCAGAGTCTGATTACGTCAGCCGTTGGCTTTGTTCGGTGGGCAGGGTGAAGTGGAAGGTGGAGCCTTCGCCGAGGGTGCTGGTGGCCCAGATGTGACCGCCGTGCTGCTGGACGATGCTGCGGCAAATGGCAAGGCCGAGGCCTGTGCCGCCCATGGCGCGGGAGTCTGAGGCGTCAACCTGCTTGAACCGCTCGAAGATTTGTTGGAGCTTGTCGGCGGGGATGCCGCGGCCCTGGTCCTGTACTTCGAGGACGGCTTCGTCCGGGCCGATGTAGCTGGCGGTCAGCTTGATTTCGCTGGGGATGGTGGTGGCCTGCGGGGAGAATTTGATCGCGTTGGAGATCAGGTTGGTGAGGGTCTGGAGGATGCGGTCGGGGTCGGCCCAGACGTGGACGTCGTTCCCCTCTACCGTGAAGCGGATGTTGGCCTTGGCGGCGGAGGCCTGCTGAAGCTGGGCGGCGCGCTGCATGAGCTCGTCGACCGAGCAGCGTGCGGCGTGGAGCTCGGCCTTGCCGGAGCCGATTCGCTCTAAGTCAAGGATGTCATTGACGAGCTTGACGAGGCGGTCGGTGTTGCCGACGGCGATGTCCATCATCTGCTTCTGCTTGTCGGGTCGGTTAGCGAGCGCGCCGCCGGAGACGAGGCCAAGGGCCGCGCGCAGGCTGGTGAGCGGCGTGCGCAGTTCGTGCGAGACGGTGGAGATGAACTCGTCCTTCATGCGGTCGAGGGCGTTGCGCTCGGAGATATCTGTGAAGGCGACGACCACACCGACGGCGCGCCCGCGGGGCACGGCAAGATCCGTGGTGCCTGGCTGCGCTGCGGCTTCTTCGCGTGAATCTCCTGCATGCTTGTGAGCGGAGGAGTTGGCTGGCGGCGTGTGTGTAGCGGGACGGGGGGCGTTGCGGGCGTTCTCGTCGGATTCCGATTCGATCTGCGGGCGCGCGACGTACTCGACGGGGAAGCTGGTGCCGTCCTTGCGCCAGAAAACCTCGTTGGCGACGCGGACGGTTGTGAGGTCGGAAAGGCTGGCCTGGATGGGCGATTCGCTGACCGGGTAGGGTGTGCCGTCGGCGCGAGAATGGTGGATGAGCTCGTGAATGTTGCGGCCGAGGAGCTCAGAGGGACGATAGCCAAGCATCTGGGCAGCGGCGGGGTTGACGACAGTGACGCGGCCCAGGAGGTCAATGCCGAAGATGCCATCGCCGACGGATTCGAGCACGGAATTGGACTGGCGAATGAGGGCGCGGAGCTGCTCTTCAGCACGCATCTGCTCGGTGATGTCGATGGCGAAGGCGAGAATGTAGGGGTCGTGGCCCTCA
Source organism: uncultured Acidobacteriaceae bacterium (assembly GCA_964236875.1). Lineage (GTDB taxonomy): Bacteria > Acidobacteriota > Terriglobia > Terriglobales > Acidobacteriaceae > Granulicella. The sequence goes on along the minus strand of CAXSHQ010000049.1, from coordinate 13,782 downwards.
GGCTCGATGAGGCGGTTGCGATAGGCGAAGACGCGCTCTTCGCCGCTGACGTGGCGGATGCGGAGCAGGCCCTGGGCTTCGCCGCTGTGGAGGAGCTCGCGGAGGTAGTACTGGATGAGCGGGCGGCGGGCACGGGCGACGAACTCCTGGATGCGGTGGCCGACGACATCTTCAACGCGCCGGCCGAGGCCGCTGGCGCCGTACTCGTTGATGGAAAGGACGTTACCTTCCAGATCGTGCGTGCAAACGAGGCCGAGGGAGCCTTCGATGAGCTGGCGGTAGCGGGCTTCGCTTTCGCGGATGGCGTTTTCGGCGGCGCGCTGCACGGTGACGTCGATGCCGGTGGCGATGACGAACGCGACCTGGGACTGGGAGTCGAGCAGCGCGGTGGCCGACCAGGAGATGTGGCGGCGAGTGCCGTCGGCGGCGAGCCAGTGGTTTTCGTAGGTGGTGGGGAAGTGGCCGGCGCGGATGCGCTCGAAGCTGTCGATGTACTCGGGGATGTCGGACTCGGGGATGAGCCGCTCCCAGGCATAGCGGCCGACGAGCTCGGTGGAGTTGTAGCCGGAAAT
>CAXSHQ010000049.1:4535-13200 GCA_964236875.1 uncultured Acidobacteriaceae bacterium | reverse complement strand
TCATCTCGCAGGCGCGGTTGAAGCGCACGATGCGGCCGGCGGTGTCGAAGACGACAACGAGCGCGCCGACAGTATCGAGCACGGCGGCGACGAAATTGCGCTCGACGGTGAGGGCGGTTTCAACGCGCTGTCGGGCACGGGCACCTCGGTCCTGATCGCGCAGGCGTTGGAGCAGCTCCAGGCGTGTGGTGACGGCGTGGCTGAGGCTTTCGAGCGACTCGGACTGTGCCGGGGTGAGGCGGCGGCTGGCGGTATCGAGAACGCAGATGCAGCCGATGGCGACGCCCTTGCCCGTGTAGACGGGGGCGGCGGCGTAGAAGCGGAAGCGGCGGTCGCCGACGGGGATACCACCGGGAGAGTAGTCAGGGTCGCGGCGGGCGTCGGGAACCTGGTAGACGCCGTCGCCCATGATGGTGGTTTCACAGGGGACGAGGTTGCGGGGCGCGCTGGTGATCTCGACGCCGAAGCGGCCGGCGAAGGTGATCTGGTCGCGCTCGATGAGGGTGATGGCGCCCACGGGCGCGTTGCAAAGCTGGGCGGCGAGGCGAGCGAGGTCGTCCATCGCCGGATCGTGGGGCATGTCGGCGAGGTCGTACTGCTCGAGAGCCTGGAGGCGCGCGCGCTCGTCGTGAATGAATGTCTCCGCCATGAAGTGAGTTGAGGTTACGAAAAGAGGCCGGGAAATGCAGTCCCACTTTCGGCGGGATGCGCGGACGACGGTACCGTTCCGGTACGGAACGATGTTAACCAGCAGGGTAATAGACTCATGGATAGCCGACGCGACTTGGAGGGTGCAGGAGAGCGGAACGCGGATTTCGCGGATTCCGCGCGGATGGCGCAGAACGTCCGGGGAGGCGATGAGTGCCTCCCCGGACGATGACCATGAGCGATGCAGCTACTTGTGATAGTTGGGGTAGGGCGGGCGGCGGGGCTCGGGTGGGGGCTGGGTAGCGAGCTTTTCCATCGCGAGGGAGACCGCCTTTTCGAGCTGCGGGTCGTGGCCTTCGGCAACGGCCTTGGGATCCTGCTCAAGGGGGAAGTCAGGTTCGATGCCGCGGTTTTCTACGTCCCAGGTGCCTTCGGGCGAGAACTGACCGAAGCTGGGCGAGGTGACGGAACCGCCATCCATAAGGGTCGGAATGGAGCCGATACCGACGAGGCCACCCCAGGTGCGCTTGCCGACCAGCGGCCCGATCTTCTGGCGTTTGAAGAGGTAGGGCAGGGCGTCGCCGCCGGAGCCGGAGAACTCATTGGCGATCATGACCTTGGGGCCGTAGATGGCGGCGTTGGGGGTGCGGTCGACGGCGCCATAACGCGGCGACCAGTAGCTGAGGAGCTGACGCTCCATGGCTTCGATGATGTAGTCGGCGACCTGACCGCCGGAGTTGAAGCGCTCGTCGATGACCGCGCCCTGCTTTTCGGTCTGGGCGTAGTAGTAGCGGTTGAAGTTGGTGAAGCCGCCCTGCGCGGTGTCGGCAGGTACACATAGGCAAGCTTGCCTCCGGAGAGCTGGTCGACCTTTTTGATGTTGCCGTCGATCCAGTCGAAGTTGCGGAGCTGGGCCTCGGTGCGGGTGGGGATCACGACGATGTCATGCGGGGAGCCGCCCGTGGAGGACGCGACTCGCAACGTGACCGCGTGCCCGGCCGTGCCTTCGAGGGGCTTCTGGATGTCCTCCGCGGCGGTGAGGTTCTGGCCGTCGATGGCGAGGATGCAGTCGCCGACATGGATGTTGAGGCCGGGCTGTGTGAGCGGGCCGGTGGCTTCGGGGTTCCAGTCGCCGCCGTTGTAGAGCTTGGCGATGCAGTAGCGGTTGTCCTTGATCGTGTAATCGGCGCCGAGGAGGCCGCCGGCGACGGCGCGAGGCGTTGGGATCTCGCCGCCGTTGCCGCGCAGATGGCCGACGGAGAAGCCGGAAAGCATCTCCTGCAGGATGTAGTTCAGATCGGCACGGCTGGCGATGGAAGCCACAAAGGGCTCGAAGCGCTTTTCCTCGGCGTTGGCGTTTACGCCGTGGAGGTTGGGGTCGTAGAAGTAGGCACGCTCGACTAGCCACACCTCATGGTAGATCTGCCGCCACTCGGCCTTGGGATCGACGCGGATCTGCATGTCGGAGAGGTTGAGCGGCGTCCCGGAGGCCGCGGCGGCACCGGCTGCTGCTGCGGGAGCAGCGCCACCACGCCCGAAGCCGGCTCCGCCACCACCACCACCGCCGCCGCTGCCTGCGGGCGGGTTGGCGGGGGCGTTGATGATGGTGTAGCTGGGACCAGCGGCAGCGCGACCGGCTGCGGCGGCAGGAGGACCACCGGCGCGGCCCTGAGAGATGAGGATTTTCTCGCCGTTGGCCGAGACCTGGTAGAAGGACACGCGGTCGGAGACGGTGGAGGCTTCACGGGACTCCAGCGCCCAATGACGGAGGGTAGCGCCGCCGCCTCCGCCGCCACGACCGCCCTCGCCGCTACGCTCCAGGAAGAAGAAGCCGCCGGCGCGGCCGGACTGCAGGTCAGCAGAGCGACAAGGCGCGACTGGATGCCGGCTATATCCACGCGGATGGGGCGGGTGACAGGCGGAACGGGGTTGGAGGGGCGCTGCTGGGGAGCGGCGGCTTCTTCACTGCCTTCCGGGGTTGCAGGGGTTTGAGCACCAGCTCCGCCGCGGCGAGGCGAGCCCGCGGGGGGCTCGTCGCCGTTGTCGCGGTTGCGCTCGCGGGCCTGTGCGAGGGTCTTCTCGTCGTCGCTTTCGGGGGCGAGGGGGCTGGCTCCGTCCGACGCGAGAACGCCCGCGTAGATGGTGCGCGTGGAGCGAAGCAGATCGGTGGTCATGTCGAGGCCGAAAGACACACCGCCCTCGTTGGTGCTGACCGTGAAGTAGAGGTACTTCCCGTTGCGGTCGAAGGCGGGGTTGCCGGCATCGGCCATTTTGTCGGTGACGGGGGTGATCTTGCCGGTGGCGAGCTCGTCGAGGTAGAGCACGCTTAGGTGATTGTCCTCATCGTGGGTGAAGGCGAGCCAGCGTGAATCGGGCGACCATGCGAAGTCACGACGGAAACCGGAAAAGTGGTTGGGGGCGCCGATCTCGGTGGCTTTGCCGGTGGTGACATCCAGCATCCACAGCCGCGCCCGGTTGTCGAAGAACGCGATCTTCTTGGAGTCCGGAGACCACTTGGGGCCGAAGTAATAGGCGGGGTCGGAGGAGATGGGAAACTTCCTGACCGTGCCCTCACCGGTTTGAGCGGCGACGTGGACCTGGTAGAGACCGGACTCATCGGAGAAGTAGGCGATGGACTGGCCGTCGGGCGCCCAGATGGGATCGCGCTCCATGACGCTGGGCGTGTTGGTGAGATCGCGGGTGGGGCCACGGCGCGCGGGTACGGTCAGGATCTCGCCGTGAGCCTCAAAGACGGCGCGCACGCCGGTGGGCGAGAGGGCTGCGCTTTCAATCTGCGCGGAGACGGACTCGATGTGCTCGCGAACCTCGGGGAGGTCGGCGGTGACGTCGATGTCTACCTTGTGGGGCTTGCCGCCTTCGACCAGATAGATCTCGCCGAGCTGGTCATAAACGAGGCCGTTGGGACCGGCGGACAGCGAGTGGAGGTCGGGGCCGGAGTTGTGAACGACTTCCGTGATGCCTTTGGAGCCGGAATCGTAGGTGTAAAGGCCGATGGGACCTTTGCGCGCGGAAAGAAAATAGAGCTTGCCGTTGAGCCAGGCGGGTGAGAAGTCGGAGGTGTTCTCGTGAGGGATGGTAACGGTGTTCAGCGAAGCGAGATCGGTGATGTTGATGGTGCCGGCCTCGCCGCCGTGGTAGTTGCCCCAGGAGACATAGGAGGTGTAGTTGAAACCGAAGGCCGGAGCGATGGGCGAGTAGGCGATGGTCGTGCCATCCGTCGAGAGCGCGCCCTGGTAGGCCATGGGCAGCGGCAGGCGCGTGGCGACACCGCCGGCGACGGGGACTTCGAAGAGCTCGGTGCAGCGCGAGTGCGCGGAGCGGTTGGAGCGGAAGACGATTTGCTTGCCGTCGGGCGTCCAGGCGACGGGGACATCGGCCGCGGGATGATAGGTGACGCGGTGCGGGATGCCGCCGGTGATGGGCATGGTGAAGACGTCGGTGTTGCCGTCGTACTCGCCGGAAAAGGCGATGGTCTGGCCGTCGGGCGAGACGACTGGCGCGGTCTCAAGCCCGATGCCGGTGGTGAGGCGGTTGGCCCGGCCGCCCTTGCGGTCCACGGTCCATAGGTCGCCGGCGTAGTTGAAGACAATGGTGGTCGCGGTGAGCGCGGGCCGCTGCAGGATGTGGTACTGCTGCCCACTTGCGGCGGGCGTGGCGAACGGCGAAGCTGCAACGGAAAGAGATGCAAAGGCGAGAGCAGAAGCGGTGAGCTTGCGCATGGGGGAACAGTCTCCTGGGGACGACGTGCGGGGTAAGGATGCGGGTGCATTTCTAGGGTATCGCGAGTTTCGGGCGTGCGACGGTGCGAGGCCGCCGTGACGCTGCTATTCTCGGGCGAACACATGAAACGACAAACGACAAAGCAGGAGGCTGCCCTGCTGCTTGGCGGCGTGGCAGCGGTTGCTGTGGGCGCGGTATTGCAGGGGCTGCATGGACCCCATGTCGCGGCGGTGGTGTTGCGCTGGGCGGGCGTGGTCCTGCTGGGCGGATTTGCGGTATGGCGGCGGAGCCTGACGCCGTGGATCTTTGTGGCGATGGTGGCGGGCGCGGAGCTTGGGTTCGATAAGCCGAACGTGGCCGTGCAAATGAAGGTCTGCTCGGATGTGTTTCTGCGGCTGATCAAGACGATCGTTGCGCCGCTGATCCTGGCGACGCTGGTGGTGGGGATCGCGGGGCACGGCGACCTGAAGGGCGTCGGGCGCATGGGTGTAAAGGCGCTGGTGTACTTCGAAGTGGTGACAACGCTGGCGCTCGGGATCGGGCTGCTGGCGATCAACGTCACGAAGGCAGGTGTGGGTTTGGCGGTGTCGAGCGCCGGTGCGGGTGCGCTGCCGCCCGCGCCGGCGACGAAATGGGACGACTTCATCATCCATATCTTTCCGGAAAACATTGCCAAGAGCATTGCCGATGGGCAGATCCTGCAGGTGGCGGTGTTCGCCGTGTTCTTCGGTGTCGCGCTGGCGCGGCTGAGCCAGGCGAAGCGCGAGCCGGTGCTGCGCATCTGCGAGAGCCTGAGCGAGGTGATGTTCCGGTTCACGAATGTGGTGATGTACTTTGCGCCCATCGGTGTGGGTGGGGCGATGGCGTACACGGTCGGGCACATGGGCCTGGGCGTGCTCGTGAACCTGTTGAAGCTGCTGCTGACGCTGTATGGCGCACTGGCGCTGTTCGCGATTCTCGTGCTGCTGCCGGCGGCGCTGCTGTTTCGAGTGCCGGTTAGGCGGTTCCTGGCGGCGGTGGCGGAGCCGGCCACGATTGCGTTTGCGACGGCGACCAGCGAAGCAGCGCTGCCGATCGCGATGGAGCAGATGGAGGCTCTAGGCGTGCCGCAGCGAGTGGTGGCGTTCGTCATCCCGGCGGGATACAGCTTCAACCTGGATGGGTCGACGCTCTACCTGGCGGTGGCGAGTGTCTTTGTGGCGCAGGCGGCGGGGATTCACCTGCCGATTGGGCAGCAGCTACTGATGATGGCCACGCTGGTGCTGACCAGCAAGGGCGTTGCGGGCGTGCCGCGGGCAACGCTGGTGGTGCTGCTGGCGACGGCGTCAACCTTTGGGCTGCCGACCGCGCCGATTGCGATGATCCTGGGGATCGATGCGCTGATGGATATGGCACGGACGATGGTGAACGTGGTGGGGAACTGCCTGGCGAGCGTGGTGGTGGCGAAGTGGGAAGGGGTGTTCGGGCAGGAGCGGGTGAGCGAGGTGGTGCTGGAGGGAGCGGAAGCGTAGTTGGCCAAACTGCGCGGGGCGCTTCACGGGGCGAGCTTCACAGGGCGAGCATCTTCGCTGGTCCTAAATACAGGGGTCTCTCCACTCCGCTTCGCTCCGGTCGAGATGACACACGTTATTCCCCCGGGGGAGATCGAGATGACCCACGTTGTTGTCGGGGAGAGTTGCTAACTGGGGAACGTGGGTTCGGGGAGCGATTCGAAGCCTGGGCGGGCGAAGAGATAGCCCTGGAAGAGGTGGACGCCTTCGTCGCAGAACCAGTGAAACTCGTCGCGGGTTTCGACGCCTTCCGCGATGAAGTCAATGCCGAGGTCGCGGCAGACCTGGAGGATGCCGCGAACGATGGCCTGGCGGGGGCAGTGGCGGGCGATGCCGCGGACGAAAGCGCGGTCTAGCTTGAGCTCGTCGGGCTGGAACTCGGTGAGAAGGTTCAGGCCGGAAAAGCCGGTGCCGAAGTCATCCATGGCGATGCGCATGCCGGCGCCGCGGTAGAGCTCGCAGAGCTGCAGGAAGCGGGCTTCGTCGCCGACAATCTCCTGTTCGGTGACCTCAATGACCAGCGAGCGCAGCAGAATGCCGTGGCGGCGGGCGGCTTCGCGCGTGGACGCAAGGCAGTCGGTGCCGAACTGAACGGCGTGAGGCATGAGGTTGAGGTGGAGGTCCGTACGGATGCCGAGGCGGGCGGCATGGCGCAAGGCAACGGCGCGGCAGCGCTCGTCAAACGCGGCGAGAAGCGGCGGCGCGACGGAGCCGATGACCTGTCCCGCCGGTTCCCCGCGGCGGCCACGCACCAGAGCCTCGTAGGCGATAACGCGGCGGGAACGCGCGTCCACAATGGGTTGGAAGGCGCAGGAGATAGCCGGCAACAGCGCAGGCTGAGTGGCCGCGGTGCGACGGGACGGACGAAGCAGCGGAGCCGCGGTGCTCATGCGGCGACGTGTCCAGCCTGGGTGTCGTAGGTGCTGAGCGTTTTGCGCCAGCGGCCTTCCGCGAAGGCGCGGAGGAGCTTCTTGGCGCGGCCCTCGTCTACGGAGGCGAGTAAATCCTCGCGCTGATCGAGGTCGCCGCCGTCGAGTATTTGGGCGAGCTCCCGAACCGTGAGATGGGACAGGCCCATGGTCCATTCGCCAAAGAAGCGGCGCGGAATGGCTTCCAAGATGATGCGCGTGATGCGGGTGTGACGCGGATCGATGAGAATTTTTGCGTACAGCATGTCGATGTACTCCGCGTCACCTTCCAGCACCTGCATAAAGCACCCGCCAGCGTAGAGGAGAATGCCGGTGATGCCATGGCGGGCGTTGCTTTCGTGAGAGTGACGGAGAAGTGCGTCAATCTCCGCGGAGGACATAGGGTGGGACTGGCAACTGGTGTAGATGCAGTGCACGAGCGTGGACATAAGCTTTCCTTACGTGCTGACTCGCGCGTATTTGCCGGCGGGTAGCGTCTACTGTGCCGTGCGGAGAAAGGGTGCGTCAAGACACACAGAGCCGCGGAAGTGCACTGTCTTGAATGCAGTTGTGCAAAGTCCGGACGAGTTTGCACATGGCTACAACGGCTTGGTTCCTTGCACCACTTGTGCGCGGTGGGACGGAAGCTCAACGCAAAGGAAATGCGGGTAGCACACCTATTCACGGGCGCCGTTGCGGAGAAGTCACGGAAGGCGCGCGGCTTCGGCGAGGGCGTCCCAGTGATCGGTGCCGGCGAGGAAGTGGGCGGGTGTGTAGGCCTCGGCTTCTTTGGCGGTGAGCTGGTGGGACCACGGAATGCGGCTGGAGGGAGCCGCGCCGGGGCCGGAGTTGTTGTACTCCGCGTAGAAAGCCTTGGGGGCAGGGTCGCTGCGGCCCCAGGTGGACCAGCCCGCGGGGTTCAGCGAGGCGGGAAGATCGGAGTTCATGACGACGACGCGGGAGTAAACGCGCCAGGGGCGGCCAAGGAAGAAGCTCACAGGACCGGGGGCGGGTTGCGGGCGGGCAGGTCCACTATCGACGTGGGCGTTGGTGTCGGGGTGGAGAACGAGGTCGTTGGTGTGGGCCTGACCGGGCATAGCGGGGGGCAGAGCCGGGCTAGGTTTCGGGGCAGGCGTGGCGGCGGCGGTGATGTGGACGTGGTCGAGGACGTAGCCGGTGGCCTGGTAGTCGGCGGTGCGGGATTGGGCGGTGAGGTAGCCGCCGCGGATCTCGTGGATCTCGCCGCGCTCGAAGACAGCGGCGGCATTGCCGAAGATGAAGTCGACGCCGCCTTCGATGTAGCTGTCGATGTAGAGCTGGCGGCCGAAGTCGGCGAAGAGGGTGTCCTGATCGCCGAGAAAGCGGCAGTGCTTGAAGATGGCTCGGTCGGAGCGCACGGAGGCGGCGACGGCCTGGCCGGTGGGGCCGGCGGAGTTGGCGAAGGTGACGTTGTCGGCTTCAAAGGCTTCGCCGTTGATCTCGGCGGTTTCGGTGAAGAAGGTGCCGCCGGCGGATTTGGCATTTTGCGCGGCGGTGATGACGACATCCTCAGGGCCCTTACCTTCGCCGAGAAGCGTGACGCGGGGACGGTTCTGGGTGACGTGGATGCGCTCGGCGTAGGTGCCGGGAGCGATGTGGATGAAGATGCGGCCGTGCGGGGCCTCGGGGGCGTGGTCGAGCGCCTGCTGGACCGTCTTGTAGTCGGTGGTGGAGGCGGTGGAGCCAGGGCCGTTAGGGTCCACTTTGACTTGGACATCCTGCGCGAGGAGAGCGGTGGCGGGCAGAAGCAGGAGCAAGGGGAGGCGCATGCATGCAAGG
>CAXSHQ010000049.1:4163-4525 GCA_964236875.1 uncultured Acidobacteriaceae bacterium | reverse complement strand
CGGGCTAGTCGATGGAGGCCGGGGAAGCCCGGGCGCAGTTGTGTCGAGCCACACCGTTTGCTAGTTTGGCGTTCATGGCGACGCACGGCCCTGAACCGCTGAACGAGACGATTGAGACTCTCTACCGATCGGAGTCGGGCCGGATTCTGGCCACGCTGGTGCGGCTCCTGGGCGATCTTGATCTAGCCGAAGAGGCCATGCATGAGGCGTTCGCAGCCGCCTTGGAGGCGTGGCCTCGGACAGGCGTGCCAGATAATCCTCGACCCTGGCTGATATCGACGGCACGATTCAAAGCCATTGACAGGATTCGCAGGCGCGCGCGCTTCGATGGAGCGCAGAGGGAGCTTATTGCCCATATCGAA